>DBVS01000080.1:6615-6940 GCA_002308235.1 Lachnospiraceae bacterium UBA1258
TGATAATCCCTCCCGTAATATAAAAGTTTTTGTAAAAGAGCTCCGGATCCGGGGCTCTTTTTATGCCTGCTTTTAATAAGAATTTTAGATATTTATAGCAAAAAATGTATATCATAATCCGCAAACCTTTGATAAAATTCTGATTATAAGACGTGCATGAAAATCGTGTTACAGGAGGTATGGGAAATGAACGAAACCATGAAAGAAGCGTATAAGAATTCCGTGGATTTCTGGAATAAGAACTTTTACATAAGCGATGAGGACATGGCGGGAGCCGAGGGGCAGGTCGCAGGAGAGGATGAGTGGAAGGAACTTGCTCCTTCGC
>DBVS01000080.1:7004-11197 GCA_002308235.1 Lachnospiraceae bacterium UBA1258
CCGCCGTTAAGACCGGAAGCAGGAAGGTTACCGCCGTTGACGTGATCGATAACGGAAAGAAGTCCACAGACTTTTATGCAAAGGCTTACGGAGTTGCTGACAAAATAGAAAGCAAGGCGGTTTCCGTGAACTGGCTTTCCGAAGAACCCGCAGAAACCTATGACGGAATCATCTGCAGCAATGTTGTGGATGTGGTTCCCATGGACATTGCAAGAGACATTGTCAAGAATTTAAGCCGTGTGGCGAAGAAGGGCGCTAAAATCGTTATCGGCTTAAATTACTATGCAAAGCCCGTCCCGAATCCCGAGAAAGGTATTGATGTTAAAGAGGACAAATATCTTTTTGTAAACGGCGTTCTCAGAATGATGTGCTTAACGGATGAGGAGTGGACAGCTCTTCTTTCCGAGTATTTCACGGTTGAAAAACTCGATCATTTTGCCTGGCCCGGAGAAAAAGAGGAACACAGGAGGCTGTTCTTCCTGAAAAAATAAACGATCACAGTGTGAGATGGTCGATTGACATTTTAGTACACATATCTCCCGAAAGAAGAAACCTATTTGGTAATTTTCCACATAGACGAAAGTGTTTTTCGTGGTTAGAATACCAGTTGTGTGTTTTCGCAGGATCTTATGCTACGCGTAAACCTGCGGGGACCGCCAAGTTTTTTTCTGAAAGGAGAATTGAAATGAAGAAAAGAATTATTGCGTTCCTTATGGCAGCTATGTTTGTACTTTCCGCATCTGCTTGCTCCGCAAAGACTGAGGACAAGGATGTAAAGGCAAGCGTATCCGTTGACAAGGATCAGAAAGAAGACAAGAAAGACGACACAAAGACAGACGTTAAGGATGAGTCCAAGGACGATACCAAGGATGAAACAAAAGACGAATCCAAGGCTGATGCCAAGGAATTTTCTCTCGGTAAAGTAGTTGACGGCGTTTATGTTGATGAATATTTTAACGTAAAGATTACTCCCGCTGAAGGAATGACCTTCGCTACCGATGAGCAGATCGAAGCACTCAGCATGTCTACCGCACGTCTCTTTGGAGACAACAACGAAAAGATCGCTACCGCAATCAACGATGGTTCCGTTGTTACAACCATGTATCTTTCCGATCTTTCCGGTCTTAAGACATTAAATGTAAATATCAGCGGCGCAGGTGTTGACAGCCCGGCTATCACTCCCGAACTTATCATCGACGCTGCAATTCCCGACATTCAGTCAATGTTTGCACAGTCAGGTTTTACCAATGTTACTTGCGAACGTTCCACCACAGAATTTCTTGGTGAGACCGTTGCATGCCTTAACGTAAAGGGCGAGTACAGTGGTCTTACCCTTTATGAGAAGCAGGTTGAATTGATCAAGGGCGGCTACATCAGCTCCATTACCGTTGTAAGCTACAACGAGGATGCTACCGCAGATCTTCTTGCACTTGTTTCCAATATTGACTGATTAAACTCAGTTTCCTGAGGGTCGGTAAATACCGACCCTCTTTTTTTGTTTAGCGACGGGGAATGTCGGTAGAGAGGGGTGATTATATGACAGAAAACAAATTACAGCAGGCAGAAAAATACATACTCGTAGCGGTTTCCGATAACGCGGACGAAGCAAAGGTCTCCCTTGAGGAGCTTTCAAGGCTGCTTGAAACCGCCAACGGAATAACACTTGATATGGTTGTTCAAAAGCTTCCCAACCGGGATCCCGGTACTTATATGGGAAGCGGAAAGGCACATGAAATCAAGGAACTGGTTGAGGCTTTGGGCGCAGACGGAATAATATGCGACGACGAGCTTTCTCCGGCACAGATAAGAAACCTTTCCGATATCCTTGAATGTAAGGTTATAGACCGTACCATGCTTATCCTCGACATTTTTGCGGCTCATGCAAATACGGGAGAGGGTAAGATCCAGGTTGAACTTGCGCAGCTTAAATACAGAGCATCGCATCTGGCAGGACTCGGTAAGGCACTTTCAAGACTTGGAGGCGGTATCGGTACCAGAGGTCCCGGTGAGTCTAAACTCGAAAGCGACCGCCGTGCGATAAACAGGCGCATTTCCACCCTTTCAAGAGACATAAAGGACATGGAGCGCGTTCGTAAGACCACCAGAAAGAAAAGAAGCGAAAACGCGGTTCCCACAATCGCCATCGTGGGCTACACAAATGCCGGAAAATCCACACTTTTAAACCGCCTTACGGGAGCGGGAGTTCTTGCGGAAAACATGCTTTTTGCAACTCTGGATCCCACTACGAGAGTCTGTAAAACAGAGGGCGGTCAGGAGTTTTTATTCACGGATACCGTAGGATTTATCAATAAGCTCCCCCACAATCTGGTGGATGCTTTTAAGAGTACACTTGAAGAAGCAAAGTACGCGGATTACATTCTCCATGTTCTGGATGCTTCCGACAAGGATGCGGAAATGCACAAAAAGGTGGTATACGATACGCTTGCGGAACTGGGAATCACGGGAAAGCCCGTGATCACAGCCATGAACAAGATCGACTCGGCGGAAGCCGACAGGAGCTTAAAAGATCTTGCCGCCAGAGTTGCCGTAAATATTTCGGCAGCTACGGGAGAGGGCGTTGATAAGCTTCTTTATGCCATCGAAAAGCTCCTTGAAGAAAACAGGCGCCTGATCGATGTTGTGGTTCCTTATTCGGACGGAAGCCTTATTTCACAGATCCATCGCTACGGACAGGTGGTTTCCGAAGAGTATGTCGAAAACGGTACCAAGGTCAAGGCCTACGTTCCTGTTAATATCGCGGGTTTATTTTTGGAGAAACAAAGCCTATAATGGTTTTGGAAGGCAGGTTACTGATATGATCGGATTGATAGTTGCATACGCACACGGAAGGGTTATTGGAGATAAGGGTCGTATTCCCTGGAGGATCAAAGGCGAACAAAGGCGTTTCCGCGAGCTTACCACGGGAAATGTGGTCATTATGGGACGCCGTTCCTTTGATGAGATCGGGAAGCCCCTGCCCAACCGTTTTACCATCGTGGTTTCTTCCACCGCAAAATATGAATTTGAAAATTGCGTAACGGTATCTTCCGTTAAAGAAGCCCTCGATTACGCCGAAAAATTCCGCCCCGGTGAGAATGTTTATCTCTCGGGCGGCGCGGGCATATACAAAGAAGGACTTCCCTATGCCGAGAAACTTTTTATTACCGAAGTGGATCTGGACGTTGAGGGGGATACCTTCTTCCCGGAATTTGACGAGAGCCTCTATGAAAAGACCGTTGATGAGGTTATTGACGGAGAGATTCCCTATTCCTACGTGACCTATACAAAGAAGTGACAAATTACGGAGGTGTTCCGGGCGGATATGAAGAATGAGCCTCAAATGAGCCTTTTCGGAGATGCGATCCTCTTTACGCTGAAGGGTAAAACACCACCCGATTTTGAATCGGGCCTTGAAAAATGCTTTGACCGATATAGTCAAGAAAAGAAGAACAATCCCCGCTGTTTTCTCCGGACCTTTGCGGATACAAGACATGTTACCGCACTGGATTTCTTTTTGAGAAACGGCTTCTTTATCAGCAATACCATGCTGTTTATGGAAAGAGACCTGGGGGATTTCATGACCGGATTGAGCAATACGGACAAAGATCGCCTTAAGGGGCCTATATTGACCGACTTGGACATTGAAGAGGAGGTCATGTTCGAAGAATACCGCGTAAATACGGGACTTTCCGAGTATCTTTCCGCAAATGCGGAAGGCTTCGGAGGTCAGGACCCGGAAAATATGATAAGGGACGAACTCAATAATCCCAAATCGAAGATCTTTGTCGCCAGACTCGGCGGGAAGATCGTTTCGTCGGTAACCGTATGGGAAATTGAAAAGGGTGTATTTGCCACCGAGAATGTTTTCACGATCCCCAAATACAGAAACCGTCACATAGCAAGAGAAGTTATTAAGAAAACTCTGCATTATCTTTCGGATATCGGAAAGACCGCGAGACTGTCCGTGTTCGGAGACGATTTTGAAGCCATCGGACTTTACTATTCCCTCGGCTTTGAGTTAAAAGAAGAAAAGTACGAGCTGAGATTTTGAAAGGAAGAGACATGCATAACGAACTTACCAGAAAAGACATCGAGGATATGGAGGCCGAGATCGAACACAGAAAGATAGTTGTTCGAAAGGAACTTTTGGAGCATGTAAAAGAGGCGCGTTCGCAGGGTGACTTAAGCGAAAA
>DBVS01000080.1:11214-11396 GCA_002308235.1 Lachnospiraceae bacterium UBA1258
AATCAGAACGAGAGCCGTATCAGATATCTGGAAAGAATGATAAAGACCGCCCATGTAGTGGAAGATACCTCGAAAGAGGATGAGGTGGGGATCAATAAAACCGTAACCATATTTATAGAAGAGGACGGTGTTGAAGAACAGTATAAGATCGTTACCACCGTAAGAGAAGATTCTTTAAACGG
>DBVS01000047.1 GCA_002308235.1 Lachnospiraceae bacterium UBA1258
TGCGGTAAGGTTCGCAGAGCTAAGCTCTACTACCTCAGAGACAGAGTTGGTAAGGCTGCTAAGGTTAAGGAAGTTGTTAAATAATAATGATATCAAAGAGGAGCAATCTTAGGATTGTTCCTCTTTTTCTATGCTCATTTTTTTGCTATAATAAATAAGTTATGAGAAGAAGACACAAAGGTTTGGATTTTAATCACAGAAGAAGAAAGAAGATTAATGCAGGCGTCCTTAAGGAAATATTTTCCTGGATATTCTGGATAGGTATTTCGGCTGTAACGGCAGTTGTGCTTGTAGTGGTATTCGGACTTCGTACCAATGTCGTAGGTAACTCTATGGAGCCGCATCTCTACGCCGGTCAGGAGATTCTGATTAACAGACTTATATATCAGATATCCGAGCCTAAGTTTGGTGACGTAATTGCCTTTCAGCCTAACGGCAATGAGAATGCGCACTACTACGTTAAGCGTGTAATCGGCGTTCCCGGGGACACAATAGTTATCAGAAACGGACGTGTATACATCGATGATGTAGAGCTTAAGGAAGACGATTCTTATGACAAGATTGCTGATCCGGGCATTGCGGAGTCAGAGATATTTTTAAAAGAAGGCGAGTACTTTGTGCTGGGAGACAATCGTAACTTCAGCGAGGATTCCCGTTCGGGTAATATAGGCATAGTTAAACATGATTACATAATCGGCAAAGTCTGGTTTAAACTATCGGACAAGCTAGATTACATCGGTATAGTTAAGTAAAGGAATAAGTATGAGCGATAAACCCATAATAAACTGGTATCCGGGCCACATGAACAAGGCTCGCAAATCCATGGAATCCGGCATGAAACTGATTGATCTTGTTATCGAGATTATTGATGCAAGAGCACCTCTTTCAAGCCGTAATCCCGACATTGATAAAATGGCAGGAGGCAAGGACCGCCTGATTATTATGAACAAGGCAGATCTTGCCGATAAAAATATTAGCGACATGTGGTGCGATTATTTCAAAGAAAAAGGCATTGAGACTGTATTTATCAACTCCAAGAACAAAGAAGGCTTAAGAAACGTTATGCCCGCAGTCAAGAAAGCCTGTGAAAAACGCATCAAGCGTAATGAAGCAAGGGGTATTAAGAATCAGCCTATCAGAGCTATGGTGGCAGGTATCCCCAATGTCGGTAAGTCTACATTTATCAATGCTTTTTGCGGCAAGAACATGGCCAAGACCGGCAATAAGCCCGGTGTTACCAAGGGTAAGCAGTGGATCTCTGTCGGGAAGGATCTGGAGCTTCTTGATACCCCCGGAATCCTCTGGCCCAAGTTTGAGGACAGGGCCGTTGGCGAAAGACTTGCATATCTTGGTTCCATAAACGATGAAATACTTGTAACGGAGGAACTGGCGGGAACACTTCTTTTGCAGCTTTTTAAGGATTACCCCGCACTCATATTCGACCGTTACGGCATAACCGAAGAGCTTGATCGGGATGTTTCCGAGGCTTCTTTTTCAACGAGACAGTCACGGATGCTTGATCATATAGCAAATAAAAGAGGATGTTTGAAAAAAGGAGGAGAAACCGACTATTTCAAGGTTTCGGGAATCGTGCTCGATGATTTCCGAAGCGGCAGGATAGGGCGGATTTCATTGGAGAGACCATGACTTCTAAAGCACGCGAAATATTGAATACCAGCATTTTTGTTCTTGCTGTATTGATTCTTTCTTTCTTACTGATCAAATTTGTAGGACAAAGAACGCAGGTTATCGGACCTTCCATGCAGCCCACGCTTTACGACGGAGACAATCTTATCCTTGACAAGATCACATATCGTTTCAGGGATCCCAAGCGTTTTGAGGTTGTTGTTTTTCCCTTCAGAAACGGTGAAAACAAGAACTATATCAAACGTGTTATCGGACTTCCGGGCGAGACCGTAAAGATTGATATTGACGGAAATATCTTTATAAACGGCGAGAAACTTGAGGAGTCTTTCGGACTTGAAGTAATCAAAAATCCCGGAATCGCAGCCGAAGGCATGACACTCGGAGAGGGAGAGTTCTTTGTGCTGGGTGATAACAGGAACAATTCCGAGGATTCAAGATATGAGGTCGTCGGAGCCGTTAAGAAGGACGAAATCATGGGCAGGGCCTGGCTTCGCATCTGGCCTTTGAATAATTTCGGTTTCGTAAAACATAAGTAGGCTGTAAATGGACGTTATCAAAAACGATAAAAAGTACGATAAATATCTTAAAGAGGTTGAACGCACCGAGAGTCTCAAGGTTTACGAGCGTGAATATGAGGCCCTTGGTTATGTTTGCGGCATTGACGAGGTGGGCAGAGGCCCCTTTGCGGGTCCAGTGGTAGCCTGTGCCGTAATACTTCCGAAGGATTGTAAGATCCTTTATTTAAACGACTCAAAGAAACTTTCCGAGAAGAAGCGCGAAGAACTTTACGATGTGATCATGGACGGAGCCGTAAGTGTCGGCATCGGCATGAGAGGCCCCGAGAGGATTGACGAGATCAACATCCTCAATGCCACTTATGAAGCCATGCGTGATGCCGTGGCAAATCTTTCGGTGGTTCCCGATGTTTTGCTGAATGACGCCGTAACGATCCCGGGTCTTCCCATGAAACAGGTCCCCATCGTAAAGGGAGATGCCAAAAGCGTTTCAATCGCTGCGGCAAGCATAGTGGCCAAGGTTACAAGAGACCGGATGATGGTCGATTATGCAAAGATATATCCTGAGTATGACTTTGCGTCAAACAAGGGATACGGCACGAAGAAACACATCGAGGCCATTCGTGAATACGGAATGACTCCCATCCACAGGAGATCCTTCGTTCACTTATAGGTGGATTTATGGCAGGTTTTCCCATTAATTTTCTGTCCGACCTGGTTAACAGACAGTCGGGCGACAATTCCATAGCCGCACTTACAGGTAAAAGCGCGGCCGCGGCAGAAGCCAATCAAAAAGCATTGGCTTCGCTTCTTGACGGCCTTTCAAACGGCGAGACCATTGTGGGAAAGATCCTTTCTTCATCCGAAGGCACCCTTCGGATTCTTACGGGCGACAACGTACTGCTGGATGCCCTTGTAAATGACAATATCACCCTTAAAGAGGGCACCACGGCCTTGTTTGAAGTAAACAAAGGTCCCGACAATCAAGTGTCCTTAAGACCCCTTTATCAGAATTTATCAAGCGAAGAGACAGCCAAATCCGCTCTCAGACAGGCAGGGCTTCCGGAGAATGAAAGAAGCCTTGAGATGGTTGCCCGCAACATGGAGTACGGAAATCCCATCGACAGGAATTCCCTGATTGAATCATTCAGGTCCGTTTCTTTGTATCCGGATGTGCCCGTAAAATATATAGTCGACCTTCAGAAGATGGGAATTCCGGAAACCCGGGAAAACTTCGATCAGTACAGGGCATATCTAAACATGGAAAATTCCGTGGCGGAGGCTTTTACGGAGATTACGGATTCGCTGTTTTACGAGCTTTCAAAGGTTACGGAGGGTTTGATCGCTTCCGGCGAAACCGGAAATTCAAATCCCTTGCCTGCAGGTCTTGTAAGCGAAGGCACAGCCCTTTACGACTCACTTATTGCTTTTGCCGAAAGCGGTGACACCAATGAATCTTCCGGGCTTTCATTTACCAAGGAAGAGATTTCGGAGCTTATTTCCAAATTCGGCGAAAAAAATGTTTTAAACCTTACGGAACTTATGGCGGAAGAATCTGATCAAATTCATCCGACGGTGGTTTTAAAAGCGGCTCTTTCGGATTTAAAGACGGGTGTTTTGGGTGGCAGCGTTGCCGGACCAACAGATCCTCAAACCGCTGCTGAGACCGAAATCGCGGATCTCAGGGCTTCGTTACAGAAACTGACCGAAGGCTTAAAGGACATTTTATCAAGGGCATTTTCTTCGCAGTGGTCCCTTGACAAAGAAAAGGTCGGTGACAAAAGAGAAGTCCGTGAACTTTACAACAGACTGTTCGAACAGTCGGGAAAGCTTCTTGAGAGCCTATCTTCGAAGCTTGGCTCGGAATCTCCGGTTACGGCGAAGGCTCAGAACCTTTCAAATAACCTGCAGTTTATGAATTCTCTTAACAATTTTGTCCCGTATATCCAGATTCCATTCAGGGGGCATTCGGGAAACGCGGGAAGCGAACTGTATGTTTATAAAAACAAAAAGTCCTTATCAAGTGGTGACGGAGAGATCAGTGCTTTCGTTCACCTTGACATGGAGAATCTGGGTCCCACCGACGTATACGTAAAGATGCTGGACCACGCAGTAACCACGAAATTTACGCTTAAAGATGATGAGGCTCTTAAACTGGTAAGCGACAACATCGATTTTCTAAATAAACGACTGAATGAAAAGGGGTATTCTTTTACATCGGAGATGCTCGTTAACGAAAAGCCGGTATCTCCCATGGAAGAGATGCTTTTAAATACCACAAACCGCATCATGGTGGCAAAAACATCCTTTGATGCAAGGATCTGATATGGCTGAAGAAAAGAAAAACAACGAACCGAAACAAAAGCCCAGACAGGCCATAGCACTTGAGTACGATCCCGAGGATATCGCCCCCAGGGTCATTGCCTCGGGAAGCGGGTATCTGGCGGATAAGATCATCGATGCCGCCAAGAAGGACGACATTCCCATTCACGAGGACGAAAAGCTGGCTGCTACCTTGTCAAAACTCGATGTGGGAGAGGCGATACCTCCGGAACTCTACGAGGTGGTTGCGGAAGTCCTGGTATTTGTGGATGCCATGGACAAGATCAAAGGCAAGATGGGGTAATGAATGAATAAAAGAAAAACAGGCGGAGAAGCCGAGGCGAAGGCAGTACGGTTTCTTTGTGACAACGGGGTAAAGATTTTAAAGCGCAACTTTTATACAAGGGGCGGAGAGGTTGATATAATCGGACTTCACGACGGTTATGTGGTCTTTTTCGAGGTTAAATTCAGGACGGACGATCGCTGCGGAGATCCCGCGGAGGCCGTGGATTCCTACAAAAAACGTCATATAGTATATGCTGCCAAGTACTATCTATACAAAAAGCATTATCCTGTGGAAACTCCCGTGAGATTTGACGTAATCGCCATTACCGGAGATAATTATAACTGGATAAAGAACGCTTTTGAGTGCTGTTAAGGCCTCTTTTAAAAAAAGATTAAGAAAACCTATGCAGCACGTTAATATTTCATTGATAGCATTTTATTTGACATAATGAGGAGGTGCACTGTGGCAAACATTCTGGTATGCGATGACGATCGCGAGATCGTGGACGCCATCGAAATATATCTTCAGCAGGAAAATTTTCAGGTTTTTAAAGCATATGACGGCATCGAGGCCATCGAAGTACTTAACAATAATGAGATACATCTTCTTGTGATCGATGTCATGATGCCAAGACTCGACGGGATTCATGCCATCATGAAGATCCGCGAAAAATCCAGTATTCCCATCATCGTTCTTTCCGCAAAAACGGAAGATCCCGATAAGATTTTAGGTCTTAACGTGGGGGCCGACGATTATATCGCAAAGCCCTTCAATCCCTTAGAACTTGTGGCGAGAGTAAAATCGCAGTTAAGAAGATACACGAAACTCGGGAACATGCCCGAGGAATCCAGCGAAATCTATTCGGTGGGCGGTCTTATCATGAATGATGAGACCAAAGAAGTTACTGTGGACGAAGAACCCGTTAAGCTTACACCCATCGAATACAATATCTTGCTTCTCCTGGTGAAGAATCAGGGCAGGGTATTCTCAATCGACCAGATCTATGAGAAAATCTGGAATGAGCAGGCAATAGGTGCCGACAATACCGTTGCGGTTCATATCAGACACATACGTGAAAAAATCGAGATCAATCCCAGAGAACCCAGATATCTGAAGGTTGTTTGGGGTGTCGGCTATAAAGTTGACAAAATGTAAACGGAGAGCCAATGACCAGAAGGAAAATTGTTAAGCCTGTCGTAAAATTTTCCGACAGGCTTAAAAAATATTTATTGATCGTGCTTCAGACCCTTTTCGGGGTCTTAATTGGCTTGTGCTTTTTTATCTATAATGCAAATTCAAGATTCACCATCGAAGTCTTAAACGATTCCGCGGACTATGTTCCCGCTTTCCACGAATTCAGTACGGATTATTATGATTCTTCCGTATATACTGACAATCTTTATGAGAAGATTTACGAAATCCTCGACTACGGTGCTCTGAACGGTATTTTTGCCACCGGAGGCATGTATGACGCTGACAAGCCTGTTTTCATAGGCGCCTATGTGCACAGAAACGACAAGGATCCCTATACCGGACCTGACTGCGCATATCGTCTCGAAGACCTGCTTTTCTGGGGGCGGAATCGTGTAGACGTTTATTTTTCGCGCTTTAAGACAAAGAAAGAATACGATGAATTCTTTGGCTATGAAACCGAACCAAAGGCAGAATCGGAGTCTTCTGAAGAAAATACGGAGGCTTCAACCAAGGATTATGCCAACTTTGATATCGTCGAAAACAGATTTAAGACCGTTGAAGGCAAGAATCTTGAAGAATATGCAAAAGATGACGAAGAGTACAAGATACTCACGGATAATCTTATAAAAGCCACAACCGGGCTTCAGTCCGATTACGATAAATACAATAAATACTATAATCGTTTCAACGCAAATTCCACCAATGTGCGTTTCTTTTTGATGACCGATAAGAACGGTCAGAGGAACGTTATCACCAATGCCGAGGGCGTGAGCCGTAACATAAACGAAGACAAGATTACCGCTTTTTTCAAGGAATACGGTGAATATGTCTATATTTATCCTTCCGACAGCAAATACAAATTCCTTACGAATACGCCCATCGTTTACGAAAACGTTAAAGCATATATCAATGATTATTTCGGATATGCCTATTCGGATGAAGTAAAACTCTGGGTTGCCATTGACACGGAATACGGCGTTGAGGACGTATTTAAGAGCAATTACAAAACTTTTGTGGAAATGTCACGGCTCATTCCATGGATCCTTTCACTGGGAATGGTTTCCCTGATCGCTTTCTTTGCGCTGGCTGTAGTGATAATCTTCAGGGAGAAGCGGACTTACTCTTATGAAGGTGCTTCCGACGACCTCGGAGACTTTGACAGACTTCCCATCGAGATCGGTGTTCTTTTCTTTGTGATACTGGTTATCCTTTTGTTTTTGGGAAACATGCTCATCGTAAGAAACGTTGTGGGGCAGGGGGGAGATTTTACCACAGCAGTGGTGCCTCTTTCCATCATGCTTGCCATCGACCTCTTTGTAAGCCTTTTGTTTTTCTACGGATTTGCCAGAAGAGTTATCTGCAAGAACCTGTTTAAGGGCAGCATTGCTTCCATGCTCTATCCCTTCTTTTCGAAGATATTCGGTAAGGTATACAGAAAATTCTGGAGAACTTACGACAGTGCGGGTGTGGCGGTAAGAACATGGAGTGCCTATGTTTTCTTCCTGATTTTTAATGTATTCTTCGGAAGTATGCTCATTTTCGGCGGATTCGCATGGGTTGCCATGATTGCCCTTGCCGTATTTGACCTTTCCGTCGGTATCATTCTTTACAGAAGAAGCATGGAAAGAAAGAAGATCGTTGACGGAATCCGAAAGATAAACGACGGGGATTACGAATATCAGATCGAAGACAAAAAGATGCACGGCGATAACAAGGAATTTGCGGACGCCGTAAATAACATCGGCCAGGGTATCAAAACAGCGGTTGAGATGAACATAAAAGATGAGAAGATGAAAGCGGACCTGATCACCAATGTATCTCACGATATCAAGACTCCCCTTACGTCTCTCATTAACTATATCGATCTTTTAAAACGCGAAAATATCGACAATCCCAAGGCCAGCAAGTATATTGCGATTTTGGATGAAAAGTCCCAGAGACTTAAACAGCTTACCTTTGACCTGGTTGAGGCATCAAAGATCACTTCCGGAAACATCAATCTTGATATGAACGAGATTGATTTTGTGGAGCTTTTGAATCAGGCCGTGGGAGAGTTTGAAGAGAGATTTGCCGAAAGAAAACTTGAAGTTATAAAGACGATCCAGGGTTCCACCGCACATATTATGGCCGATCCCGCCAGAATGTGGCGAATTATCGAGAATCTTTTCAACAATGTCTACAAGTATGCGCTTGAAGATACCAGAGTATACATAGACCTGGCCACCCTTGTTGCGGGAGAGACCAGGTCCGTTACGATGTCTGTTAAGAATATTTCGACACAGCAGTTAAATATTCCTGCCGAAGAACTTACCGAAAGATTTATAAGGGGCGACGTATCAAGAAGCACCGAAGGTACGGGTCTGGGTCTTTCGATTGCGAAGAGCCTCACTATTGCCATGGGCGGAACCTTTGAAATCTACCTTGACGGAGATCTCTTTAAGGTTATGATCACATTTCCCCGTATCGATTAGATCAGTTTAATTCAAAGTTCTGGCGTTGGTTGTATTTTGCCAGCACCTCACGGATCTTTTCCGTTGAGGTGGTCACGTTTGAAACCGAAATATCATGATTCATAAAGTCGATTATCTGTGCCACGAACTTGCTTACATCGGCCTCCAGATAATACGGCTTTTCTTTTGCCTCGGGAATGGTGTAGATAAGGTTGGTGGTGATGATCTTATCGAAAATACACTGTTCGTATGCTTTGTCAAAGGCTTCAAGACCGTTGTTGAACTGTCCGAAGGTTGCAAGGATGAAGATCCTCTTTGCATTCATTCCTTTTATCTGTTTTGCGGTATCAAGAATGCTTTCACCGGAAGAGATGATGTCATCGATGATGATAACGTCTTTGCCGTCCAAATTATCGCCCAGGAATTCATGAGCAACTATGGGGTTCTTTCCGTTGATGATGGTGCTGTAATCTCTGCGCTTGTAGAAAAGACCCGCATCCACACCGAGAACACCCGCAAAATATACGGCTCTGTCAAGGGCGCCTTCATCGGGGGAAATGACAACGGTGTGTTCTTTGTCGATGATCATGTCATCAACGCTTTCAAGAAGAGTCTTAAGGAACTGATAATATGCACTGAAATTGTCAAAACCGCAAAGAGGTGTGGCATTCTGAACTCTGGGGTCGTGAGCGTCGAAGGTCACAAAATTCGAAACACCCATTTCGTTTAATTCTTCCAAAGCATAAGCGCAGTCAAGAGATTCTCTTGCGGATTTTTTATGCTGTCTGCCCTCGTAAAGATAGGGCATGATAACGTTGATCCTGCGTGCCTTACCCGTTGCGGCCTGAATGATTCTTTTTAAATCCTGATAGTGATCGTCGGGGGATTTGTGATTTATGTAACCGTTCATGTTGTAGGTTATTGAATTATTGCAGACATCAACGAGAATGAACAGATCCTTACCGCGGACGGACTCGTTGAAAAGTCCCTTTGCTTCACCGGAACCGAATCTGGGAACGGAAGCGTCTATGAGATAAGAGGGCTCCACATATCCGTGAAAAGCAGGGTCATTTTTGTATACGGCCTTCGCGTTCTTTCTGAATTCAACAAGATAGTTGTTGACGCTTTTGGCAAATTTTGCGGCCGAATCAAGGGCCACAAGCTTTAAGGGTGCCACGGGAAGTGAATTTTCAAGAAGTCTTAAATTAGGCATTTTCTGAATCCTTTCGTGAATGTGCCCCGAGAGTGCGAGACACTTTTGAACGCATAAAGATTATCACAATTTGCTCTTTATTTCAATGAATCTCTGTTCCCTTATCTCATTTTGTGTTATCCTAATTAGGAACATTGGAGTATGACTATGAACAAAGCAAATGAAAGCCACGTAATAAGCGCGGTAACTGCGGGCAGTCCCGCCGAAGCCGCAGGAATAAAAGCAGGCGACAAAATAATAAGCATTAACGGAGAGCCCGTTGAAGATATTTTCGATTACAGATACAACATCCTTTCGGAAAAACTCGAAATAACTGTTTTGAGGGGTGAAGAAGAGCTTTCCTTTACCGTTTTGAAAGAAGAGGATGACGATCCGGGACTTGAGTTTAAGTCGGGTCTTATGGACGAATACAGAAGGTGCAGAAACAACTGTATTTTTTGCTTTATCGATCAGATGCCGCCCGGAATGAGAGAAACCCTGTATTTTAAAGACGATGATTCACGTCTTTCTTTTTTGCAGGGTAATTACGTGACCCTTACGAATTTAAGCGAAAAGGACGTTGACAGGATAATCCGTTTCAAGATGGAGCCCATCAACATTTCCTTCCAGACCACAAATCCCGAACTTCGCTGTAAGATGTTAAATAACCGCTTTGCGGGGGAATCCTTAAAGATCGCGGACCGTTTGTTTGAAGCGGGAGTCACCATGAACGGTCAGATCGTGCTTTGTAAGGGTGTAAACGACGGAGCTGAGCTTGAAAGAACCATAGTGGACCTCGGTAAATATGCCCCTGTACTTGAAAGTATTTCCGTGGTGCCTGTTGGACTTACTAAATTCAGAGAGGGCCTTTATCCCCTTGAGCCCTTTGAAAAAGAAGATGCATGCAAGGTTATAGACCTGATCGAAAAGTACCAGAAAATCTTTTATGAAAAGTTCGGCCTTCATCTGGTTCATGCCAGTGATGAGTGGTATATCCTGGCAGGCCGCGAAGTGCCCGAAGAAGACAGGTACGACGGATATTTGCAGCTCGAAAACGGCGTAGGTATGGTAAGGCTTCAAAAGACCGAATTCTACGAAGCTTTAAACGACGGACCCAAAGGTCTCGCCAAATTTATGTTAAAGCCTCATAAATGCACCATAGTTACGGGGCGCCTCGCTTATCCTTATATCAAAGAATACTCGGAAGCCCTTATGAAAGCTTACCCGAAGATGAAAGTTAACGTAGTCGCCATCAGAAACGATTTCTTCGGCGAGCGGATCACCGTGGCTGGACTTCTTACGGGGCAGGACATAATAGCTCAGCTTAAAGAAATACCTCATTACGACAATATTCTTTTACCTGAGTGCGTACTTAAGGCAGATGACCCGATTTTCCTTGATGACGTGCGTCTTTCGGAACTTGAGAATGCTTTACAAGTAAAGGCGCAGGTTGTAAAATCAAACGGACAGGCGTTATTTAATGCAATGCTCGGAATTAAAGGATAATTAAGCCCTTTATCAAAGATTTTAAATATACGGGAGATATGATGAAAAGAAAACCGATAGTAGCCGTTGTTGGAAGACCCAACGTCGGAAAATCAACTTTTTTCAACGCGGTTGCGGGAGAAAAGATATCAATAGTTAAAGATACCCCCGGGGTAACCAGAGACAGAATATATGTTGACGTATCCTGGCTTGACCGTTCCTTTACTTTGGTTGATACCGGCGGTATTGAGCCCGACACCAGCGATACACTTTTAAAACAGATGAGAGAGCAGGCAGAGATTGCCATTGCAACTGCGGACGTTATTTTATTTATGACTGACGTAAAGCAGGGCCTGGTGGATTCTGATTCAAAGGTCTGCGACATGCTTCGCCGTTCCGGAAAGCCTGTAATTCTCGTAGTTAACAAGGTTGATGACTTTAACAAGTATATGCCCGATGTATATGAGTTTTATAACCTGGGAATCGGCGATCCCTTTGCCGTATCTTCCGTAAACAGACTGGGCTTCGGAGATCTTCTTGATGAAGTGATCAAATTTTTCCCCGAAGACGCAGGTTTAGAGGAAGAAGACGACCGCATCAGGGTAGCGGTTGTGGGCAAACCGAACGTTGGCAAGAGCTCCCTCATCAATAAGATCCTCGGCGAAAACAGACTTATTGTTTCGGATATAGCCGGCACCACCAGAGATGCCGTGGATACGAATGTTAAATATAACGGCAAAGAATATGTTTTCATAGACACCGCCGGTGTCAGAAGAAAAGCAAAGATTAAGGAAGACCTTGAAAAGTACATGATTGTCCGCACCCTCGGAGCCGTTGACAGAGCGGATGTGGTGCTTCTTCTAATCGATGCTGTTGAAGGCGTAACGGAGCAGGATGCGAAGATCGCGGGTATCGCTCACGATAACGGCAAGGCCATTATTGTTGTGGTAAACAAGTGGGATGCCATCGAGAAAAACGATAAGACCATATACAAATTTACCGAGGATGTGAAAAACACCCTTTCCTTCATGCAATATGCGGAAATTCTCTTTATTTCCGCCAAGACCGGTCAGAGAATCTCAAAGCTTTTTGAGATGATCGATGCGGTTCACGCAAATTACTGTATGAGGATCGGCACCGGTGTCCTTAACGAAATCATGACCAAGGCGGTTGCCATGCAGCAGCCTCCCACGGATAAGGGCAAGCGGCTTAAGCTTTTCTATATTACCCAGGCAAGTGTCAAGCCCCCGACCTTTGTTATCTTCGTAAACGACAAGGAACTTATGCATTTTTCATACACAAGATACATTGAGAACCAGATCAGGGAAACCTTCGGATTTACGGGTACTCCGCTTCATTTTATCATCAGACAGAGAGAGGATAATGACAAATGATAATTTCACGTTTGATTTGTCTTGCAATGGGTTATGTTTTCGGTGCATTCCAGACCGCGTTTTTCTACGGTAAGATGAAAGGCATCGATATAAGGGAACATGGAAGCGGAAACTCGGGAACCACGAATACTTTAAGGGTTCTCGGTACAAAGGCGGGGCTGATCGTTTTTGCGGGAGATATGATCAAATCGATTCTTGCTCTTTTGGTAACCCGACTCATATTTGCAGGTTCTTATCCCGATATTTTGCCGCTTTTATGCATCTATACCGGTACAGGCTGCGTTCTCGGACACAACTTCCCCTTCTACATGAGTTTTAAGGGCGGCAAAGGCATTGCGGCTACCGGCGGTATAATGATCGCCATGCATCCTTTGTATATTCCTGTAGGCTTGCTGGTTTTCTTCGGAACCTTCTTTGCCACACATTTTGTGTCTTTGGGTTCCCTGCTTTTGTATCTTACGTTCCTTGTGCAGACCGTTATCATGGGGCAGATGGGACTTTACAATATGGCACAGGACAATCTTATAGAACTCTACCTGATAGTCTTTTTCCTGACCGTCATGGCCTTCTGGAAGCATCGAGGTAACATCGACAGGCTTATCCACGGCAATGAGAGAAAGACTTATTTGTCAAAGAAAAATAAAGAAAAAGCAAAAGAGGAGAATAAATGAGAATAGGTATAATCGGAGCAGGCAGCTGGGGTATAGCCCTTTCGGTGCTTCTTCATGAAAACGGTCATAAGATTACCGTTTGGTCGGCGCTTCCCGACGAAATCGACATGCTTAAAGCTGAAAGAGAACACAAGCAGAAACTTCCGGGAGTAAAATTGCCGGATGACATTGAATTTTCAAAAAATCTTGAAGAAACTGTAAAATCCAACGAATTGCTTGTTTTGGCGGTTCCTTCGCCTTTTGTGAGAAGTACGTCGCAGAAAATGAAACAATTTGTTAATGCCGGACAGGTTATAGTTAATGTTGCGAAAGGTATTGAAGACGAGACTTTGATGACCCTTTCGGACGTTATAAAACAGGAAATTCCCCAGGCCGAAGTTGCGGTTATGTGCGGACCCTCCCATGCAGAGGAAGTGGGTCGCGGAATTCCCACCACCATTGTTGTGGGTGCGAAAAAAAGAAAGACCGCGGAACTTGTTCAGAATACCTTTATGAACGAGCGTTTCAGGGTTTACACAAGCCCTGACGTACTTGGAATGGAGGTTGGTTCCGCCCTTAAAAATGTGGTTGCTCTTGCTGCCGGAATCGCTGACGGACTCGGTTACGGAGACAATACCAAGGCCGCACTCATCACCAGAGGTATTGCGGAAATTACCAGACTCGGTACCGCCATGGGCGGAAAATTCGAGACCTTTGCGGGACTTACGGGTATCGGAGATCTTATCGTAACCTGTGCCAGCATGCATTCAAGAAACCGTCGCGCAGGTATCCTCATCGGTCAGGGAAAGACCATGCAGGAGGCCATGGACGAAGTTAAGATGGTGGTTGAGGGTGTTTATTCCGCCAAGGCTGCCGTTAAACTTTCTAAAAAATACAACGTTGAACTTCCCATCATCGAGCAGGTTAACCTGATTCTTTTTGAAAATAAGCCCGCAGCGGATGCGGTTAAGGATCTGATGCTTCGTGACAAGAAGATTGAGATAGGAGACGGCTTTGAAGAATAATTTTTCATCCACCGACGAATATATTGCTTCCGAAGAACTCATGGGAAGCGTAAACATTGCAATTGCTCTTGAAAAACCTTTGCTTATAAAGGGTGAACCCGGAACCGGAAAGACCATGCTTGCCAATGCCATCGCAAAGGCTTTAAACAAGCGTCTTATTGTGTGGAACATCAAATCCACCACCAAGGCTTCCGAGGGTTTATATACTTATGACACGATTCAGCGTCTTTACGACGGACAGTTCGGCGGAGAAGGCGTTGACGACATAGGCCACTACATTAAACTCGGAAAACTGGGAGAAGCCTTCACCAGTGACGAGCAGGTTGTACTTCTTATCGACGAAATTGACAAGGCCGACCTTGAATTCCCCAATGACCTTCTTTGGGAACTTGATAAGATGGAATTCTATATTTACGAGACCAAGGAAACCATTACAGCCAAGAAGCGTCCCATAGTTATTATTACGTCAAATGCCGAAAAAGAGCTTCCCGATGCTTTTCTTCGTCGTTGCATTTTCCATTACATCGAATTCCCCGATCAGGCGCTTATGGAGGAGATAGTTAAAACGCATTTCCCGAATATCGAGGAAAACCTGCTTAAAAATGCAATGCAGGTATTTTACGATATCCGTTCATATTCTCAGCTTCGAAAGAAACCCGCCACCAGTGAACTTATCGATTGGCTCAATGCTCTTATGATAGGCGGAATAGATCCCGAAAAAATCAAAGCCGAGCTTCCTTTCGTAGGCGTCCTCATCAAGAAGGACGAAGACCTGGAAGTAGTCAGAAGAAGGGTAGACTAAACTATCGATGTTTTCGACGTTCTTTTACACTTTAAAAGCGAAGGGGCTTGAGTGCTCCTTAAGTGAATGGCTTGCTTTGTTCGACGCCCTGAATAAGGGTCTGGACGGAGGAAGCCTTACGGGCTTTTATTACATGGCAAGAGCAATTCTTGTGAAGAACGAAACCGATTTCGACAAATTCGATCTGGCCTTTGAGGAATGCTTTAAGGGCATCAAATCCGAGAACCAAATCACCGACAGGATGCTTGAATGGCTGGATAAATCCGAATTTCAGGAACTCATGCACGAGGAAGAGCGTTATTGGCTCAATCAGGTCGAGGATATGCACGTTGACAAAGAAGACGTGGAGCAGAAATTCAAAGACCGCTTAAAGGATCAGGACAGTGAGCATAACGGCGGAAGTTACTGGATCGGAACCATGGGTAAGACCCAGTTCGGTAACATGGGCGGTAACATCGGAGGCATCAGAGTCGGAGGCAGCACAGGCTATCAAAGCGCCTTTGCGGTGGTGGGAGCCAGAAAGTATAAGGACTTCAGAGACGATCGCATGCTTGATAACAGACAGTTTCAGACCGCCTTCAGAAAGCTTCGCCAGTTTTCTTCAAAACTTGATATTCCCAAGACCGAACTTGATATAAACGGTACGGTGGATGCTACCTGTAACTGCGGCGGAATGCTAAGGATCATAATGGACAGACCCAGGAAGAATGCCGTTAAGCTGCTTCTTTTAATGGACTCCGGCGGCACCATGATCCCTTTCATGAAACTCATGAACGAGCTGTTTCAGTCCATACATAAATCAAACCATTACAAAGACGTAAAGACCTATTATTTTCATAACTGCATTTACGCAAAGATGTACAAGACTCCCGAATGTGAGAATGGGGACTGGGTGGATACCGACTGGATGTTTCGAAACATCGATTCCGACTATAAGGTGATTATAGTGGGAGATGCGGCAATGGCACCCGAAGAACTGTATTCCGAGACCGGTAACTACAGAGGCCCCAACGGAGGTCTTTCGGGAGAGCAATGGCTGCTTTTGCTTAAGAAACATTATAAGAAGGTCGTTTGGCTGAATCCCAAGATGGCACCCGGAGAGGCGCCCTGGAGAGAGGCCGAAACGGCGGTCAAAAAGATTTTTCCCATGTACAAGCTGACGGTTGAGGGGTTAAACGAAGCCATGAACAAGCTTATGTCAAGATAAGCTTTCTTACGAAGGTCAGTGCTTATGGATAAAATAATGATTGTTGACGACAATATGGCGAATCTCATTATGGCCCGCAAAACTCTTGAGGACATGTATGAGGTAATTCCCGTATCCAGCGGAATTTCGGCTTTGGAATGTTTGAATGACATGCCGGATCTTCCGGTGCTTGTTTTGCTTGATGTGGATATGCCCAACGTTAACGGTTTTCAGGTTATATCCGAAATGAAGAACAAGAATCGTTTGAAAGATATACCCATTATTTTCCTTACAGCTCAGGATGACGATATCACCGAACTGGAAGGTTATAATCTTGGCGCCTCCGATTACATCAGAAAGCCCTATACCGCCAATCTTTTAAAAAAGCGCGTCGATATTCAGATCCAACTCCTGAGTCAGAGGAAAAAACTGGAGGAATATAATTCAAATCTTTCTTCCTCCGTTCAGGATAAAGTCAGAAAGATCGTGGGCCTTCAGTATTCGGTGGTGGAGATGTTTGTGGACATGCTTGAAAAGCGTGACATTAAACTCGGGTCCCACGCCAAGCGAATCGAGAAGGACATGGAAATCATGCTTTCCGAGATCAGCAAGCGTGACGAATATAAGCTTTCTGCCGACGATTCTTCCACCATAAGCTTTGCTTCGAAGATCCATGATCTGGGTAAACTCTGTATTCAGGATAAGTTTTTGAATTTAAGGAGCAATGCCAAGGTATTCGAGCTTGAAGCCTTAAAAACTCATGCCGCCATGGGAGCGGATACCCTTTCAAAGATCACGCAGCTTGGAAGCGGAAATTCCAATTTCATGAACTATGCCTTCAACATGTGCAGATATCATCATGAAAACTGGGACGGAACCGGATATCCCGAGAAACTTGCCGGAGAAGATATCCCGCTTGAAGCAAGGATCCTTGCCATTGTTGATGCCTATGACAATTTAAGATACAGCGAGAATAACGAAAAGCTTCTGAATCATTCGGAAGCCGTAATGAAGATAAAGTTTGCCAAGTTTACTCAGTTTGATCCCAAACTTGTGGACATCTTTGCCGAAAAAGAATGGGAGATTGCCAAAATCAATCCTTAAGGGGGAGTTGTATGGGCTCTTGGCTTAACAAGTATCTCGGGGAGAACATTCCCATAAAAGAAAGGCTCTTTTATATCGCATCCTTTTCGGGCAGTTTGGGCGGCCTTTTATTCTCCATGTTCGGATTTCTTGTGCGCCTTAATATTCCGTTTATCGGGGGATTTCTTTTTATCTGTGTATTCAGCGCCGTTCTGTTTTTTGGCCAGTCCAAATTCAGGAATCGGTTGACTCTTCATGCCCGGCTTTTTCTCGTCGTAAACAATCTTTTTGCGTTTCCGTTATTAATGCTTATAAACGATAACAACACCGTGGAGATTCCGATATATTTCTTTATCGGTTTTACTTTCGGCGTTGTTTTGCTTTCGGGACTTGAAAGGATCCTGTATCTATCCGTACAGTTCATCGTAAATATTCTTTGCGCCTTTTACTGTTTTGTCTTAAGAACGGACGAACGGGGCGTCATAGGGGCGGAAACACCCATAGATTATGCAAGGATAGAGATCGCCATCATTATGGCGTCCACTCTTTGCGGAATAATGATCTTTTACCGAAATCGTCTTTTGAGCCGTGAAATGCGCAAAAAGGAAGAAGCGACCCAGAAGGCGGAACAGGTCAATTTTGCGAAGGATATGTTCCTTGTAAACGTTTCCCACGAGATCCGTACACCTCTTAACGCCATTATCGGAACCGCCGATATGGTCATCGATTCGGACGCGGGAAACCACGTTAAAGAAATGGCCTTTAACATTTCAAATTCCAGTCATGCTCTTTTGTCCATCACATCGGACCTTCTTGATTTCTCAAGGATGAACGTGGAAACCTTTAAGCCTGTCAGCGAAAAATACGATATCACCGGAATGTTAAACGATATCGTAAACCTTATTTCGGTGCGCCTTCTTGATTCAAACGTGGAATTCTACGTAAATGTGGCACCGAATCTTCCCAAGATCCTGATAGGTGACGGCGGAAAGATACGACAGATCATCATAAACATGCTGTCCAATGCCGTAAAATATACAAAAGAAGGCCATATGACCTTTAATGTGGGCTTTGAATACGGAAACAATTCCGAGATTTTACTTAAGATCTCCGTCGAAGATACGGGTATCGGAATCAAGGAAGAAAACCTTGAAAAGATCTTTGTTCCCTACAACCGTTCCGGTGAGATTACCGACAGGCTCATAGAGGGTAACGGGCTGGGTCTTGCCCTTTGCAGGAAACTTTCCGAAGCCATGGGCGGAAGGATATACGCAGAGTCCGTATACGGGTCGGGATCCACTTTCTTTTTCGAAGCAAAGCAAAAGTTGGAAGAGCCTTACACCGGCGGGTATGCGGGCACCGTATTTAAGCCGAATATGAGCGTCGGATTTTACTCGGGTCTTAACAAAGAATCGGACCGCTTAAGAAGCATTCTCCAGGCCATGGAAGTTTCCGTGGAGTACGCTTCAAACGAAGAGGAATTCCTTAAAATATCCAAGAAAGAAAAACACGAGTTTTATCTTATCGATTCCGTTTCTTACGAGCGGATCAAAGAGCGCTTAAACGAAGAGGGCGTCGACTGGAAAAAGCTTGCGGTAATAAGTCCCTGCAACTATTCATATTCGGACGAGCCCTTTGAATATGTGCTGACAAGACCCGTCAGCTGCTTGAACCTTTCGGATCTTCTTAACAAGACCCAGAACTTTGCCATCAGGAAGCAAATGTATGAAGGCAAATTCTCGCTTCCCGGGATCAACATCCTTGTTATTGACGATAATCTGGTGAACCTTGAAGTTACGGCAAATATCCTTTCAAGGTATGATGCAAGGATCATAACCGCTGCCAGCGGAAGAGAGGGCATTACCGTTATCGAGAACGAGCGGGTGGACATGGTATTCCTTGATTACATGATGCCGGATATGGACGGAATAGATACCCTTAAAGAGATCAGAAAGCTTAACAGCGGTGCTTTTTTGAACCTTCCCGTCATTGCCCTTACAGCCAATGTGGTCAGTGGTGCAAGAGATTTCTTTTTGGAGTCCGGGTTTGATGATTATCTTTCCAAGCCCATCGAGATCGACAAGATGGAAAAGATCATAGTAAAGCATCTTCCCAGTGAAGCTGTTAAGATTCAGATTTAAAACGGAGCATTGATGAGCAGAAAGAGCGTAAAAATCCCTAAAATGAAAATACAGTACGATATAAGGCGGGAATCCTTCGGGTTTATTTTACTGCTTATTATTGTGCTGTCCATAATTGCCATCGGGTTCAATCTGCTTACAAACAGGACAGAGCCTCTTGTTAATGCCGTTCTTCTTCTAAGTTTTGTTTTCGGCTCCGTCGGAATGTTCATTTTCTTAAAGAAAAAGTCAATCCGAATTCTTTCCGTGATAACCATATGTTACATAAACTTTATCGTAATGCCCGTTTTCATTTTCTTCGGTGCCACCACCAGCGCCAGTACCCCAATCTGGATCGCTGCGGGTATTATGCTCATGTATCTCATTCTGGACGCGGCGGACTTCTGGTGGCTCTTTATCCTGACCGTTTATCTTGAAACCTATCTTTATACCAGATTTTATCTTTGGGAAAGAAGGGATACCTATGTAGGCTCGAGAATGGGCTTCTTTATACTGTTTCTGGTTGCTTTTATCGGAACCGCTTTTTCTCTTATCGCAGTATTGCTGATGCAGGAAAGAAACTTTAAGATTTCCGAATCTGCAATCGATAAATCCCGTGAAATAGAAAGGTCCGCAGGAGCCGCAAAATCAAGATTCCTTGCCAACATGTCCCATGAGATAAGGACACCCATGAACTCCATCATCGGGCTTTCGGAGCTTATCTTGAAAGAAGAAATGGATGATGTTACCAGGAACGAAGTCATGCTTATCAAACAGTCTGCCTATGACCTGCTTGATATCATTGATGACGTGCTTGTTTATTCAAAGCTTGATTCCGGGAAAATGAAGCTTACCGAGGAAGAATTTGAAGTTGTTTCTTTCTTAAAGCAGATTGTAGGTTCCATTAGCCTTGCAAGTGCCCAGAAAGACTTAAAGATACACATCGACATTGACCATAAGATACCCAAGACCCTTAAGGGCGATGATATGCGCTTAAGGCAGATCATAACCAGGATCCTCTTTATTTCTTTGTCTCTTACAGACAACGGACGAATTATGTTAAATATGTCCTGCGAAAGAGATCCGAAAGACAGGATCGCCCATGTAAAATGTATCATATCCGATACGGGTGCGGGCTTATCGAAAGCCGATCTTGATGCCTTGTTCGGAGTTTATGATACGTATGATTCAAAGCAGAACAGTAACTTAAAGGGTATCGGCCTTAAGTTAAACATCTGCAGGGAACTGCTTTCCCTTATGAACGGAACCCTGGATGTAAGCTCCATCGACGGAATCGGTCTTCGTTCCGAACTTAACGTGGACTTCGGTATTGCGGATCCGGCTCCCATGATCAGCATCAACGAGACTTCCGGAAAGAAGGTCCTGGTATACGTTTATGAGAACAGGGAACTTGCCCAGTGGAAGAGTATCATGGAAGGCTTCAGGATACTTCCGGATTATGCAAATTCCTACTTTGCTTTTGATAAGTCTCTGCAAAAAACGGACTATGACTATATATTCATTCCGGACAAGATCTATCCCTCGGTTTCAAACCTGATTGAATCCTACAAGTGTGAGGAACACACCTATATCATCACAAATCCCGACAGGACCTACGGCGATTTCGACAGATGCAGGATCATATACCATCCCGTATATTCAGTTACCATTGCAGATGTGCTTAACAACAAGTGGAAGGCCGAAGACTTTGAATTTAAGGACGACACCCAGTATGACGGAAGCAAAGCAAAGATCCTTGTGGTGGACGATAACGGCGTGAACCTTAAGGTGGCTTCCGGTATATTCAAGTATTACAACATCGATATCGATATCGCAAAGAGCGGTGAAGAGGCCATAAAGAAGATGCAGTCCATTGACTATAATCTTGTATTTATGGACCTTGTAATGCCCGAAATGAGCGGTTCCGAAGCCCTCCGAATAATCAGGGGAATGAACAAACCCAATATTTCCGATGTTCCCGTAATCGCCCTTACCGCAAATGCAGGCGGTAACATCAGAGAAGAAATACTTGCGGACGGCTTCCAGGAATATCTTGCAAAGCCCATAAAGCAGCGATATCTCTTAAACTGCCTGCTGGATTTCCTTCCTCCGGGTCTTTTAAAGCGCGTTGCCAAGAAACAGGAAAAGAAAGAAGAGATTCCCGTTGTAAAGCCCGAAGACAATGTGCTTGATGTATCAAAGGGCCGTGCAAACATCGGAAACAATACGGAATCCTATTGCGCCATTCTTAATACCTATTACAGTGAAGGTTTAAGAAAGATAAAAGCCCTTCCCGACGAACTTGAGGCAGGAAATATTGCCCTGTTTACCACCGATGTGCACGGTATCAAGTCGTCAAGTGCCGCCATCGGAGCCACGGCAGTGTCCGCAATGTTCAAAGAACTTGAGAACGCGGGAAAGAACAACGATCTTGATTTTATCCACAAAAAGTATAATGCCTATATCGATTCCTTTAAGAAGATCCTTTCGGATGTTAAGGATTATCTCGTATCCCAGAATCGATTTGAGTACAAAGAAGTCACGGATGAACGCATTAAGAATCTGGAAGTGGAAGAACTGGATGCCGAAGGAATCCTTGTTTTGAGAGATCTTATAGACAGGATGGATCTTAAGGCCTGCGATCCCATTATGGACGATCTCGGTGCCCATAACTACGGTGAAGATATCAATTTCCAGATAGAGAAGCTTAAAAAGGCTTACGACATGTTTGATTTCCATGAGGTAAAGGTCGTGCTGAACGAACTGCTGGAGAATCTTAAGAAAGTCAACGCGGAAGATTGATGCTTGACAATACAAAAACCCTTTGTTAGTATGTGCTTGATAAAGGCCGTGAAGAGAATAAGTACTTTATTTCAATCCCTACAGAAAGATGCCGGTTGATGAGAGGCTCAGGTAAGTTGATTTAAAGGAATACTTCTCGGAGCCGTGCACCGAAAGTATTTCGAGTAGGCTGCAACGTAGGGCATGCGTTAAATGTCAAGGTATGATAGTACCCGGTGAGGCGATGCGTGTGAGCGTATCGCGAATGTAAGGTGGTAACGCGTTTTAATTCGCCCTTCAACTTTTGTTGAAGGGCTTTCTCTTTATCCGGGTTGTTTACGCCCAAAGGGCAGAAAGGATTTAATATGACAGTATTTGACGAACTGAAAGAGAGAGGCTTGCTTGCACAACTTACGGATGAGGAAGAGATCAAGAACCTCATCAACAACGGAAAGGCCGTATTTTACATCGGCTTTGATCCTACCGCAGACAGTCTTCACGTAGGACATTTCATGGCACTTTGCCTGATGAAGAGACTGCAGATGGCTGGCAACCGTCCCATCGCCCTGATCGGTGGCGGTACCGCAATGATCGGTGATCCTTCTGGCAGATCCGACATGAGAACCATGATGACGGTGGAGCAGATCGACCACAACTGCGAATGCTTCAAGAAGCAGATGAGCCGCTTCATTGAATTCGGCGAAGGCAAGGCCAT
>DBVS01000140.1:0-5800 GCA_002308235.1 Lachnospiraceae bacterium UBA1258
ACTGCAAATATTGCCTTTACTCTGACATCTCCGAATCCTGTAAATGTAAAGCTTGTGCTGGCAGATGTTGCATTTTCAAAACTGATATTACCTGTCAGACAGTCCCAGTTTTGAAAACAGTACCCTGCTTCCGGGGTAGCCATGATGTTTACTCTGTCATATGCATGTGCCGTATCGTGACTTTTTTGTGTTATGTTTCCTCCGTCGCCTGCTTCCGCGTCAACTCTGATTTCAGGTGCTTCAACGGTAACATCTACGGAACTGAAAGCAGACACGTAATCAGTCTTCATGTCTCCGTTATACTGTTCCGCAAACAGTTTTACCTTATAATTGCCACTCGGGAGGTTCCATGGAATCGTAATGTCTGTTCCGGTACTCGAAACACTGTTATTGGCAATTCTTCCGTAGCAAAGCGGAGTATTTTCATCTGATGTGCTTACAATTATCGCAGAGACAAATTCATTTGAGCCTGTTTTTGCTCCGCTGTAGCTTACGGTAATATTATCCCCTGCTGTCACGTTTCCACTGTCAACGCGGGATGCACTGAAGCCTGTGTGTCCGCTTCCTACGGCATTTGTGCTTCCGTCATCAAGAAGCGTCAGTTTCCAGTCATTACCCGCATAATCTGCCACTGTGGTAATCGCTCCCCCGCCCACTGTTCCGGAGGCTTTGCCACCCACAGCTGCGGATGTAAAGACGGCGGATGAAAGATTCAGATTGAAAGCAGGGCGAACGCTCCCGGGAGTGGTGACATAATTATGGCTTATAGCGGTGAGGAAGGTAATATCAACAAGATTTGCGTCATTCGAACGTAACAACCCGAAAGCCCCAAAAAGAGGGTCAGTGAACTTACTGTTTGCATATTCTGTAGCTTCAAATATGCAGGTATTATAACTATCCTCCCTGAATCCGTATGAGCTGTTTCTTACCTCACTTCCTGACAGAAGAAACAATTTATCTGTTGTAACACCACAACTGTCGGTCGTAATCGTCGAATCTGCTATGACTGATTTCTCATTATCCGAAAAAGCTTTGTCTATAAAATTATTATTCGGATCTATGTACGCATCTCTGCCGTTAAGCCAGGCACGAAGCGTACATGTTGCCCATGTAACGGAAGTGTTGGTTTCATTATATTCTTTGCCGTCAATACCCTTGTCTGAGAACAGAAACAATTGTCCGTTTGAATTCTGCAGCGCTCTCCACTTGATGGGCTCTATAATGAAGCCATTGTTTCCGTCGCTGCTCTGCGGATACGTTCCGAAATACACGTTACTCACCTGAGCGCCTTCTATATTGGCAGCCACACCGTTAGTCAAGATCTGCAGTGCTTTCCCGGTTCCCGCTGCATATGCCTTCTCCGTAGGATACAACCCCACAAGATTCGACACAGCAAGGGAAAGGGCAAGGATTGCACCGCCAATTGCCTTGCAGATTATTCCGATTGTTTTCTTTCTCGTGGGATTATTCTTTTTCAACCCCCGCAATAGTTTTTCCATGATCAATTCTCCTTCTTTTTAACGATTTTCTGTATATAATTTCGGGTCAATAAATACCCCTTCATATATATAGATACCTAAAATCGAAAATCTCCCAAGGTGAATTGAAAATTTTTTATAAAAATACGAGCAAATAAAAACATCGTTCGAAGACTTTCCACAGCAGTCGGCGCTTACTCGGCGTTTTATGCCGAGTTATGCGAGCGAGTGCTTTCCAACTCGCGGTCCGTTACTGCGAGGACCTAAGCGAAAGCGGGTCTTCGAACAATGTGTTTCATTTGCTCGTATATTCACAAACCCCAATGATTTCTTACGGTTTCATGTTTTTCAACTGGTTAAGCATCTCCACATCCGAAGCAAGTACCTTCATGTTTGCGGTCTGTTTGGCGCCTTCGGGGCTCGTCACGGTTATCTCGATGACCGTGTCCTCGGGAAGACCCTGCGCCGCCATGGCCTTTATGAAAGATACCATCTTGGGATGATCCTTCTCAAAGCGGTTCTTCATCCCCATGAGTTTTATAATATCTGCCGGATTAGGCATAGTCACTACCTCCAAATGTGTTTAAATACGGGTTTCGCCCGGGTCAGTCTTTGAAATGATACCAGTATATGGTAGCACGGAGTCAGCAGGTCTTTCAACCTCAAAAATGCCGTTTTCCAAAATACACGGGGTACGTGGCAAGTTGCAGTTGACATAAACACACATTTTAAATAAAATGGCCTTAAAGGTTTTTATATGCGGTTATCGAAACCGCTTGAAAATTATAGGAGGAATTTATTTAAATGAAAACTTGTCCTAAATGTAATGCACAGCTTGCAGATGACGTTGTTTTCTGCAACGAATGCGGCGCAAGACTTGAAGCAGCACAGCCCGCAGCAGATTCTGTTGCTCCCGTTGCTCCCGCTGCCGAGAAGGCTCCCCTTGATCCCGCCAAGATTAAGAAGTACGCGACCTACGGCGGAATCGGTGTTGCAGCTCTTATCGTAATCATTATTCTTTGCTCCATCATCGGTGCAAACAGCGGTCCCAAAGCTGCAATCAAGGGATTCATGAATGCATACAAGGCCGGTAATTTCAAGACCCTTGTAAACTACGTTATTCCCAAGGATGCTCAGGAAGACTATCTTGACAAATACTATGACGCTGAAGTTTCCGAGGTAACCGAAGCTCTTACCGATTATTCCAAGACAATGTGGAAGGACATCAAAAAAGTAGGTAAAGTTAAAGTTACTTACAAAATCAAGAACTTTGAAAACATTAAAAAGCCCAAAGAGCTCAAGTCATTTTTGAAAAGCCAGGGTATTTCCGACCTTGACGATTTTCGTGACGCATTTGACTTCTTAGAAACGTACGGTTCTGACGTTGAAAAGATTAAAGCAGCATACATATGTGAATTCGAATACAAAGTCGAATTGGGCGGAAAAAGAGTCCTGAAGGGTGAAGGTCACGTTGCTGTTTACAAGTATGGCGGAAAGTACTTACTCAGCGGAGATGTGCCCAGTCCTACCGAACTTTACAACACTATTAAGTACGATGAAAAGCTCAGCGATAAATACGACGATATGTTAGAAGATATTGACGAACTCGAAGACGAGTACGATGTTCAGTTCAACAATCGCCTTTGGTAATTCAGTATAAAAAGAAGGACCCGTCGGTAAATTCCGACGGGTCTTTTAAGACCGCATAAAAAATACAGGAGGAATTAACTCAAATGAAAACTTGTCCCAAATGTAATGCACAGCTTGCAGATGATGTTTTATTCTGTAACGAATGCGGCACCAGACTTGACTCAGCACAGCCTGCCGCAGGTTCTGTTGCTCCCGCAACTCCCGCAGCTCCGAAGGCTCCCCTTAATTCCGGAAAGATTAAGAAGTTTGCGATTTTCGGTGGGATCGGTGTTGCAGCAATTATCGTAATCGTTATACTTTTCGCCTTTATCGGTGCAAACAGCGGTCCTGAGGCTGCAGTTAAAGGATTCATGAATGCATATAAGAAGGGTGATTACAAAACCCTCGTAAATTATTTTGTTCCCAAGGATGCTCAGGAAGAGTACTTTACCAAAGCTTATGGGGATGACGATGATGAAGAAATTGAAGCTTCCGAAGTAACCGATGTCCTTACCGACTATGCTGAAACACTTTGGAAAGGTGTCAAAAAGAAAGGCAAGGTTAATGTTACTTACGAAATCAAGAATCTTGAAAATATTAATAAACTCAAAAAGCACAAATCAACGATGAAGGACATCGGCATTTCCGATCTCGACGATTTCTGCGACAAAATATTATCTAAATTCGAATATGTAGGCGCAGACCTTGATAAAGTTAAAGAAGCTTACTTATGTAAACTCGAATACAAAGTTGAATTGGGCGGAAAAAAAGTGCTGAAGGAAGACGGACTTATAGCCATTTACAAGTACGGCGGAAAATACTTACTGTACGGAGACCTTCCGGATGTTACCGATCTTTACTACGAGATCAGATCTAATGAAAAACTCAATGATAAGTACGGAGACATGTTGGACGATATCGACGAGCTCGAAGACGAGTACGATTATGATTTCATCAATTACATGTGGTAATTAAACGATGCAAAAGACCCGCCGGGTAATTCCGACGGGTCTTTTCTCGTTCTTTTTCTTTTTACCTGCTTATTTGAAAAGGGAACCGAGTTCCTTTAACTCTTTATAGCAGTCGTCACAAATAAGAACCTTCTCACCGAGGATCTTCTGTGTGTGGCTCTTGCCGGTCTTTTCTTCACCGCAAAGGTCGCAGGTGAACTTTTTGCCGCAGCCTGCAAGTGAAACGATCATTCCAAGCATAAGAACAGCTGTAAGAATTTTCTTTTTCATCCGATATCTCCTGTCTCATTTTTTCACATTCTATCACAGTGTCCCCAACGCAACAATTTGTAATGCTTACAAAAAGTGAAAGCAAAAAGCAAAAAAGTATAAGCAATGTTACCAAACACGGTTTCTTTATCTCGTACTTGCAAAATGCCAGATTTTCTGTAAAATGATAAAGGTCAACTGAAAGGAGTTTTAGATGATAGCGGCAAACAATGTAACCTACAGAGTGGGCAAGAAAGCCCTTTTTGAAGATGTAAACATCAAATTCACGGAAGGAAACTGCTACGGACTCATCGGCGCCAACGGTGCCGGCAAATCCACGTTTTTGAAGATCCTTTCCGGCGCCCTTGATACAACAAACGGTGATATCACCATCACACCCGGACAGCGTCTTTCGGTACTTGAGCAGGACCACTTCAAATATGATGCTTACCCGGTCATGGACACCGTGATCATGGGAAACAAACGCCTTTACGATATCATGAAGGAAAAGGATGCAATCTACGCAAAGCCCGATTTTTCGGACGAGGACGGCATCAGAGCCTCCGAACTTGAAGGTGAATTCGCGGAATTGAACGGCTGGGAAGCGGAATCAAACGCTGCCATGCTTTTAAACGGCCTCGGAATCGATACCGAGTACCACTACTCCATGATGTCGGATCTCGACGGCAATCAGAAGGTTAAAGTACTCCTTGCCAAAGCACTGTTCGGAAATCCCGATATTTTGCTTCTTGACGAGCCTACCAACCACCTGGATCTGGATGCCATCGCCTGGCTCGAGGAATTCCTCATTGATTTTGAAAACACGGTCATTGTGGTAAGCCACGACCGTTACTTTTTGAACAAGGTCTGCACCCACACTGCGGACATCGACTACGGCAAGATCCAGCTCTACGCAGGAAACTACGATTTCTGGTATGAATCTTCACAGCTTCTTATCAAACAGATGAAGGAAGCCAACAAGAAAAAAGAAGAAAAGATCAAGGAACTGCAGGAATTCATCTCCCGCTTCTCCGCCAACGCTTCAAAATCCAAGCAGGCAACCTCCAGAAAGCGTGCCCTTGAAAAGATCGAGCTCGACGAGATCAAGCCTTCCAGCCGTAAATATCCTTACATCGACTTCAGGCCCGACCGCGAGATCGGTAACGAAGTTCTTTCCGTTGAGGGTATTTCCAAGACCATTAACGGCGAGAAGGTGCTTAACAACGTTTCCTTTATCCTTGGACACGACGACAAGGTTGCTTTCGTAGGTTCCAACGAACTTGCAAAGACCACGCTCTTTAAAATCCTGACCGGCGAGCTTGAGCCCGACGAAGGAAGTTACAAGTGGGGCGTTACCACCAGCCTTGCATACTTCCCCAAGGATTCCACCAACGAATTTAACAACGATTATACCATCGTAGACTGGCTTACGGGCTACTCTCCCGTGAAGGATGCCACCTACGTGCGCGGATT
>DBVS01000140.1:5846-11034 GCA_002308235.1 Lachnospiraceae bacterium UBA1258
GAAAAGGTTCGCTGCCTGCTTTCGAAGATGATGATAAGCGGCGCCAACTGCCTGATATTCGACGAACCCACCAACCACCTGGACATGGAATCCATCACGGCTCTCAACAACGGTATGATCAAATTCCCCGGGGTTGAGCTCTTTGCCTGCCGCGACCACCAGGTCGTTGAGACCACGGCCAACAGGATCATTGAGATCCTCCCGGACGGATCCATCATCGACAAGATCACCACTTACGACGAATATCTCGCAAGCGATGAAATGGCACGAAAGCGCACCATCTTCACCGCAAACCGGGAAGACGACGAAGAATGATCTGTGTTTAAAGCCCATTCCGAAAGGATGGGCTTTGTTTGAAGAAAGGAATTTCCATGATAGACCTGCATGTACATTCAAACTGTTCGGACGGCACACTGACCCCGGAAGAACTGGTGGACTACGCAATTAAAAAGAAGCTTACAGCCTTTGCCCTTACGGATCACGATACGGTTTCGGGCCTGGACCGGGCAATCTCCTATGCCGAAGAACTTAAGAAATCGGGCAAAGAAGGTGTTCCCGAAGTAATTCCCGCCATCGAGCTTTCCACGGATCTTAACGGAGGGGATGTGCATGTGGTTGGACTTTATGTAAACCATAAACTTCCCGAGATGCAAAAGTATCTTCAGGATTTTGTTGAATCCAGGGACAATCGCAACAAAAAGATGTGTGAAAAATTAAGAGAGTGCGGGGTTGACATAACTTATGAGGAGCTGGTGGATGCTTTCCCCGGTGCGGTGATCACCAGGGCCCATTTTGCAAGACTCCTGCTAAATAAAGGGTATATCAAGTCCATGCCCGAGGCCTTTGACAGGTTCATAGGTTCTCATGCCCCCTGCTACGTTCAAAGAGAAAAGGTAACTCCCAGGCAGGCGGTTGAACTGATCCTTGCTTCCGACGGTATTCCGGTACTTGCTCATCCCATTCTTTACAGACTTTCAAGCAGGAAGCTTGACGAACTGGTTTGCGACCTCAGAGAAAGCGGCCTCATCGGTATTGAGGCGATCTATTCAACCTACGCTCCTTCCGAGGAGCGTGACATTCGGAGGCTGGCAAAGAAATATAACCTCCTTCTTTCCGGGGGAAGCGATTTTCACGGCAAAAATAAGCCGAATATCGACCTGGGTACCGGTACGGGGAAGCTCTACGTCCCCGATGAGATCCTGGATGCGATAAAGGGCGCTCGAAAGAATATCCTTTCCACGGATATGGACGGCACTCTGTTTTTAAGCGACTCCACCATAAGTCAAAAAGTACATGATGAGTTACAGAAGCTTACCGAACGGGGCCACAAGCTGGTTTTTAATTCCGGCCGTCCCCTGGCAAGCATTAGCGAAAGAATTGTTAATTTAGGATTAAACTTTTCAAACGTATACGTTATTTCCAACAACGGCGGGCTTATCTACGACTGGCAAAAGCAGGAAGTGATCAAAGAATACAGGCTTTCATCCCCTCAGATCAAGAGGATAACAGACATAGCCACCAGGGAAGGCTTCCACGTTCACAGCTACTCCGACACAGAAATCGTTGGATTTGAAGATGATGACGAACTTAAACTGTACCGCTCCAGAGTATTTATGCCCTTTGTTAAGACAGACGATATAGCGGGCTACTTAAAGAACGGTTCTTACAAGGTCCAGATCATTTCTTTGAACGATATCGAGGGTCTCGGAAAATTAAAAGATAAGATCCTTAAAGAAATGGACGGTGAAGTTACCGCGGTATTTTCAAACGACCAGTATCTTGAAATCCTTCCGAAGGGTGCAGACAAAGGAGAAGCCTTTCTTTATCTTGCGAAGTACTTAAATATCCCCTTCTCTCACACCTACGCCGTGGGAGACATGGATAACGATATCGGAATGATTACCGCCGCTGCCCACGGCTATGCCATGCTTAACGGTTGCGATGCAATAAAAGCCGCCGCAGCGCATGTCACTGAGCGTGACAACAACCACGACGGCATTCTTGAGATCATAGAAAAACATTTCACCTGATCAAAGTATGATTTAAATTCAATGACCGGCTCCGAAAGGGGTCGGTTTTTGTTTTTAAAGTCCGGGAATCCTGACGATCGGTCTTTTATGCCTCCACAATAAGGAATCTTCCGTCTCCCACATCGAAGACTTCGGCGGCGGACAGGATATCTCCGTCCGACATGTCGAGGCCTTCTTCTTCAAAATATTCGATAACTTCGTTCTTTCCCTTTACTACGGTGGCCATGCATTCCTCCAGGAAATCGGCGGCTTCCGACCTGTTTGCCACAACCTCCTTCGGGAAAAGCTTAAGCTGGTTTTTCACAAAACAATCAAGTACCTTATCGTCAAACATATAACCCTCCTTTGATCTATTCTTTTATAAATCCGATCTTTTTCATTTCTCTGTACAGTCTCGAAACCGGGAGCCCCACCACATTGAAGTAGTCTCCGTCGATCTTTTCAATGTATTTGGCGCTTAAACCCTGGATGCCGTAAGCACCTGCTTTGTCCATGGGTTCACCGCTTGCTATGTAGGATTTAATTTCCGCGTCGCTCATGGGACAGAAGGTGACCTTAGTCTCCTCGTGGAAAGATTTGATTTTGGTCTCGCCGTTTTCAAAAAGAATGAGTGTGACCCCGGTACAGACTTCGTGGTCCTTCCCCTGAAGTCGAAAAAGCATGTCGTAGGCATCCGCTTCACTCTTTGGTTTTCCAAGGACCCGGCCGTTTTGAAAAACAAGAGTGTCCGCCGCAATGATAAGAAGGGGTTCTTTTGCCCCTATAAGCTCAGGGCGGGACTCCTTAATGGATTTAAATACTGCCTCTGCTTTAAGCTTCGAAAGGGCCTGCACCATGAGTCCCGGATCCTGTTCATCTGTTCTTTCGTCAAGGTCTGCGGTGATGATCTCGAAAGTCAGTCCCATCTTTGAAAGCAGTTCTTTTCTTCTCGGCGAGGCCGAAGCAAGGATTATCATGATATTCCTCCGTTGAAAGCGCGCCAGAGCTTTAAATTCACGGGCTCTCCGCCGCTTTCGATAGTTTCTTCGTATTCGTTACCCTTAACAAGGCGGCTTATGTTTTTTCCGGGGCCTGAAAGGGTATCAAGGATCAGATCCAGTTTCTCGCGGGCGCTTTTGTCCGTAACGGGAAACATTACTTCCACTCTTCGCTCTAAGTTTCTTTGCATCCAGTCGGCACTGGAACAAAAGTATTCGGGATTCCCGTTGTTTCCAAACACATATATCCTGCTGTGCTCAAGGAAATCTCCCACTGCGGAATAAACGCTGATATTTCCCTTTAGTTCAGGAATTTCAGGCTTAAGGCAGCAAATACCCCTGACTATGAGTTTAATCTTAACTCCCGCAGCTGCGGCTCTGTAAAGGGCTTCTATGATCTCGCTGTCGCAAAGGGAATTGACCTTGGCTGTAATAGATGCGTTCTTTCCTTCACGGGCGTAAGCGGCTTCTCTTTCGATGAGTCTGATAAATTCGGCTTTCAGTTCAAAGGGAGAAACCGCCAGCTTTTTAAGGCCTTTGATAATTCGTTTTCCGAGAAAATAATCAAATATCTTAAGGGCATCGGCGCATATATCGGGATCTGCGGTAAACAGGCCTATATCCGTGTAGGACCTTGCCGTAGATTCGTTATAGTTACCGGTTGATAAATGGGCGTAGGTTTTGGTTTTCCCATCAATCTCACGCTTTACGATCAGGAACTTACAATGGGCCTTAAAGTCGCGCTTTCCGTATACCACTTTAACACCTGCGTTCTTTAAAAGCTTTGAATATTTAATGTTTCTTGACTCATCGAAACGGGCTCTTAATTCAAAAAGCACGGTGACCCGTTTCCCAAGTTTCGAAGCCTCCGCCAGAAGGTCTATGATTTTTGAATCATCGCTTACCCTGTAAAAGGTCTGGAAGATTTCGGTCACGTTTTTATCCCGGACCGCAGCTTCAAGAAACTTTATGACCACATCGAAGGATTCGTAGGGGTGTATCACCAAGAGGTCTCTCTTTTCAAGCTTTAAAAAGAAAGCTTTACCTTTAAATGAATCAAATTCATGTCCGTGGGACAATTTCGGGAAAAAGAGTTTATCATCCGAAACCCACTTTGCGATTTCCGATAAAAAGCTAAGATTCAAAGGTCCCTTTGCACTGTAAACAAAGCTTTCGGACAGATTTAACTTTTCGAACAGGTAGTTTCGGATATTAAGATCCATGTCATCAGAGAAAACCACCCTCACAAAGGGATTCTTTTCGACGGTTTTCAGCCACTTTTGCACCGTTGAAGGCGTGGGCCTTCCCTCCGCCATTCCGTCTCTGTCCCTGACTGCGCTGAAGACAGAAACCGATTTTGTAACCACTTTGGGAAGTATTAATTCGGGAAATAACTTAATGAGATCTTCTATCAAAAAGAACCTAAGGGCTCCCTTCTCCGCCGGTAAGAAGAACACTCTCTCACCTTCCCGCACTTCGAAAAAATAAAGTTCGGGTTCGCCCGGTACAGAGCCTTCGACTTTTAATGTTATGTAAACCGATTCTGACTTGATTTTTGCCGGATCAAGGGGTTTTACGCGTTTTTGAAATTTACGGATAGTTGACATAACTGTGTCACGTGACTCACCTTTCAGGGTTTTTTCGAGGCTCTTTTTATCAATAACGCGTGATATGTTTTCTTTTTTTAGGGCTTCGCACAGCATATCATAGCAGGCATATCGCCTCTCCATGAGATGCTCCGCGCATTCGTTTATAAGGGATAACTGTTTCTTTGGAGTAAGACCCGAAATATCCGGAAGTCCCGGTGTGTTTCTCTGCACACAAAGAAGCGTCGCAACTCTTACAGCAAAGAATTCGTCGACGCTGCGGGATGTGATACCTAAGAATCTGATCCGCTCCATCAGAGGATTTTCGGGGGATTCAGCCTCCGCAAGCACTCTCTCCATGAAGTTTAACCAGGACAGTTCTCGGTTTACATAATATTTCGAGTTTCGGAAATCCGGTTCTTTATTCATCCATGGGCTTCCCCAAAATATAATTTATAAACTGCTCCGCACATCTTCCCGACATGCCGCCGTGCTTAAGCTCCCACTCCCTCGCAAGGGAAAGAAGCTCTTCTTTTTCTGTTTTGACGCCCTTTCTTTCTGCCAGAGAGAGCACGATATTGTCGTATTCCTTCGG
>DBVS01000003.1:0-350 GCA_002308235.1 Lachnospiraceae bacterium UBA1258
TCACGGGCCATATCCGGAACACCGATACGCTTAAGCATATCGTCTGTGGAAACGGGAACAACCTTCATCAGGTCTCCGTATTTAAGAAGCATTTCAACCTTGTGAATGCCTTCGGGTTCGTTGTGATACTTGGCAAGCCAGTCTACGCCGTCGCAGATCATGCGGGACAATTCCATGACGGTCTCCATGGATTTTCGGCTTCCGGGAACGTAGTTTTCCATGGCGTCCACAAATTCCTTTACTCCGTCGGGCATGAATACTCTGAAGGATTTTCCTTCTTCGGTGCTGACGGAACTGAAGGCTTCATTAACGGGTACCCAGTCCACATCCACGCCGTAATCTTCATCAAG
>DBVS01000003.1:380-3290 GCA_002308235.1 Lachnospiraceae bacterium UBA1258
GCTTCGAACTCGAATCTGCCGCGTACAAAGCTTGTGGCGCATCCGCCGGGAAGATTGTGCTTCTCAAGCAGCAGGACCTTCTTGCCTGCTTTTGCCATATAAGCCGCCGCCGAAAGGCCTCCGTTACCGGCGCCGACCACTATGACATCATAGCGTTTAGCATCCATATTTCTGTTCTCCTTTATAATTTTTTGCTATACGTTGGTGTGTGGTTATACCACCAATGATATTATAAATTAAGAAGGAGATAAGTCAACACAGAACATTTATATGGCCGGGCCTCAGACAGTGTTCTGTTTTATCAGATCTTTTATTACTTCTCCCGCAATGATAAGACCCGCAACGGAGGGCACAAAGGCCGTGCTGCCGGGAATGGCTCTCCTTTTATGAACCTGACGCTCTGCGTTTTCGGAGCAGGTTTCGTCCGGACGGTTCTCGATTCCGGGATTCTTTACTTCCGGATTTTCGGTTTCCGGAATTTCAATCGGTGTAATCGGCATCTCCTCCGAATAGACCACCTTCAGTTTCTTAATGCCCCGCTTCTTAAGTTCTCGGCGCATGACCTTTGCCAATGGATCTATATTTGTTTTATAGATGTCGGCAACCTTGAATTGAGTAGGGTCCAGTTTGTTTCCCGCTCCCATGGAACTTATGATGGGAACGTTCTTTTCCTTACACTGCATCACCAGCTCTATTTTGGCCGTAACGGTGTCGATGGCATCCACCACATAATCATATTCATCAAAGGGAAATTCCGCCGCATTTTCGGGCAGGAAAAAGCATTGATGGGTATTCACTTTGGCTTCCGGGTTGATGTCGAGAATTCGTTCCTTCATGACCTCTGTTTTGTAACGACCCACGGTCTTGGCAGTAGCAATAATCTGGCGGTTTATGTTTGATTCGCAGACCTTGTCATCGTCTATGAGATCAAAGGCACCTACGCCGCTTCGCGCCAACGCCTCGCAGACGTATCCGCCCACACCGCCTATTCCGAATACCGCCACGCGGCACCCGGACAGCCGTTTCATTGCTTCTTTCCCCAGCAGTAATTCAGTTCTCGAAAATTGATTTTGCATGCTCTGTCCTTTGAACCTCAGGGACGGAGTTGCAGGTTCATTTTTTGAACCGTCGACCCCGTCCCCGCAGATTAATGTTTTGCGCCGATTTCGAAGTGGCGTTTTACGATTCCTAAGTCTACCTTGCTGTAAGGGCCGCCTTTGTCGATGAAATCCACGGATTCATCGGCGTTTAAGCGGATTACGAATTTCTGCTGGTTGATGGCTGTAGGAGCTAAGAGAGCCAGTTCCACGCCCTTTGTAAACCAGTCGGGTGCAGTTCCCGCAACCTCAGTAACCTGTTCGGGTGTTTTGCTCTTATGCGCTCTTCCTTGATCCGCGCCGTATCCGATGGCGATGGAAATAACCAGTTTCTCGCCGTCTGCGATTTCCGCATCCAGATTCTTTCTGTTGAAGGTTCCCGCCCAGCAGGTGTTAAGTCCTATGCTCTGGGCAAAAAGAACGAGTTTCTCACCGTAATATCCGATCCTTTCTTCAAGGTCTTCCGCATCCTTACCCACACAGGCGATAACGCTGGGAGCAGAGTTTAAACCCATGGCACGATTGAGAAGTTTATTGTAGGTGTTGCCCGCATCCTCAACAAACTGAAGGTGAAGATTTCCTTCTTTGTTCAGTTCTTCAATCATTTCTTTGATCTGTGCAACCTTCCCCTGCTCAATGGGAGTCGGCTTGTAATTTCGCACAGAATGTCTTGCTTTGATTACTTCGATTTCATTCATTTGTTTTCCCCTTTCTGTTTTTTTATAAAGACCCGAAGGAATCAAGAAGACAGTGTATCCTCTCGATCTCTCCCGGAACGTACAGATGCCGGCTGCATTCCTTCATGCAGGGCTTTTCGTTGCAGTTCTTACAGTCCTTCCAGGTCTGCTCCAGGTCCATTTTGAGTTTGTTTGCGGCCCAGAATTCCTTGCCGAGGTTAAAATAATTGAACTGGCGGAAGCTGGTGTGTATCTCATGTCCGTAGGGACACACGCACTTTTCACAGCGGTCGCACCCGATGGGTTCAAAGTTCTTCCGAAGGCGCTCAAGAACCTCCTCAAATTCAAAATGCACGGGTGTGTATTCTTTGGCGAAGGCATCCTCGCACTGTTCAAAGGTACCTACACCAAGAAGGGCGCAGGAGAAAGGATATTCATGAACTCCGCCTATAAGTTCCGCAATGGTAAAGGGCCCTATCAGCAAGCCTGCCGCATAGACCTTGTTAAGTATAAAACCTTTGTCCCTGAAGGCTGCTTCTTCCCGAATGCGGTCCAGCATGCCCCGCTCCAGGATATTGCCGCTTCCCTGAAGGACATCCACCCTCGGATCCAGCGCAGCGCGGTATAAGACAGTGTAGTAGTGGGAGGCGATTCCCGTAAATCCTATCTTTCCTTCGCGCTTTAAGTCATAAAGAGCATCCAGCGCTCCTCCGGGGCCGAAGACCTCGTCCGCGTTACTGTCATCCACCTGATGAACGAAGTAAATGTCCGGTTTTGTTCCGAGGTTTTCCGCAGATCTTAATGCCTCGCGGTAAATGTCTCCGCCGCCGTAAAACCTTGCTTTGTCCGAAATTATTACTTTCGAGCGATCGACGGTCTTAACAAATTCGCCAAGTTTGTATTCCGCATCACCGTACTCTTCGGGAATGGCGGTGTCGTAGAAGTTGCAGCCGTAATCGAAGGCCTTCCTCATGATGGCTACCGCGGTGTCCGTATCGGGGCTGAAGTATTCCGGCAGTACCGGCACACGGCCGCTCAAAATGGGTATGGTGCCAAAGCCCAGCTCCGACACCCTAAGGCCCGTTTTTCCAAGTTCTCTGTATCGCATGTATGTGTCCTTAGTATTATAAAGATTC
>DBVS01000003.1:3328-6793 GCA_002308235.1 Lachnospiraceae bacterium UBA1258
GCGAAGGCGTTGTCGGCGACCTTCGTGTTCGGGCCGATCTTCACTTCCGTAAGTCCGTCGCAAAAAGCAAAAGCTTCAGGTCCGATTTCTTTTACCGAGTCGGGAATGACAAGTTTCTTAAGTGATTTGCACCTGAAGAAGGCTCTCTCGGGGATTACCGTGAGATTGTTTGAAATATGCACCTCTTTAAGGCTGCTGCAGTGCTCAAAGCAGCGGTTTCCGAGCTCCCTCAAATTGTCGGAAAGGTCGATGGACTCAAGGGACTGACAGCCCGAAAAGGCCATGGCTCCGATACTTTCGACCGCACCCGCATTCGTGACGGTCTTAAGCCACTTGCTGCTTTCAAAAGCGGATTTTCCGATTTTCGCCGTATCAGAAGAAAGCGCAATAGTCTCAAGCAAATGGCAGTCCTTGTATACTCCCTCCCCAACGGATTTGATGCCCTCGGGGAAATTAAGTTTCGTAATGTTGCCGGTACTCTCCGTGAGATTATATTCGGGATCCAGCTTAAAGCAGTTGATACTCTCCGTGAAAATACGCTGCACCAATTCGGGATACATAGCGTCCTTAAGGTCCGAAACCTTGGTTAACCTGTATTCCTCGCCGTTCCAGTCCGTAATCTTCTTAAGGTTTAAGCAGTTTCTGAAGGAAAGGGCCTCAATGGCGATTCTTTCCGAAGGAATCATAAGTTCCGTGATATCGATATTTCCCGCAAAACTCCAGCTTGCAACCCTGCATACAGAATCGGGGATAACCACACGCCCCTTACAGTTTGCGCCGTCAAGCAGCACTCCGTTAACAGTGACCAAGTCTGCTTCTTTGCGCTTATCATCCAGCCAAGCGGTCTGGGAAAAAGCATGGCTTCCGAAGAGCTTAACGGATTCGGGGATATTTATTTTATGCAGTCTCATATGGTCGCGGAATACGTCCTGCCCAATCTCGGTTACGTCTTTGGGAACGGTAACTTCCACCGCATCCTGAGAGTATCCCAAAAGCCTCTCTTCGTCCCTTATGTCAAAGCAGGAGTATATCGAAGCAATAACTTCTCTGACAGCCCCGGGGTAGGGATTTCCCACGTGATTCAAGCCGTCCGCGAACTTTGAAAATCCGTATTTAACGCCGCCAAAGACGATATTTTTTATCTGTGTACAGCCGATGAACACTCCGCTTTTAAAGCGGGTTTCCCCGGAGAACTCCACCGTTTCGAGGCCTGCGCAGTCGGCAAAAGCATGGAACCCACATTCAACGTCGTCAAGCTTTACCGATTTCAGTGAATCGCACCGTTCAAAGGCCCGCTCACCGATGGCACTGATTCCCGAAAAATCAAAGGAATCGAGGCAAATGCACTCGTCAAAGCACCTTGCGTCCATGGAGGTCAGTTCTGCTGCCTCGAATTTTCTTAAGGCAAAGCAACCCGTAAAGCTTTCTGCGGGAAGCTTGGAAATGCCGGAAATCGATACTTCCTCAAGAGTTCTGCAGTAAGCAAAAACTCCGTCTTCCATACCGCCGATGTTGATTATTACTTTCTTCAATTTGGGGCAGTTTGTGAAGGCTTCTTTCTCGATTACGCACTTAGGCGCATCTATAATAACTTCCGTCAGGTTTTCGCAGCCTGCGTAAGCAAATTTACCGATTCTATCGATTCCCGAAAGGTGAAGAGATTCGATTTCTTTGTTGTTCACAAAAGCATATGGAGATACGACTTTTCCGTCCTTTCCCGGGATTCTTGCATGTTCCGACGCCAAAGCATGGGCTTTAAGCTTCATACCGATTTCGTCAAAGTTTTTCGCCCTGTAAAAAGCATAGGGATTTATATCCGCCGACGCGGGCCATGGCTCGAAAACAGGCAGCGTAAAGCACCTTCTGAAAGCATACTCTCCTATGTATTCAAGAGACTTCGGAAGATTCAGCTTGTAGAGTTTCCTGCACTCCGCAAAAGCTTCTTTTTCGATTCGTTTTAACGAATCCGGCACCGTGACGGTTTGGAGGGTGAGACACCCTTCAAAGGCGTGCTCCCTGATTTCCTTAAGATTGTCGGGACAGGTAACGGTTTTAAGGCATTCTTTGCCAAAGAAACAGCGCTCCCCGATGATCTCAACTTCCTTGGGAATGCGGACCTGTTCTTCGTCCCCGAGATACCGAACCAAAGTCTTTCCGCTGATGTAAAAGTCACCAAGAACCTGATCCCTGATGCGACTGACAAGTTCGTCATCCGTTTCTTCTTCCAGGGAATAGGTACGGCCCGAAACCACCACTCTTTTCAGGTTACAGCACCCGCGAAAGGCTTTGTTGTCGAGGGTTATGTCTTCGCTTTGAAGAACGATCTCCTCAAGGCTGAAACAGTTTAGGAAAGCATTGGCACTGATCTTTCGCACGGATTTCGGAAGGGTAATGCTCACAATACCCTTCTTGTCAAAAAAGCAGCCCTTTCCGATGGCGGTAATACCCTCGGGAAGAGAAATCAACTTCAAATTGATGTTGAAGGTTTTAAGGACTCTGTCTTCGATCTGAAGAGAATGAAAGACGCTCCGTGCCACGGATTTTATGACTTCGGGGTAGTCGGAGTGAGAATCCATGGCTTCGATAAGATTGTTTATTTCGTAAGTTTCACCGGAAAGAGTGATCTTTTTAAGAAGAACGCAGCCTTCGAAAACCTCATCGCTGAAGTTTGAATCGTCAACGTTCCTGTTGATGGCCACTTCCTGTAACGAAAGGTTATGTGAAAACAAAGCGGTCTTAAGGCGTGTGGGGCCTTCGATGACCGCTTTCTTTAAGCTGTCGCAGTATAGAAAGGCGTGGCTTCCCACTTGGGTCATGGATGCGGGGAATATGAGTTCTTCCAGATCGTGGCATCTGTGAAAAGCATAATCTCCCACCTCTTCAAGATTCTCCGACAAAACGACCTCTTTGAGTCTTCTGCAGCCTTTGAAAGCATGGGCGCCAATGCGCTTTACGGTCGAAGGCATGGTAACCTTAAGGAGCCAGGCAAGGCCTTTGAAGGCACCGACGCCGATTTCCGTAACGCCCTCGGGGATAGTGACCTCATGGTCCGTTCCGGTGTATGCTTTAAGTATTCCGTCTTCTATGTCAAACCAATCCGATGATGCCATAAGATTTAACTCCCGAATATTTTTCCGAGTAAAACTCTCAATTCAGAAACGCTTCCGCACTTGTAAAGGTCAAGCTTGTATTGCTTGGTCCCCGGAAGTTTCTTCATGAAATATGAGGCGAGTTTCCTGATATACGTAAGGACGTAAAGTTCGTCAAAGCACTCGTTCGCGATGTCCAGCTGTTCCATGATAAGACTGTACTTTGTGTCTTTAACTTCCCGCCCCGTAAGTTCCGCAAAAATCAACGGATTTTCAAAACCGTAGCGGGCCAGCATAACTCCGTCGGCTCCGGTCTTTTCCATCATCTGAAGAGCCTTCTCTTTGGAGTCGATACCGCCGTTTGCAAAGACCGGAC
>DBVS01000003.1:6799-6996 GCA_002308235.1 Lachnospiraceae bacterium UBA1258
AGCCTTATATACTCGTACAGCGGTTCCCCGTCGTACATCATGCTCCTGGTGCGGCCGTGCACCGTGATCATATCGGCGCCGGAAGCTTCGCACATACGGGCGAATTCTTCGATTACAATCTTTTGCGGGTTCATGCCGATGCGGCATTTCACCGAAACGGTCTTTCCGCTCCTTTTGCAGGCTTCGATGATCTTTGA
>DBVS01000003.1:7065-7455 GCA_002308235.1 Lachnospiraceae bacterium UBA1258
TCAAACTTCTCGAGGCGCTCGCTTTTAACGGCCTTCTCAAAGACCGTGGGGTTGGACCCGAGAAGCTGAACGCACTTGAGTTTCTCCCGCTCATCCGTATAAAGAAGCTTCTCCGTGGCGCGATCGTTATATTTAAGAGCATCGGCGCTTACCATCTCCGTGTAGGCACTTCCCGCTCCCAGCTTTTCAACCATGAGCCTGAAGGGAAAGCAGGTATATCCCGCCAAGGGCGCCATCAGGACGTTTGAGGGAAAACGCACGCTGCCAATCATTATTTCTTTGCCTAAAGTTTTCATCTGTGTCTGTCCCCCGGCTCTTTTGAACCTCAAACCCCGTCCCCCAGGCTCATCCCTTTCAAAAATCGATCTTATCAAAACCGTTATCTTTTCT
>DBVS01000070.1:0-218 GCA_002308235.1 Lachnospiraceae bacterium UBA1258
TAAGGACATCACGGGAAACGATTTCTGCCTTTATGATATAGATGGTCGTAAATTTGTGAGTACTTTTAAGGTCCGGGAGCTTGACAAGGTTGTGACCGAAAAGGAAATCCTTGATTTCATCGATTCGTCCGAAGAAAGCCGTGAGACGGCGGATTATTCCCTTTTTAAGATAGAAGAGGACCATAATCTGGCATATATTCTTTCCGTACATGGGGAGG
>DBVS01000070.1:313-672 GCA_002308235.1 Lachnospiraceae bacterium UBA1258
ATGGACAACATGCTCCTTGTCGACATGTACAGTAGGGCTAAGAAGCTCCGCATAGAGACTGAGTGCAGAAGAGTGGCGTTTGTTATCGAAACCAGTATTGAAAAGGACGCGGCTGCGCTTGAAACGGTCAGGTCTTTGTTTGCAAATTCGAGAGGGAGAAATTTCATTACCGAGGTCGATGAGAAGGACATCATACTCATTCGTGAGGTGAGCCCTTCCGAAACGTATGACGATCTTGAAAAGACGGGAAAGGTTATCCTCGACATGCTCAACACCGAGGCTATGTCCAAGGTTCATGTTGCGTTCGGAACGATCGTTCAAGAACTCAAGGACATTTCGAGATCATATAAGGAAGCAAC
>DBVS01000070.1:677-31434 GCA_002308235.1 Lachnospiraceae bacterium UBA1258
CGACATCGGAAAGATTTTCTACAGCGAGCGCAATATCGTGGCATATAACAAGCTCGGTCTCGGAAGGCTGATCTACCAGCTTCCGGTTCAGATGTGCAAGATGTTCATTCACGAGATATTCGCGGGCAGGTCCCCCGATGATTTTGATGAGGAAACGCTTCAGACCATAAACAAGTTCTTTGAGAACAACCTTAACGTGTCCGAGGCTTCGCGTCAGCTTTTCATTCACCGAAACACGCTTGTGTACAGACTTGACAAGCTTCAGAAGATGACGAACCTCGATCTGAGAGAATTTGATGACGCCATTACGTTCAAGATGGCGCTTATGGTTGTAAAATACATGAAATATATGGAAACAATGGAATTCTGATTGCCCGGGACCTTTCCGTTTTGGAGAGGTCTCTTTCTTTCGGACATTTTTTCTCTTGATTTCGTCCAAAATCTGTGTTAACATATTCCACGCATCACGGACATCTGTATCTGTCTGAAAAACACAAGACACATAACCCGGAAAACACAGAGCGCACAACCCGAAGAATGCAGAACGTTTAACATAAAGGACGCAGAAAGCACAGTTCCCTGAAGCGGCGCGGAACCGAAGCAGGGCATGAAAAGAGACGGGAGGAGGAACCATGAACGACAAAGAAAAATATTATCTTGTTAGAGAGACAGCCGTTCCGGAGGTCCTTCTTAAAGTCATCGAGGCCAAGAGACTGCTGCAGTCAGACAAGGCGGCTTCGGTGCTTGACGCGACAAAGATGGTCGACATCAGCAGAAGTTCTTTTTATAAGTACAAAGACGACATTTTCCAGTTCCACGACAATTCCCAGGGAACGACATTTACCATAACGTTTCAAATGGATGATGAGCCCGGGCTTCTCTCGGACGTGCTTAAAGACATCGCCTCCTTCGGAGCAAACATTCTGACGATCCATCAGAGTATTCCGATAAACGGAATGGCTTCTTTGTCCTTAAGTATTCAGATCCTGAAGGATACCGGCAGTGTTTCGGATATCGTTTCAAAGATCGGCGAAGAAAAGGGCGTTCATTCGGTTAAACTTGTGGCAAAAGAATAAAAATACGGGAGCATGAAATGGTTAATGTAGGAGTATTCGGATACGGAACGGTGGGAAGCGGTGTAGTTGAGGTGATAAGCAAGAACGCCGAAGTTATCAGAAAAAATGTGGGCGATAGCGTTAAAGTTAAGGCGATCCTCGATCTTCGGGATTTCCCGGGAGACCCTTATGAGTCTTTGATCGTGCATGATGTGGAAAACATCGTCGGTGACCCCGAAATATCCGTGATATGCGAAACCATGGGCGGCGTGGGAGCCGCACTCAAATTTACGGAAATGGCTTTGAAGGCGGGAAAGAGTGTCTGCACCTCAAACAAGGAGCTGGTGGCACTTCACGGCCCTCGTCTTTTGGAGCTTGCGAAAGAAAATAAATGTAACTACAGATTTGAAGCAAGTGTGGGCGGAGGTATCCCCATCATAAGACCTCTTATGAATGCACTTACCGCCGATAAACTGGTGAAGGTGACGGGTATCGTAAACGGCACCACCAACTATATGCTTACCAAGATGACGGCAAACGGCGCGGATTTTGGCGATGTTTTAAAGGAAGCCCAGGATCTGGGCTACGCGGAGCTTCATCCCGAGGCAGACGTTGAAGGCTTTGACGCGGCAAGAAAGCTGGCTATTTTGTCATCCCTCATCTACGGAAAAACAGTCAATTTCGAAGATATTCCCACGGAAGGCATTACCCGGATTTCCGCCGGCGATATTGCCTACGCAAAGGCTCTTAAGTATAAAGTAAAGCTTCTTGCCAAGTACGAGGACGGCGAGAGCGGTGCCTACGCAATGGTGGCGCCTTTCTTTGTGGGTGAAGACAATCCCCTTTACAATGTTGACGATGTTTTCAATGCCATTGCGGTTCGCGGTAACATGCTGGGAGATGCCATGTTCTACGGTAAGGGCGCGGGAAAACTTCCCACGGCCAGCGCCGTTGTGGGCGACGTTGTGGAATGTGCCAAGAATATCGGCGTCAATGTTCCCGTAAACTGGGCGGACGAAACTGTGAAGCTTTCGGGCTTTGAAGGTTCGAAGAAGTCTTTCTTTGTAAGAGTGGCAGCGGCAGAATCCGCCAAAGCCAAGGCTTCCTTTGACGGCCTGACCGAAGTCAAGGCACAGTCCGCCGATGAATACGCATTTATTACAAAGAAAATGAGCGAGAAAGATTTTGCTGAGAAAACATCTTCTTTCGGAGCCGAAAAAGTGTTAAATTATATTAGGATAGAGGACTGAGGATGAAATACGTTATTGTTCTTTGCGACGGAATGGCAGATGAGCCCATTGAGGCCCTTGGCGGCAAGACTCCTCTTGAATACGCCGATACCAAGGCTCTCGATTCCCTGAGCGGTAAGTCCGAGATAGGCGTTGCCTACACGATACCCGAGGGTATGAGCCCCGGAAGCGATACGGCAAACCTGGCGGTTTTGGGATATGATCCCAAGAAGTACTATTCGGGCAGGTCACCCCTTGAGGCCCTGAGCATCGGAGTTCCCATGGAGGATACCGATATTGCGATTCGCTGCAATATAGTTACTCTCAGCGAAGAAGATGTTCCTTTCGAGGAACTTACCATAATCGATCACAGTTCGGGTGAGATTTCCACGGAAGACTGTGACGTGCTTTTGAAGGCTGTCGCCAAAGAACTTGCAAACGACAGATTTCAATTTTACACAGGCACCAGCTACAGACACTGCCTGATAGACAAGAAGGGAAGCGTGATTCCCCTTACTCCGCCCCACGATATCTTAACGAGAAAGATCGGCGAATATCTTCCGAAGGATCCGGCCTTTCTTGATATGATGAAGAAAAGTTACGCAATCCTCAAAGATCACCCCATGAACATCGAACGCAAGAAGGCAGGCTTAAACCCCGCAAACTGCTGCTGGTTCTGGGGCGCCGGCACGAAACCGAAGCTTACTTCCTTTGAAGAAAAAACGGGGCTTCACGGTGCCATGATCTCCGCGGTGGACCTTCTTAAGGGCATCGCCGTGGGCGCCAAAATGGACGTTATAAATGTGGAAGGCGCAAACGGAGGCCTTAACACCAATTACGAAGGAAAAGGCGAGGCCGCATTTAAGGCATTGACCGAAGGCGGATGCGATTTTGTGTACATCCACATCGAAGCTCCCGACGAAATGGGTCATCAGGGCAGTTACGAACGAAAGGTCAAATCCATCGAGAACATCGATGCAAAGATCATCGGACCCCTTGTGGAGAAGTTAAAGACAAGCGGCACGGATTTCAGGCTCATGGTGCTTCCCGACCATCCGACTCCCGTGAGACTCCGTACCCACACAAGCGACGGTATCCCGTATCTTCTGTACGACAGCACCAACGAACAGGACCATACTTGGAAATATAATGAAAAAGAAGCCTATGAGGCACACAACACCGTGCTTGATGGCTACAAACTCATAAATAAACTACTGGAGAAAAAGTAAACATGAGCAAAGTTGTAAAATTCGGCGGAAGCTCTCTTGCAAGCGCCGAGCAGTTTAAGAAAGTCGGAAAAATAATCAAGGAAGACAGCGAAAGACGCTTTGTCATTCCTTCGGCACCCGGCAAGCGTTTTGCAAAGGACAAGAAGGTCACCGACATGCTTTATGCCTGCTATGCAACAGCTGAAAAGGGCAAGACCGCAGCTGCTTTCAAGGCAGAGCTTGCAGCCATCAAGGAGCGTTACACCGAGATTATTTCGGGCCTCGGCCTTAAGCTTTCACTTGATGCCGAATTTGAAACCATTGCCGAGAATTTCAAGAAGAAGATCGGTAAGGATTATGCTGCTTCCCGCGGCGAGTACTTAAACGGACTCATTATGGCCGATTACCTCGGCTTCGAATTCATCGATGCCGCGGAAGTTATCAAGTTTAACGAAAACGGCGAATTCGACGCGGAACTTACGGATTCCATTCTTTCTGCCAAATTGAAGGGTGTTGTGAATGCCGTAATCCCCGGATTTTACGGATCTTTGCCCGACGGCTCCGTTAAGACCTTTTCCCGCGGCGGTTCCGATATAACCGGTTCCATCGTAGCCAGAGCCTGCAAAGCAGATGTATATGAAAACTGGACGGACGTTTCGGGCTTCCTGATCGCAGATCCCAGGATCATCGACAATCCCGAAGTTATCGAAACCATCACTTACAAAGAACTTCGAGAGCTTTCCTACATGGGTGCCACCGTTCTTCATGAGGACGCGATCTTCCCCGTCAGAAGCGGCGGAATTCCTATCAACATCAGAAATACCAATGCTCCCGCCGATAACGGAACCTGGATTGTCGAGAGTACCTGCCAGAAGTCGAAATACACCATCACCGGTGTTGCGGGTAAGAGAGGCTTCTGCGCCATCAACATTGAAAAAGACATGATGAATGCCGAGATCGGTTTCGGCCGCAAGGTGCTTCAGGCCTTCGAAGATAACGGTATCTCCTTTGAGCATATCCCTTCGGGAATCGATACCATGACCGTATTTGTTCATCAAGACGAGTTCATGCACAAAGAACAGCAGGTGGTTTCCGCAATCCATCGTCTGGCAGATCCCGACAGCATCGAGATCGAAGCGGACCTTGCTCTTATCGCAGTCGTAGGCCGTGGCATGAAATCCACCCGCGGCACCGCAGGCCGTATCTTTTCAGCACTTGCTCACGCAAATGTAAACGTAAAGATGATCGACCAGGGCTCCAGTGAGTTAAACATCATCATCGGAGTTGCAAACAATGACTTCGAGGCGGCTATTAAGGCGATTTACGATATATTTGTTGTGGCGCGTTTGTAAAATTAATTAGCTTGATTATTATGAAGGGACAGCCGAAAAGAGGCTGTCCTTTTTTACTACCATCCCGCGTCGCGTTTAGTTTAAATCTTGCTGTGGGTCATATTCTTTTGAGTTCAGTGAACCGTTTGTTAATTATTGATACAAGCCGTCGCAATAATACCTTTTGCCTTTTCTCTGTGTGAGCTGCGGCGAAAACTTTTTTCAAAGGACAATCCAAAGCGCCGAATGTCGACTGCGAAGCTGTCGACAGCCTCCCGGCGATTGAGGGTGCGAAGCATGCTGGGCGAGGTTTTTTCGAGCTTAGCGTCCGTTGCTGCGAGAATGGTCGTCGGTCAGCGACCGACGACGTAGCCTCGGTCCATCGGCTTAGCCGATTATAATGACCGAGGTCTCCGGAAACATTAGCGAGAGCGTGTCCGTGAAAAAAGGTTTTCGCCACAGCGTACCACTAAAAATAATCCGTATTCCGCGCCCTTCGTCACCTCTTTCAGAAAACACTGAACAGTATATAATTTACACACAATTTAAGCTCAAACGCGACAATTTCAAATAATTATTAAGATTTTATAAAGTTGTATTGACAAATAGCCGCTCATGGTGTATAGTTATGCCATAGAAAAGAGAAAGCGAGGTTAAACATAATAGTACAACAGAATATAGAGGAACATTCAATAGCCGTGAGATCGAGTACATAGTAATGGAACGGTGAGAACACAGACGTTCGGTACACGCGTACAAAATAAAAGATGGAAAGATTCATGGAGATTCGGAGGTAAAGTCCATTGGACGAGGTAATGAAGTAGAGGGGACACCGGGAAACAGCGACGGTGTCCTCTCTACATGTTTATATCCCCGCAGTCCTGCATAGAGCCAGATAAGACTGGCTTTTTTTTGTGTCTTGTTGTATCATTATAAATTGAGTGATTATGTACTAAAGCAAAGGACACAGTTTTTTTGTAATGGAAAACAATAAGTATTATTATGATCCGGAAGGTTTTTCGGAGGATCCGGAAAGAGCCCTCAGGAGAAAACGCCATCGCCGGACCCGTATGATCGCCTGGGTTTCGTTTATAAGCGTAGTGGTTTTGCTTTGTGTGGGCGGTTTCTTTTTGATAAAGGGACTGAGTGCCAAATTATCGAAGGTCGATCTTAAGAGGATCATCGGCGGAGATTCTCCGGTGAGCGCATCGGCATCGGCTTCCGATTCGGGCTCCGACCAGATCGTCGAAAATATCAACGATCACGAAAAGGATATAGTTGTGGATCCGAAGGATGAACCCAAGGGACCTACGGAAGAAGAACTTTTTGAGCAGGCTGTCGACAAATTCGTGGCCTCCATGAGCCTTAAAGATAAAGTCGCGGGGCTTTTCATAGTTTCTCCCGAGCAGATCACGGGTGTTGATGCCGCTGTCATGGCGGGAGACGGAACCAGAGTCGCACTGGAAAAGTACGCGGTGGGCGGAATCATCTATTCAGACAAAAACATCACTGCCTCCGATAAATTTGCGACGATGCTTCAAAAGACCCGGGAATTTGCAAGATATCCTTTATTTCTGGCTATCGACGAAGAACTTGGTAACGGCGTACTCGTAAGCAAACTTAAGCTTGAAGGCACCTTGAATGCCTCGGATCTTGGCCTTACGGGCAACTCCGACACGGCTATGTCGGAAGCGGGACGGCTTGCGGATTATTTAAAGAATCACGGGATCAATCTTAACTTCGGAATCGTGGCGGATGTGCTTACCAATCCCGAAAACGCGCTTTTGGCGGGTCGATCCTTCAGCGCCGACGCAGATGTCTGCGCCCAGATGACCGAAGCCTGCGTCAAAGCCTTTAATGAAAGGGGGATCACGGTTGCCCTTAAATCCTTCCCCGGGGAAGGCGATGTTACCGTAGATACAAAGGACACCATCGCGACCACCGAAAGATCTCTCGAAGAAATGAAGGAATGCGAGTTTAAGAGCTTTATCGCAGGTATCGATGCGGGAGCGGACATGCTTCGAATAAGTCATATCTGTGCGCCCAACGTTACCGGAGATTCGGAACTTTGCTCAAGCTCCAAGGCCCTTCTTACCGACATTCTTCGTTCCGAGTACGGTTACGATAACCTGATAATCATCACGGATGCTCTTAACAAGGGCGCCGTTTCGAATTATTACGATTCCGCGGAAGCAGCGGTTACTTCCCTTAAAGCGGGTGCCGACATGCTGCTTCTTCCCGAGAATTTTGACGAAGCATACAACGGTGTCATCGATGCGGTTTACAAGGGCGTTGTTTCCATCGAACGCATAAATGCATCGCTTAAGAGGATTTACAGGGTTAAATTCAAGGGAATGACTTCCGACGAAATACTCACTCTCGTGGGTATGCAGGATGCATCGGGAAATAACTGACAGGAGGATATCCTATGATAAAGAAAAAACTTATGGCTCTTGTTGTTGCTGCCGCACTTACTCTTGCAACTGCAGGCTGCAGTGCCTCTGCCGTAACGACTTCAACGGGAGTTTCGGCAAGCAATACCGTTAGCACCGACAGTTCGTCCGACAAGACTTCGGTTTCTTTGTCCGTAAGCAGTGCAAGCGTATCCGCAAGCACGAGCACATCCGCGAGCACATCAGCGTCTGCTTCGGCCGGCAGCACCTCGGCCTCGACAAAAGATACAGACGAAGGAGACACTAAGGTGTACGAAAGAACCAAAGTATTTGATATGTTTTCAGAAATGACCGTGGGCTGGAATTTAGGAAATACCATGGACGCATTCGGCGCCGGCAACAGCTTAAGGTCCGAGACCTACTGGGGAAATCCCAAGACCGAAAAGGCACTTTTCGAATTTTTGAAGAATAACGGTTTTAATACCGTAAGAATTCCCGTGACCTGGGCCGAGCATACCGGCAAAGCCCCGGATTACACCATAAATTCCGAATGGATGGGCAGAGTCAGGGAGATCGTGGATTATGCCATGGATCTTGACATGTTCGTTATCTTAAATACCCATCACGAGACGGAATACTGGCTTAAGACCGACGTAAAGAACAAGGACGCCGTAAAGGAAGAACTTACGGCCATCTGGGCACAGATTGCCGAGACCTTCAAGGATTACGGCGACAAGCTCATTTTCGAAGGCATGAACGAGCCCAGACTCAGGGGCAGCGCCAAAGAATGGAGCGGCGGTACCGTTGACGAAAGACAGATGATAAATGAGCTGAATATGGCCTTTGTGGATACTGTCAGAGAGAGCGGCGGAAACAATGCAGAAAGAGTGCTTATCCTCTGCACCTACGGACACAGCGCAGATGCTCAGGCCATAAAGGATCTTCAGATCCCCAAGGATGACAACATTGCCGTAGCGGTTCATATGTATACACCCTATTTCTTCACCTATGTGGCCGACGGCTCTTATTCAAACTGGGACGGCAGCCATAAGCAGGAGATAGCCGATGCGGTGAAGAGCGTAAAGAAATATCTTCTCGATAACAACGTACCGGTCATCATCACCGAGACGGGTACCCAGTTTAAGGAAAACACCGCCGATATCGTCAAGTGGATCGACGATTATTTCGGCATCATGGACGAAAACGGGATCAAGTGCGTTATCTGGGATAACGGCATTTTCCGTGCTTCGGGAGAAAACTTCGGTGTCGTGGACAGAAGAGCCCTTTCTTTTTACGACGAGACCATCGCAAGGGCATACACAGACAGATACAAAAAATAACCGGTAGGAAGAGTTAAATGAGCAAAGTCGGCAGAGGCGTAAGAAAAACATTGTACTTCATAGCAGGCATCTGTGCCCTTGCTTCGGCAATTATCCTGATCTATTCGATAATGGCGAAGGATGCGGATCTGACGGATGAGGATATTTCTGCGCCTTCGATTTCGGTTGAAGATGTTGATGTCGCCGCCAAGATCGCACAGGTTAACGGAAATGATTTTTGGGACAAAGCAGAGCAGTACCTCAAGGGAATAATCGGTGACAAGGCCGGTGAGGTGATCGACGATATTATCGGTTCGGGCGGATTAAAGACCGCATCATGGCCGGACATCGAGTGGGAAGAGAATGCGGAAGCCTACAGAGAATTCAAGAAAATTGTGGATTATCTGAACGAACAGGCCAGGAAATCCGCTTCCGGAAATTCGGCCTCGGGAAACTCGGCATCGGGGAATAACAGGTAAATATTTCGAGATATAGTATTGAAAACTACGTCATGTAGTGTTATAATCATTTCATGAAGAGAGTACAGGTTCTTCTGTCGGGTATCCGGCATAAGGACCTTTTCTTTTTCAGACAGGAGGTGCACATGACGAGAACAAGATTAGCCGAGAGAAAACTTCCGGATTATACCAAAGGCGAAGAGATCACAAATATGGTAACCCACATTACGGGAGGCGCCTTCGGAATAGTGGCCCTGGTGCTGTGTGTGGTATTTTCAGCCATCAAAGGAGATGCATTTCTGGTGGTGGGAAGCGCGATATACGGAACGTCGTTGATATTGCTTTATACCATGTCAAGCGTTTATCACGGACTTCGACCCAACATGGGAAAGAAAGTCATGCAGGTCATAGATCACTGCACCATCTATTTTCTCATAGGCGGCACCTATACACCCATTGTCATCGGCGGTATCAGAAAAGTTGACCCCGTTGTTTCGTGGATAGTTTTCGGTGTGGTTTGGGGAGCCTGCATCACGGCAGCAGTCTTTACGGCAATCGACCTAAAGAAATATGCTCGCCTTTCCATGGCCTGCTACATCGGAGCGGGCTGGAGCATTATATTTGCACTGAAGCCTACACTTGAGGCTCTCACACCCGGGGGTTTCCTGTGGGTTCTTGCAGGTGGCATAGCCTATACTGTCGGAGCGGTTCTTTACGGCATCGGAAAGAAGCACCGCTACATGCATTCGGTTTTCCATGTGTTTGTTCTTTTAGGCTCAGCCTTCCAGTTTATCGGCGTGTTTGTATACCTGATATTAAAGTGATCGCCATGCACCCTCCGGGGTGCATTTTTTTGCCTCAAATCCGCCTATAATCGGCATTTGACATCCCTCACAGGCGGGGTGTAGAATTAAATGGCGTAAGAAAGGCGGACATTTTATGATAATAAGACGCGAATACAGGGGATGCTTCAAAGGGGCGATCGATGGGGAATCTTTCGAGAAGGCTTTAAAGGCGGCATCCGCGAGAGCGCGGGAAGAGATAGACGGGGGAAAGCTCGTGGAACTGTGCCTGTACAGACATGAATCCATGTGCTTTCTTTATGTGGAGACTGTCGAAACTGCGGAGAGCGAGGCTCATGCCCTTAGAAATCAACCGCCCGAGGAACTTCGCCCGGAGAACCTTTTAAAGGACCTGACTCCGTTTCTGGTGAGCCGGCCGGAAGTGACCGATGGGTCACCGTGGTCATATATGTACCCCGTGTACTATCAGCAAAGAGACATAAAGGATCTTGATGAATGGCTCAAAGAACGGAATCCGTCCAAAACAAGGGTCGGTCGCATTGCCTTTCTTTTTCCGGATACGCTGCCGGATTATGTCAGATGGCACAGGGCGCTGACGGAGGAGGGACTGTTAAAGGGAGACAAATATCAGTACATTTCTCTCCATGAAAATGTACTGTTTTCCTACTATGAGGAGCCGAGAAACAATGTAAGCATCCTTAAAAGCGATGAAGAGTCAAAGGTAATCGACGGGTGGCTAAAACTCGATCCCGGAAGCCGTTTTGACATTGAGAAAACGAACGGTAACCATTTTCTGCCCATCGAACCACTGATCATGGAATACTTGAAATAAAGGAATTTTGAAGCATGAAGAACAACATAGTTTTGATAGGAATGCCGGGAGTCGGCAAGAGCACGGTGGGGGTCATCCTGGCAAAGATCTTAGGCTACAGCTTCGTGGATTCGGACCTGGTGATCCAGGAAAGGACCGGCAAGCTTTTGCGTGAGATTATAGAAGAGAAGGGCGTGGACGGATTTATAGAGGTCGAAAGTGACGTGCTTTCTTCGTTAAATCCCGAAAAAACCGTCATTGCCACCGGCGGAAGCGCAGTTTACGGAGCCGGGGCAATGGCACATTTAAAGGAGATTGGGACAGTAGTATATCTTTCGATTTCATTTGCGGACCTTGAAAAGCGTTTAAGCGATATCAAAAGCAGAGGGGTCGTTCTGAGAGAGGGCCAGACCCTTAGAGATATTTACGAAGAAAGGATCCTTCTTTACGAGAAATACGCAGACCTGACGGTAGAAGAAAACGGCGACACAGTGGAAGACACGGTGGAAGCCATAACAAAAGGAGTTATGTAAACCATAACTCCTTTTTTGTTGCATTAAGCAAATCATCTTTATTTTTCAAATTTCTTTACAAGTTTAAACTTATTGTATTTTGCACCCTCATAGGGATGTTCTCTGAGACTTAAGTTAAACTTCGTCGAGCCCGTAAGCACGGTCTGGGGGTGCGTAAATTCCCTGAAGCCCCATTCACCGTGGTAAGCACCCAGACCCGAATGACCGACGCCGTTAAAGGGCACATTCTTTACCATGATCTGCAGGCAGACTTCGTTTATGCAACCTCCGCCAAATTGCATGGTTGACATAACTCTGTCGGCCCACCTTTTGTTTTTGGTAAACACATACAGCGAAAGCCCGTGCTCGCGCTCGGAGATTGTCTTAAGGAGCTCATCGACTTTATCATCGTCGTACGGAACTATCGGAAGGAGCGGGCAGAAGAGCTCGTGAAGCACGATGGGCTCATGGGTCGTAACGGGATAGATCAAAGTGGGCGAGTAGCGACGGCTTTCCCTGTCGCCTTCACCTCCGAAAACGATCCTGTCTCTGTATTCATCAGCCTCTGCGGCACACTTGTCAAAGGCCGCCGTGCTTACGAGGCATGAATATTCGGGATTTAGATAAGGCTTTTCACCCAGCTGCGAAACGATCGCTTCTTTGAGAGCCTTAACGAAATCATCGGCAATTTCCCTTGCAACCGCCACCTGATTAATGTTTATGCAGATCTGACCGCTGTTGCATATCTTGAAAAAGGCTATTTTCCGGGCAGCGTCCTTTATATTCGCATCCTTGCGGACGATACACCAGTTTCCGGTTTCGCCTCCCAGTTCCAATGCGGTGGAAGTAAGGTTATCAGCGGCCATTTTAAGCACATGTACGCCGACTTTCGGAGAACCTGTGTAGAAGATCTTGTCAAATCGCTGAGACAGGCACATATCCGCCACATCGTGGCCCCCGTCCACCACAGTGATGTATGAAGGGTCGAAAGCGTCCCTCACGATTTCCGAAATGACTCTCGTGCAGTTCTTTGTCTTGGAGCTTGTCTTAATTACGGCAGTGTTTCCGCCGGCGATGGCAGCTGTCAAAACTCCGAAGGTAAGAAGAAACGGAAAGTTGAAGGGGCTTATTATGAGAGATACACCGTAGGGCATCTTGTAAACCTTCGTAAAGATACTCGGAAAGCACATGATCCCACTGAAATGCCGTTCAGGTCTTGCCCATTTCCTGATTCCGTGAAGAGCCTCGTTTATTTCGGTGATTATGGTTCCTACGTCGCAGAAGTAGGCTTCCAGCGCGTGACGCCCGAGATCTGAGTGCAGGGCATCTGTCATGTCGGCTTCGTGCTTTTTAACGGCGTTTCTTAACTTCTTTAACTGTTCAATCCTGAAATTTACATCGAGAGTGGCGTTTGAATTGAAGAATTCGCGCTGCTTTCTGACGATCTCTTCAATTTTTGCGTTCATATCGTTTTCCATGGTTATGCCTTTCTTTATCGTCAACAGTTTGATCTCGGGTCCTCCGAGAAAACATATTCATCCATCAACGGTACATTATAGCGCCAGTTTACTGCGGCGCCTCCCGCGTGGTCGTACCAGTTCCCGGTGACCTCGTTCCGGATCTTTATGGTTTCTTTTGTTTCTTCCATCTCAAAAAGCAGGATCCGCTTCTTCATATGGTCGTTGGGGCAGTGCATGGACATCATGAGTCTGCCGCCAAAACTGCGAAACAGCATGGCATGTCCGCCGTCCAATGCATAGAGCGGTATTTCGTCCTGGATCCAAGGCCCTGTGACCCTTCCGGATTGTGACCTTGCGATACCTACGGTGTAGCCGCCGCGTTCCGAGAAACTCGACCAGAGCATTATAAGCTTTCCACCCGGCAAATGATAAAGAAAGGGTCCGTCGGTAACAAGCCCGCCATCCGCAGTGGCATGTCCCCTCCAGGGCGCATCGGAGGCTCTGAAGAGTATTACGGGGTCACCCGTGGCTTCGCTTAAAGAGTCATTCAGGGGAATCGCGCAGATCTGTCCGTCGTAAACCTGAAGCCATTCGTGGCAGAAGACCATCCAGGGTTTTCCTTTAAAATCCACGTACAAAGTGCCGTCGAGACAGTGCCAGCCTTCGGGAGTTACCGGACGGTCATTGACCGGAAGGAAGGGTCCTTCGGGGGAATCGGATGAAAGGCAAAGGCAGCCTCTTACACAGCCGTCGGCTCTGAAAGAGGAGATAAGATAGTATTTACCTTTCCATTCGTGAACTTCCGGTGCCCAGTAATCCTTATCGTAGGGGAAATCCCCTTTTCTGAAGCACACCTTCGGCACAGACCAGTGAATGAGATCCGGTGATTTGATCACATAGAAACAGGGCTCATCCGTATAGACTTCCGGAAAACGTTTTTTGTCCACAAACTGAACGTAGGTGTAGTACATTCCGGTTTTTGAATCCGCCAGTATAAAGGGATCGCTTATATGGACGTCCCGGATATTGTAGGGAAATCCCGGAATTTCACGGTCTTTGATGATACTGCTCATGTTTATTCTCCTTGTTACACACAATTGCTTTGTCAAAATAATATACTGTTAAGTTATCATTTTTTTGATTTTTCTTCAAGATTTCGTTTGCTTTCCGTTAATTCGAAAATCATATTATATTTAAGTGGTATTTTGGGCTTTTGTGAGAATCAGGGTTTGTTAAGGGTGGAAAAGATGAAAAAGAAAAGGGTTTTAAGTCTTGCGGCTGTTATGGTCGCATTGACACTTGCTTTTTCCGTTATTCCCGCAAAAAGCTATGCGGCAACGGAAAAAAGGGATGTTTTGGGGGAAGGAACAGACTACACGGCCATCGTGTACGATTCTTCAAACGGTCTTCCTACGTCTGAGGCGAACGCCATCGTGCAAAGTTCAGACGGCTTTATCTGGATAGGCGGCTACAGCGGCTTTATCAGATACGACGGGACCAATTTCTATCGTTTCGATTCTTCGGTGGGCATCTCCAGCGTCTTCAGCCTCTACGTCGATTCCAAGGACAGAATCTGGATAGGCACCAATGAGAACGGTGTGGCTTACTACGATCACGGAACCATCAAGGTTTACGGCAGAGTAGAGGGATTAAAATCTAACTCGATCCGCGCCATTACCGAGGACAAAGAAGGAAACATTCTCGTAGCTACCACCCAGGGTCTTGCCTACATCGGAAAAGATGACATGGCTCTTCATGTCATAGACGATCCACAGGTCAATCTTGAATATTTAACGGATCTGCAGAAGGATTCAGAGGGAAATGTCTACGGACTTACTTCCGCGGGTGCTGTTTTTGTGGTTGAAAATCTCAGGCTTTCAGCCTTTTATCCGCCCGAAAACTTCGGTGAATCCCTGATCAACTCGATCTATCCCGATCCCGACAATCCGGGAAATCTGTATCTGGGAAACATGGATTCTTCGATTCTTTTGGCAGATACGAAGGACATGAGCATCAAAAAAGAATACAGCGCCGCACCTCAAAAGAACATCAATGCCCTTTTGAAGCGCAACGGTAAGCTCTGGGTTGCGGCCACCAACGGCATAGGTTTCTTTGACGAATACTATCGATACACCGAGCTTTCCGATGTTTCCATGAACAATTCCGTGGGAAATATCATGACGGACCATGAAAACAATATGTGGTTTACCTCCACCAGACAGGGTGTGTTGAAGATAGTTCCCGACCGTTTTACGGATTTAAGAAAACTAACGGGTTATGATCCCGTTGTGGTAAATTCCACCTGCATAAACGGGGCGAACCTCTACACCGCCACCGACAAGGGCCTTATCATTTCAACCCTCGACGGAAACAGACTGGTGACCAACGAGCTTACGGAATACCTTAAGGGCGTCAGGATCCGTTGCATCAAAAACGACAGGGACGGGAATCTTTGGCTCTGCACCCACGGGGATACGGGCTTTGTCTGCTACAATCCCATGACAAAGCAGATAACGAGCTATAACGAGGACAACGGCCTTGACAGTGCCAGAGTCAGAGCCTGCATGCAGCGTGCGGACGGAAGCATGGCGGCTGCAACCGGTAACGGACTTTTCATCATAAAGGACGGCAAGGTTACCGAGCATTACGGCCAGGAAAACGGCGTGACCAGCGTGGAGATCCTTTCCGTGGAAGAGGGCCCCGACGGAAAGCTCTATCTTGGCAGTGACGGCGGCGGAATCTACGTGATAGACGGCACCAAGGTATTGAGACTCGGTGCGGGAGACGGCCTTACCAGTGAAGTCGTAATGCGTATCAAATGGGATCCGGAGCGGGAACTTTTCTGGCTCATTACCTCGAATTCCATTGAGTACATGAAGGACGGAAAGATTACCGCAGTCACCAATTTCCCCTACTCAAACAACTATGACATTTACTTTGATGCTTATGACGGAGCCTGGGTACTTTCCTCAAACGGTATTTATATTACAAAAGCCTCACAGCTGCTTGAAGACAAGAACATCGAATACACCTTTTACAATACCCGGAGCGGTCTTCCCTATGTTGCCACAGGTAACTCAAGGAGCTATATAACAGAGGACGGAAAACTCTATATTTCGGGAACCACGGGAGTCTGTCTCGTGGACATCAACTCCACCTTCGGAAATGAGGAACTGGTGAAACTGGTAATCCCTTCCGTAAGCGTGGATGACAGACCAATGACGGTCACAAACGGCGGAAGCGTTTTCCTTCCTGCAGGGAGCAAACGCGTGGACATCAACGCCTACGCCATTACCTACGGCCTTTCAAATCCCCGGATCAGCTACATGCTTGAGGGCTTTGACAGAGAACCCGTGCTTACCACCAAACAGGACTTAAAGACCGTAAGCTACACCAATCTCGACGGCGGGAAATATGTCTTCAGGCTGAACGTGATAAACAACATCACGGGTGAGGTCGAGCGAAGCGTCTTTATAAACATCACAAAGGAACGCTCCGCATACGAAAGCATCTGGTTCTGGTTCATTCTTGTTGCCGTGGTAGTAAGCGTCATCGCGGTCATGATGTTCAGGTACTTCAAGAAAAAGACCCAGATCCTCATGAAGAAGCAGGCTGAAAGCCAGAAGTTCATCGACGAGATCATACATACCCTTGCCAAGTGTATCGATATGAGAGACACCATGAACCGGGGCCACTCCTTCAGAGTTGCGATCTACACGAAGATGCTTGCCAAGAAACTTGCGGAAAAGCGAGGCTACTCAAAGGAGCAGATAGACGAGTTTTACAACGTAGCCCTTCTTCATGACATCGGAAAACTGAGTATTCCCGATGTGATACTTAATAAACCCGAGCGCCTTAATGACGAAGAATATGCTGTAATGAAGACCCACGCCATAAAAGGCGCCGAGATCTTAAAGGACGTTAAGATCGTAAAAGACCTGGCATACGGTGCCGGATATCACCACGAGAGAATGGACGGCAAGGGCTATCCCAACGGCTTAAAGGGAGGCGAAATTCCCGAGGTCGCGCGTATCATCGCAGTTGCGGACACCTTTGACGCCATGTATTCAACAAGACCTTACAGAAAGATCCTGGATCTTAACGTGGTTATCGAAGAGATCAAGCGGATACGCGGAAGCCAGCTGGAAGAGGATGTGGTGGATGCGCTCCTTGAACTTGCGGCGGAGGGCAAGATAGACAAAGAAAAGATTGACGCCGCCGTCACAAAAGCTCCCACTCTTTCAAGCCTTTCCGATGTAATCGCAGAGGAAGAAAGGGAAAAGGAAAGACAGAGACAGAGAAGAAGAGCGGAAGGCAATAAAGATAAGCCCGAAGAAATAAAGGACGAAAAAGAAAAAGAACAGGAAGACAGAGAATTCATTAACAATCTGGGATTAGGAAAAGGCAAATAAACATTTGTCAGGGGAGGCAAAACTATGAAAATGCCGGTTGAAATGCACAAAGACGAAGAGATTAAAAGAAAGCCCGCGATCCATCCGGTGCTGATACTCGCAATCATTGTTCTCATCTGCGCCGTACTGTCTTACATCATTCCTGCGGGAAATTATGTAAGATATGAGGACGCGGAGATCGGAGCGGAGCTTATTGAGCCCGGAAGCTTCGTACATGTGGCGAGAACTCCGAATTCACCCATGGACTTTCTTCAGTCACTTACAAAGGGCCTTCAGAACGCGGGATATGTGGTATTTTTCCTGTTTATCGTAGGCGGTATGTTCGCCATCCTTAACGGAACGGGAGCCCTTAACGTGGGTATCGCAAATATCTTAAGGATCCTCAAAGGGAAAGAACTTTTGATCATTCCCGCTTTGATGATCTTCTTCGGATGCGGTTCCGCATTTCTTGGAAACTTCGAAGAATTTTTGGTATTTGTGCCCCTTATCCTGGCCATATGCATGACCGCGGGGTTTGATTCTCTCACTGCGGTGGGGATCATATTCATGGCGGCAGCGGCAGGATACGGCGGAGCCATCACAAACGCCTTCACCGTGGGTATAGCCCAGAACATTTCGGGACTTACGCTGTTTTCAGGCATGGGTCTTAGGATTGTACTTTTCGTGTGTCTTGAAGCCGCATCGATTCTTTATGTCATGTGGTTTGCAAGAGCCGTCAAAAAGAACCCGAAATTCAGCACCGTATATGCTTACGACGTTGAATTCAACAAAGGAAAGCGCCTGGATATCGAAAACATTCCGAAGCTTACCACGCGTCAGATACTTGTACTTATCGTGTTTATCGCAGGAATTGCCTTCAGCGTCTGGGGAGTCATCACTCAGGGCTGGTACATAGACGAGCTTTCGGGAATCTTTCTTGCCATCGGTATATTAGGCGGTATTGTCGGCGGTTTAAGACCCGGTGAGATCTGCGAAAATTTCGTCAAAGGCTTAAAGGACATGGCTCTTCCCTGCTTGATGATCGGACTTGCAAATGCGGCCATAGTGCTTTTGCAGGAGGCTAACATCCTCGATACCATCCTGCATACCTTAGAGACCCTGCTTGCAAAATTACCCGCAAAACTCATTCCCGTGGGAATGTTTGCGTTCCATGAAGTTTTCAACGTGGTGGTGCCCTCGGGATCGGCTCAGGCAACGATCACCATGCCCCTTATGGTGCCCCTTGCGGACAAGTATGAGATCACCAGACAGACTGCTGTTCTTGCCTTCCAGTTAGGCGACGCCTTCACAAACGTACTTGCTCCCACGGGTGGTGAGATCCTTGCAGCCCTTGCAATCTGCAGGGTTCCCTTCGGAAAATGGGTTAAATATTTACTTCCCCTGTTCCTCATCTGGTGCGTGATAGCCGTGGCGTTTATTGTATTTGCTTTGTCCACAGGTTACGGCCCTATGTAGGAAAGCCCGACTTATTTAAGCAAAAAGAAAGGAGACTTGAATTTCAAGCCTCCTTTTTGTTTTGTGTTTATTTGTTTAGTGCAGGAATTCAAAGCTCTTAAGGGAGCAGGTTCCGCTTCCCTTAAAGGTAATGTAAAGAGCATTTACACCGTTTAAGGGCCCGAATTTACAGGTGCCTTCGGTCCAGATGTTTGTACCCTGTATGGGTATTTCACCCAGAACTTCTCCGTCCCATTTGGTGCGTATCTGGGCCTTGCCGTTAAAGTACCCCCGGGTCTTAATCTTAAGGCCGGCAGCGTTCTTAAGATCAAAATACTTAAAGCCTGCGGTGGCGCCGTCGGTCATTTTCTTAAGGTATCCGATGTTCTGATCGCCGTCTCCGCCTTGCTGAACCACCACGGGAGCATCATCCTCCACATATACGGAGTGCTTCGGGGTAAAGAGGTTGCAGGCAATGTAGGTGGGATATTCACCCTCATCGGAAAGGGGTCCGCCGTTAAGTCCGCAGGAAGTGATCTCAGCCTGTTTGACCTTGAAATCCGATTCGAATTCCAGTTTTTCCGCGCATACCTGACGGGAGAACCAGGTGTTGTTTGTCTGGCGATGATAGAAGATGTACCATTTGCCGTTTATTTCTATCATGCTTCCGTGGTTGTTTCCGCCGTAGGCCATGGCCATGTCGGCGGGCTTGTAGGAATCGATGTGAAGATCGCAGTTACTTACCAGGACTCCTCCGTAGTTAAAGGGCCCTTCGGGTTTGTCACCCACTGCGTAGCAAAGCTCATGCATTACTTCGGAAGAGTAGATAAAGAAATACTTACCGTCCTTCTTACGGATGGAGGGAGCTTCGAAGAAAGCATGCCCTTCAAACTGTGTACCCTTGCTGTACATGTCGCCGGGAACAATAAATTCGGGAGCTTTCTTTACGGTGAGCATGTCGGGACCGAGGATCGTAAACATGGCGCCGTGCCTTGATTTGTCGCCGTGTCCCGCAAATCCTGTGTAGAGGTATGTATTTTCGCCTTCCGTAAGTACTCCCGGGTCAAACTGAGGCTCATCACCTGCTTTATCTCCCAGTTTCGTACCGTCCTCGTAATGAACGTAACCGTAGAATTCGAAGGGTCCGGCGGGCTTGTCACTGACAGCCACGGAAACTACGGAAACCTTATCAAGAACGTAGTAAAGATAATATCTTCCGTCGGGACCCACCGTAACGTCGGGAGCGTACAGGCACATGTGACCGTCTTTGTTAAGGGGATCGGCGGTCTTTTCGTAGATAACGCCTTCATAGCGCCAGTTTCCGAGGTCATGGATGTCGGCTGACCAGCAGACGTAGTCTCCCATACAGAAGGTCTCGCCGTCGTAGAGGTCATGGGAACCGTAAACATAGACCGTATTTCCGAATACATAGGGTTCCCCGTCGGGAACATATTCCCAGGAAGGAAGATAGGGGTTTACGGCCTGCTTTTTACCGGTATTTCCGAGACGGATCCCGCCTTCGCGGGCGGGTACTGCGCCCCGGCCGTCGAATATCATTTCATTCTTTTCTTCGGGAGTGTAACCCTTCCATACGGGAAGCACTCTTCCGTCGGAGCCTCTGCCGTTGGGGTCTCCGGTCTTTATAAAGTTTGCAAGCATGTCGCACATGTCTGCGGCAAGGTCGTAGTGGCGTCCCTTGAAAGGTCTCCAGCATTTGCCGAGGCTTTCAAACCAGAACCAAAGGTCCACGGAATGGAAGGTTCCCGGGTGATCCCATCCCGGAATATCGGGATCGAATCTGTAGTAGTAGCATTTTCTGCCGGGATCTTTCTTAACAGCATCAAGGAAGGTGCTTTTTACGGAAATCTCCACGGTGCAGCCCTTCTCATCGTAGAATTCGTCGGAGGTGTTGCCTGCGATAATGGGAGCTTTCGCACAGTCTCCGTTAATGAAGCGGGCTACGGGATCGCCGACGCAGAACTTTCCGTCGTTAATGGGAAAAAGCATGGGATGATTTTTCCTGTATTCGGCGTATTTTGCACGAATTTCAAAGGCATCGATCTTTCTTGCTTCCGCAAGGCTCTTTACACCGAGAAACTCAAAGAAATCCATACCCTTTGCTTCGCCGCCCTTAAGGTCTATGGGCTTGAAGATATCTTTGTCGGGGCCGGCGGGACGGATTATTCCGCTTAAGACCACGGCTCCTTTGATCATTTTATAGTTTTCTTCACAGGTAAACTGATGCATTACGCTGGCGCCTCCCGCGGACTGACCTGCGAGAGTGATTCTTTCGGGATCTCCGCCGAAAGCGGCAATGTTTCTGTATACCCACTTAAGACCCGCCTGCTGGTCCAACAGTCCGAAGTTTGCGGGCGCGTCGGGTGCTTCTTTGGTAATTTCGGGATGAGCGAGAAATCCGAAGGCTCCGAGGCGGTAATTGACGCTTACCACAATAACTCCGCGGCTTGCAAGGTGTTCGCCGTCAAATTCCATTTCCGCGGTATAGCCCCATTGGAAACCGCCTCCGAAGTACCAAACAAGTACCGGAAGCTTTTCATCGGCGCTCTTTGCGGGAGTCCAGACATTAAGGTAAAGGCAGTCTTCACCCATGGCGATTTCCGGATCCACGTGCCACTCGCGACAATAAATGTCGGTTCCGAGCCCCGGTGTATCCTGTACCGAAATGGGTGCAAAATTAAAGGCATCAAGGGTTCCTTCCCAGTTGTCACAGGGCTGAGGTGCCCTCCATCTGTTTTCACCCACCGGCGGTTTTGCAAAAGGAATGCCCTTGAAAACGGTAATGCGGGGATTTGATCCCGGAAGTCCTCTGACTTCGCCGTTTTCGACTCTTGTCTTTCTAAGCATAACGTATCCCCCTGTTATGATTCTTTATGCTCTAATTTTACAAAACTGCGGGGGAAAGTTCTTGTCTTTTCTTGCTAAAAACCTGCAAGATTTTGCCAAGCAAATTCTGGGCTGTTATTCGCAAATTCTACGTAGCGGCGGGATTGTCTCAAACTTTATAATTGATTTAAGCAAAGAAGGAGGGGGTTGCGTCTGATTATGGAAAAAAGCATTGCAGTATATGAGGAGTTATTTAAAAAGATCAAGCTTGAGAAGGCGGTTAAGGGTATAGGAAACGGAAATCCCGTAATGACCCAGCGCTTCGGTGCGGATCCCTATGCGCTTGTTTACGGTGACAGAGTTTACGTTTATATGACCGGGGATGCACCTACCTATGATGAAACCGGGAAAGTCGAGGAAAACAGGTATTCATTGATAAATACCATCAACGTGATCTCTTCGGCGGATCTTGTTAACTGGACGGATCACGGAACCATCTACGCAGCCTCGGGGCGGGGCGCCGCTAAGTGGGGAGCAAATTCCTGGGCACCTGCGGCCGCGTATAAGAAGATAAACGGGAAAGATAAGTTCTTTCTTTATTTTGCCAACAGCGGAAACGGCATAGCGGTACTTTCCGCGGATTCGCCCGTGGGACCCTTTACGGACCCTATCGGGAAACCGCTCATTTCAAGAAACACACCCACCTGTGCCGAGGTTACATGGCTTTTTGACCCTGCGGTTTTGCAGGATACCGACGGAAATGCGTATATCTATGTAGGTGGCGGAATCCCTTCGGACGAGTTTGCTTCAAACCCGGGAACCGCCAGAGTTTGTAAACTCGGTGCGGATATGATAAGCTTGGATGGGGATCCGATACCCATCGATAACGTACCTTTTCTTTTTGAAGATTCGGGCATAAATAAGATAAACGGCGTATATTATTACAGCTATTGCTCGAACTTTAAGATGACACCCCCGGATGTTGAGAGAATGGGTTTTGGAAACGGGCAGATCATAGTAATGAAGTCCGATGATCCCATGGGACCCTTCAAGCTCGTGGGTCCGGTGCTTAAGAATCCCGAGGATTATTTCGGCCGGGGCGGCAACAATCATCACTGCATGTTTGAATTCAAGGGCGGGTACTATATCGTTTATCATTCCCGCATTCTTGAAGAAGCAATGGGTATCGACGGCGGTTACAGAAGCACCAATATCGACAGACTTATGTTTGACATAAACGAAATTCCGACCATGTCGGAGGGCACCAAAGCGGGAGTCACTGCTGTGGGAAGAGTGAATCCTTACGCGGATGTTTCCGGGGTAACGCTCGGTAACTCCGCAGGAATAACTACCCGCCAATATGGAGAAATCGCCGAAAAGTACGGTTCGGGGCAGATGATCCTTTCGGGGATTCATGACGGATGCTTTACGGAAGTCCGTAACGTAGCCTTTGGGGATAAGAGCCCCAGGTCCGTAAGCCTTCTTGTTGCCGGCAGTGGCAAAGGAACCGTCAAGGTTTCCGTGGATTCTCCCGAAAATCCCGCTATTGCATATGTTCTCGTCGAGTCGGACGGAAACGGACTTGTGAAAGCCTCCGGAGAATTGATTCTTCCCGTCACCGGAGACCATGACCTGTTCTTTGTATTTGAGGGAAGCGGATACGAAGTGTTTTCATGGAAATTTGCGGAGGGGTAAATGAAAAAGAAAACCATTATCGTAATCGTTATTGTTTTGGCTGTTTGCGCGTTGATCGTCTTTTTCCCTACAATTCTGCGGGGGATAGTGTCTGTCAAAGCCGGGATTGATTCTTCGTCCGAGATGATAACAGGAACAATCGTGGAAGACATGAATTCTAAAGGGAAAATAGTAGTAGATATCGGTAATGTAGATTATAATCTGGAGATTAACACCAATAATCCGATTTGCTTTGGAAAACTTGGTTTTCCCTGCTCAAAAGATAAGCTTACCAAGGGAAAGAGAATCGCGGTATACGCAAAATCTTCATTCGTATACGATGAATCCAACTACAAGGACCGTGGTGAAAAACGGGTAGATTTCGTGCCCGACTGTCGGTTTGTTTGGATCATCAATTAGAAATTAAGAATAAAAGCATAAAGAAAAGGTGGCGAATACGCCACCTTTTTTGATGCAATCGGATTGTGTCATTCCTCAACGATACAGAAGTCTCCGCCAACATAATACACAACGATATGGGGTTCGGGAGTGGGAGAGATCGTGGATACGCTTATTACCCAGGCATCCTTCTTGTCTGTGGTATAGCCCTTTTCGTAACGGATAATCTCGGAGCCGCTGCCCATCCGTCCGCGAACGGTTAAGAGAGCATCGGAGAGCTTGATTCCGGCAAATACTTCGTCGGCGCTATAATCTTCGTATTCAAGTTCTACAGGTGCTTCATAGAAGCCCGAGAAGGGATCCGTTGCTGTTCCGTTTACGAATATTTCGTAGTGCAGGTGAGGGCCGGTGGAGTTACCCGTACTTCCGACTTCGGCCACCTTCTCCCCGCCCTTTACGGTGCTTCCTACCTCAACCAGGGAAGAATCAAGGTGGGAGTAGCGATAGGTAATCTCGTCGTTGACTTTGATTTCAAGCACATTTCCGTCGGAAGATTCCCATTCGGATTTTATGACCGTTCCGGGAAGTGCGGCGTACACGTCGCTTCGCATGGGTGCGGCGATGTCCACTGCGGGATGTCGGTCGCTGAAGCCCATGGTGATAAGCGTTGAATCCAAAGGCCATACCCAGGTGGAAATATCAGGGTTCTCATCTGTGGAAGCGATGGCAGTGGAGGTATTGGCATCAACGTCGTTCGAAAGAGCCGTGTTGTCGGAGTTTTCCGAATTGTCGTCGGTAAGAGAAGCTGTGTCGCTTACGGAAGCGCTTGTGTCGTTCTTTGTTTCCGAAGATGATACGGTTGTATCCGCAGAGGATTGACTCTCGTCATTTGCAAAAGCAAATTTGGGCTTGAAAAAGCACAAAGCAACTATAACGACGGGCACGAGAGTTCCCGCGATGATTGCAGGTAATTTGATTTTCTTTGTTTTCATAATGTTTTTAACCCTTCTTTTTGTACCGGTATCTGCAAAATCCGTCTGGGCCAGCCAAAGAGTTCTTTCAGCCACCGAGTAGGAAAGAAGTGTATGGGCGTAGCCTTTCTTTGCCTTTACCCCAAGCATTTCCACGGCGGCTTCGTCACAGCTTAATTCCATGTCCAGTGTAAACAGTCTGTAGGCAACCCAGAAAAACGGATTGATCCAGAATATTGAAAGTAAAATAAAAGCAAAAAGTTTGAAATATATGTCCCCGCGTCTGATGTGGCACCTTTCGTGGGCGAGGATGTATTTAAGGGATTCGGAATCGGAGGTCTTTGGCATATAAATGACGGGCTTGAAGATTCCGAAAGCCATGGGTGAATCTATATAATCACAGTAACGCACACCGTTCTCGGCAGGATAAGAAACCTTAACGGCCTTTTTGGTGCGAAGATAACGGAAAACACCTGCCGTAATCATGGCAAGAGCGCCTGTGAGCCAGATAAAGAAGATGATCTCATAGGGGCCGAAAAGAGGCTTCGCAGCGGTTGTGGCGGGTGCGGCAGCGGTTTGAACGGTGCCGGCAAGATTTATCGTCTTTCCCATAATCCCGGTGTTTTCTGCGGCAACCATGGCCTTTGATATAAGGCTTCCGCCACCGCTTGCAGCGGTACTTTTCTTAAGGCTTATGGTTATTGAGAACCCAACGTCGGTTACTGCCTTTATTCCGAGGGCTGCCCAAAGATAATAGGAGAATCGCTTCGGAAGGCGTGTAAGAATCATCCGCGCTATCAAGATGATTGCAAACATCCCTATCAGATAGGCATTCTTTATAAAATATGCGTCGACTAGATTGGATAAAAAAGAATTCATACTACGGGCTCCCTGTATGCGTCAATGAGTTTTTTGAGTTCCTTTGCTTCTTTCTCCGAAATTTTCTTTCCGTCGTAAAAAGCAACGAACAGATCGGCAAATGAGCCGTTGAAATTTCTTTCCACAAAATCGGCGGAGGCTTCCTTACGGGCGAGATCCTTGCTGACCAGCACGTCGATTACGGCATTGTTGGAAGATATGTAGCCTTTGTCACACATTTTCTTGATCATGGTGTAGGTTGTGGATTTTTTCCATTCAAACGCCTCGGCACACAGATTCACCAGTTCTCCGGAGTTTATGGGCGCATGCTCCCATATAATCTGCATAAATCTGTATTCGCCGTCATACAATTTCTCTCGTTCCATAAAACCTCCATAATAGGTCTACTGCAGTCGACCTAACTGAAGTCTATCGCAGTAGACCCGAAATGTCAATAGGAAATTCGACAATAAAAAATTTTTTTAAAAAATTTTCAATTTACCTTGGGAGATTTTCAATTTCAGGTGTCTATATATATGAGGGGATATTTTTTTCAAACACAAACCGGAAAGGAAGGATAACGAAAATGAGAGGTAGGATTAAGAAGGGGATAGCGCTTGTATTAAGTGCGGTGCTGTCTGTTGCGACATGCGTAACGACGATCCCGGGGCTGTCAGCCACAGTATATGCGGCGGGAACAGGGAAGAATATCCGGCTTGGTGCAGCTGCACTTTCGGATAATGCAAATACTTCAAGCGCGGCTACGGTTCACTATGGCAGCAGTTCGGACACCTGGCGGGTTATTGGTTATGGTGGCAACGGTGTAGCAAGTTCATCCGGAACACTGACACTTATCGCATCGGGGAATATGGAGCATGGTGCCTTTGACTCATCTGCTCCGTTCAGCAATAATTACTCAGGAAGCAATCTTCAGTCGATGATTGGAACCCTTGCAGGCAGGCTTTCGACAGAAGAAGCAGCTGCTGTTGTCACAAGGACACTTGAAGGCGGAAGCGGAAATCTAGGTACAACCGGAACTCCTCCTTACAATGATAATAAGATAAGTGGATCCGATGTATCCGATGCAGTTATGTGGCCATTGTCAGTTGCAGAAGCAAATGACATGTATGTAGATCTTCGCGAGGCTGATCCTGCAAATCCGACCTGGGCAAGTTCATATTGGTGGCTGCGCTCGCCGGGCGTCACTGTTGGCTCTGCCGCGTGCGTCTTTGGCGCCGGTGGCGTGCACGACTCTGGCCTCACTGTCCACGTTGATGGCTACGGCGTGCGGCCCGCTTTTAATTTAAAGCTTCAATCTATCATCTTCACATCTGCCGCTACAGGCGGAAAATCATCCGGCAACCCGGGCGCAGACGCACTTAGAGAGGTGGCTGATTATTCGGGCAGTGAATGGAAACTCACTCTTCTTGATGACGGAAGTGCAAATGCAGCCGGAAACGGTCATGCGGACTTTAGCGCAACTCGTACAGACTTGGGAACAGTGACTGCAGGAAATGCGATTACTGTCAGTTACGAAAATGCAAGGCAGGTTCAAATGAGTATGTTTCAGCGATACTTGTAAGCGCTGCGAATGAAAACACGCCCCTTTACTACGGACGGATAGCCAATAACAGCACTTCGAGTACAGGTACGGATATTACGATTCCGTCGGGTCTTGCAGGCGGAGACTATAAGTTAAAGGTGTTCGCAGAGCAGTATAACGGTGACAATAAGACGGATCTGGTGTCTGCCTTCAGTACCATAAACGTTACTGTGGAAGCTGCCTCTTTGGGGTCCACCCCGTCGACTCCCTCAACACCTTCGACTCCCGGCGGTGACTCGGAGGATTATTTCGCAGACCTTAAGAGCGCGATTAATTACGCCGCTGCTTTGGGCGGGAATCAGACAGTTACTTGGAACAGAGACTGCGTACTTAATTATGATATCATGAAGCTTCTTTCGGAAAACCCGAGCATAACCCTTGCTTTTTCCTACACCTATGAGGACATGGATTATTTAGTTACGATCCCGGGCCGTCTTGCCAAACCCGACCCCGAGATTCCCATCTACGGCCCACTCTACCTCTACGGCATGTACGGCGGCACCGCAACTCCCCACCACGAACCATAGGGACGGGGTTAGGGGTTCATTTTTGCAAGCAAACGAAGAAGAAGTGCCAAGCACACATGAAACATTCACCCCGTGAGCAATCACGGGGTATTTTCGTGAAATGCGCGTGTTGAAGTAATTCATCCCCGGGAGGAACCGAAGAATTTTTGCAGGACCTATGCACATCCCACGGCATACAGGCCGAAAAAATTGCTTGCGGTTCCGCCCGGGGAATTAAATCCGAATCGACATTTGCATTTTCTTTGTCCCCGTGTTATATTCTTTGCGTAAGCAGTAATTCAACATTCAACAGATTCTAAAAATTCTTTTTATTTCTGAGTATTCCTGCTTAACATTCCATCTATTTATCATAAGCAGGAGACGAAAGAAACCTCCTGCGCACTTTGCCGTAAGGAGGAAAAAGAATGAGCAAAGAAAATGTTTTTGTAAACCGTGAGTACAAGTCAAGCGTATTTAAGGCGTTTTTCAGTATAAAGGAAAACTGCCTTGCTTTGTACAACGCCGTGAGTGGCACCGATTATCCGGAGGATGCGGACCTTCAGATTGAGACCCTAGAGAATTCGATCTTTTTAAAGATTTACAACGATGTTTCGTTTGTAATCAGCGGAACGATCAATCTTTATGAGCATCAGTCAACGATCAATCCGAACATGCCGCTTAGAGACCTGTTTTACATCTCTGATATGTACAAAGCAATCGCGATGAAGCAAAAAGACGACGTATATGGTTCGCGGGCGTTCAAACTGCCTAATCCGACCTTTATGGTCTTTTACAATGGCCAGGATGAGGCTCCTGAGAAAGAAATACTCAGGTTGTCGGACGCGTATGAACATAAAACAGATAGTCCGAGCCTTGAATTGTTGGTCCGTTTTTTCAACGTTAATTACGGACACAACAACGATCTTTTGGACAAGTGCAAACCTCTGAGGGATTATGCAACCCTCAATTACAAGGTTCGAGAGAACCTAAAGTCCGGCATGGAGATACGAGAGGCCGCAACAAAAGCCGTTGACAGTTGTATTGCAGAAAATATCATGAAGGATTTCCTTATCAAAGAGAAAGCGGGGGTGATAGAAATGCATGTACTTGATTTCGACCAAGAAAAACATGACAGGACCATAAGAGACGTTACCAGAATACATGATTTGGCGCAGATGCTTTCACGCGGCGGAACAGAGGCGGATCTTCGCAGGTTTCATGATGCCACCGATGAAGAAATCCTTGAGGCAAAGAAAGAACTCGGACTAGCCGATATTTCCTGTGCTAAATAATAGTTGTAAATCATTCTTACCCCGTGAGAAATCACGGGGTTTTTGTTGTTCGGAGCACAAAGAAAAGAAAATGCACGGCCGTTTTTTGCAAAAAAACGAAAAAATTTTTTTCAAAACCTCAACATTTCGACCCGGTTAATTGTATTATTAATGAAGGCGCCTACAGAGGGGAAATCAATATGAGGGAAAACGAACTGAAATGCTACTATGAGGCATACGCAGAAACCGTGTACCGATTGTGCTATTCTTTCATGAAGAATGCAAGCGATGCGGAGGATATGCTTCAAGAGACATTTTTGAAACTGGCGATGCAAAGAAAAACATTCGAGAACAATGAGCACGTGAAGGCGTGGTTGATAGTTACCGCCTCAAATCTTTGCAGAAATGCACTTAAGCACTGGTGGAGACATCGCGAAGAACTGACTGATGAGACTGCCGTGAGTAAGCCGCAGGAAAAAGAAAATGACGTGCTGGTCGCAGTTCTTTCTCTCCCCCATAAGTACAAGTTGTCGGTTTACATGTTTTATTATGAAGGCTACAGTGCCGAAGAAATCGCAAAACTGACAGGAAAGCCTGCGGGCACGGTGAGAAGCGATTTGCATACGGCAAGGAAGTTGCTTCGTGATAAACTTGCAGATTTTTCGGATGAGGTGTGACGCCATGAACAGTAACGTAACGATCAAAGAAGCATACGATAAGATTAATTTACCGTCTGCAAGAAAAGATAAGATTTTTAGCGAAATACTAAAAAAACGCGAAGAAGAAAGCAATATAGGTTTCTTTAGAATCAACTCAAAGGTTGCGGGGATCATTTTGGGTCTTCTTATTACAGGGCTGTGCGTGACAGCGGGTTACGCTGCATCGAGATGGCTTAAGGGCTCCGAAGTGGCCGGAAAGCTGGGTCACCAAAGCGCTGAAGAGATGTTTAAAGAGAATGAGAAAAAAGTAACCAAGAATCCCGAGACCTATGTCTTCGGAAACCTTACTTTTGCCTACATAGGTATGGTTCACGGTGAAGCGGCCAAGAAATATTCCAATAAAGCAGGGGCGGATAAAACATATGCTGTGGTGGCCGTTACCGGGGAAGGCGACGGACTTACACTCGAGGAAACAGATTATATCGTTTCACCGCTTGTAGAAGGCTTTGATCCGTCTGAAGTTAATCTTTTTTCTCTCGGTGGTATATCGATCAGAAATATCATAGACGGAACATGTTATCTGCTTTTTGAATACGATGATCTGAGTGAATACGCCGGGCACAGGATCTATCTGGCCATCAGCGAATCCGCAGACTATTCAAAAAGCTATTTATTTGACAAAGAAACCGGACACATCAGCAGAAATCCTGAATTTTCCGGCCTTAACTTGCTTTTTGACGTGGACATTGATCTGGAAGCCGTCACAAAACCCGATAATTCGGAGACTATGGAAAAATCCACAGAGGACACGAGCGCTTCAATAAGTCCTTTGGCTCCCGTCATTACAGGAACCTATAAGTTTCCCGAAAGACTTGAAATCTACGGTTCTACCGGCAATCCCGTTTTTGATGAAGTAATAACGATCTCCATGGTCAGATTGCCGGAGAGTCTGGTAGAATCCTTTGTAGAAATGGGAACTTGTATTATGGACGAATCTTATGCTTCGGATGAAGACGGTTATATAGTACCGACATTTGAATGTAAATACTTGTCTGCAGGCAAAGAAAGACAGCCTGTCTCTGCATTGGAGAATCGGCCGTACGATATGACTCCGTATATCATTGAAGACGGTCAAATGCTTGGCAGCCTTTACAGAACCTATTCCGACGGAGTCGTAAACTTCAAGTTTATAACCTATACCGAGGAACAGGCACAGCAGATTCTTGATGCTCTTGAATAGTGGCACGAACCAAAGAAATATTACACAAAAACAAATGCCCCGAGGCTCGTAAGAGTCTTGGGGCACACTTCATTTTGCATGATATCACTTTTTTAAATTCAAGTCTATACCTTTTTCAACTTTTTTGGTAAGATTCTTTTCGCGGGTCAGAGGAGAGCCCGCAAATACTGTTTCTGATAATTGTGTTTATATGAAAAGGAGGCAGCATGGTACAATCGGCGGAAGCTGTGAAGGGCGGCTTTTACGGCATCACCCGTGAGGATGAGGAGAAGAAATTCGAAGAGATCCGCAAGATCACGGAGGAGAA
>DBVS01000132.1:0-308 GCA_002308235.1 Lachnospiraceae bacterium UBA1258
ACATTACTGAATGATAACAAAAAGGCCCCGGTTTATAAAGAAAAATATCCTCCCGGCCGCAATAATATAAAAGCAGGAAGCCCTTATCGGACTCCCTGTCTTTTTGATCGATATCAATCGTTCTGTGCAGCCTTCTTTTTATATCTGTAATAAGCATATGTCGCCGCCGCCAAAACTGCCAGCAAGGCAAGTAAAAGGCTTACATTCAAAAGTATGTTTTTGTCTTTTACTTCAGAGGCGACCGCAGCCTTTGCAACGCCCTCATCCTTGATCTCGACTTCCGTCTTCGATCCGGCTGTCACAGGCTC
>DBVS01000132.1:371-6484 GCA_002308235.1 Lachnospiraceae bacterium UBA1258
GTTAGCCACAGTCCTCGCAACAGTATTCCTTACAGTCGCGGTTACAGCCGTTGAGGCATTTGCTGCGGGAGCGGGAGCCGGAGTTTCGTTATTTTCGTTTCCGCCCTCATTATTGGCTTCACTACTTTCATTATTTGTGTTTCCGCCTTCATTACCTGCGGGAATGCTTTGAGTAACAGGATCCGATGATTCTATGGAAGTGTCCTTGTTTTCTTTTGTTTTTTCTTCCGAAACAGGCTTTGTATCCTTTTCATCGACTGTCTTGTCGGTCGGTTCTTCCGTTACTGCCTCATCCTTAACAGGCGCGCGCTCGAGTCTCGGGACCACAAAAGGCACGTGATCCGATGCAAACCAAAACGTGTTAGTTTCCGGATCGATCTTTTCGCCCGCTCTCAAAAGCTGCCAGCCCGATGAAAGGTTCGTGAATTTACCGTCCTCTGCAGCCTTCCATGTACCGCTGTTAAGCACTATGACCGCGTCATGAACTTCGCCCGTCCATATCTCGTATCCTTCCGGCACGCCCGAAACTTCGCCTTCGTACTTTCCGGGTCTTGAACCGGTTATCTGATCTTCGTACAGCACCAGATCTTTCTTTTGCTGAAGCACCAGATTTACCGTTGTTCCGGTCGCGAGCTTTTCAAAAGATTTATCGATTGAAAACAAAGGCTCGTACTTTGCCGTGGTATCTCCTGTCTCTGTCACTATACCGTATGAATGCTTGAAGATCGCAATACCGTCTTTGTCGGTCGTCTTTGAGCTTGGACTCTTCTCGTTCTTGTCGGTCTTAAAATATACTGTCGTCTCGGGAACGGGATTGCCGTCTTTATCCGTTACCTTAACGCTTATCTGTGTCGATATATACGGATTCTCTTCACTGTATATGCCATTAGGGTTAAAAGAAACCTCTGTCACTTCAATCTTAGCGGGAGCATTCTTTTTGGTTGCCTCTGCGTACAATGTGACGTCTCCGCTTACATTGCTCACCGTGACCCCTCCCGTAGGTTCATACCAGGAGATCTCCGCATTTTCTTTGGGAAGAGCATATACATTGCTTATATAATAATCATCGTTTTTCGGATTTACATTAAAGGAAGTTCCCGCACCCTGTAACACGGTGGCCTTGTTCTTACTCCATTTAATGTTTTCGTCGTTGTTGACAGTGATCGTATACTTTGGTCTTTCCACGGAGCCTACGTTCGTTTCCTGCTTTTTGGAAGCAACATAATACGTATCGCCGTCCGAATATGCCGGTATGTAAACATAGTATTTACCTTGGGAAAGTCCTGAGATCACGCCGTTCTCGGCATATCCAACCTTACCTACTCCGTGTTTGTAATAAGCGATCGGCACAGACTCGTCAACGTTTACCGTTATGGTGCCCGTTTCTTCATCGTCATATGTAGACTGAACGGTAATATCCTTCTTGTCAAGAACGGTCTGCACTACGCTGATAGTTTTATGAGAACTCTCTGCGACAACTTCGCCTCCGTTTTTCAACACCGCATATACGTCATAAGTCTTTCCGGAGTTTACCGTGAACGGATTAAAAGAGATCGAACCGTCAGCCGTTACCTTCACGTTCTTGTTTGCATTTCCCACATATGCGTGAACCGCATATTTACCTGCAACGCCTTCAGGAAGCTCTTTTCCGCCGTATGTGACCTGCGCGGTTATCAAAACTCTTTTTCCGTCACCTTCAAGGTCGCCTTGCGCAACACTCGTAAGCTCTACCTTAAGTTCCGGAGTCGTCTCTTTAACCGCATCCTCAACCGTCTCCTCAGGGTCGCTTCCGCTCACATCATCCGCATAGCTAGCGATCGTAAAAGCAAATGTGAGACTGAGTGCCAGAAGCCACGCCACTATTCCTCTTTTGATCTTTTTTCCTGTTTTCTTCATAATAATTCCCTCTCTTATATGAACAGACTCATGTCTGATTCTTCTCCCGAACCGATAAAGGTTGCCACACCTCCAAGTTCCACTCCGTCTATAAGTTCCTCCTGCCTTATTCCCATAATGTCCATTGACATCTGGCAGGCCACTATCCTGACACCGTGTGCTTTGGCGCTCTCAATGAGTTCTTCGAGCGAACTGATGCCCTTTTGCTTCATGATACCCCTTATCATCTTGGGACCCGCTCCAAGCATGTTCATCCTCGAAAGTCCAAGCTTTGTGGTTCCTCTGGGAAGCATTGCGCCGAACATTTTCTCGATGAAGTTTTTGGCTACCTTTACTTTCTTGGGCTTTCTTAAAATATTGAGTCCCCAGAAGGTAAAGAACATGGTAACTTTCCTTCCCAAAGACGCCGCACCGTTCGCTATTATAAATGCCGCTATCGTCTTATCGAGATCTCCCGAAAATACCACGAACGTCTTGTCGTTCTTTTCTTTAACTGCCTCGGTCTCTTTTTTGTCTTTTCTCTCTATCGTTGCCTTTATAAGGCTCTTTTCCACCTCGATATCTTTTAAGACATTTCCGGTCCGCTCGCACCAGACTTTGATATCCGATGCAAATGCATCTTCCGTTGCTTCAACTCGCACCGTAAAGCCTTCGGGCTTGTCTCTTAAAAAGTCCGCCACCTTTACGATGGGTCCCGGACACTTAAGACCTTTTGCATCGATAAATGCGCTTCCTGTGGGCTCCTTTGCCTTTTGGGCCAAAGAACACGAGCCTTTAACCTCTTCTGTTGTCGCTTCGGATCCACCTGCAGCATCTCCGGCCTTCAATTTTTTGTAAGCATTGAAGCCACCTTCCAGCGTATATACTTTGTAGCCTCTGTCCGCCAGTATCTCCGCCACCTGCTCGCTCCAGTCGCCCACACGGCAATATGCGACGACAGGTTTGTCCCTCGGAACCGAATCGAGCTTATCAAAGCCTGCGGAAAAAGGAATGTTGATCGCTCCCTCAATCCCGCTTACCAAAACTTCGTCGGGCTCCCTTAAGTCAAGCAATGTTACGGTATTAAAATCAAGTAGTGAAAATTCCTCGACCGAAATGCGGCCGAATTCTTCTGTTTCAGACATTTATTCTTTCCTCCCCTGTAATTACAATGTTTCAAGTTCCTCTTTGCGTACCGTTCTTTCGCCGTCTGCCGTTTCGATGTGAAATGCGTTCAACACGGGTTCTTGGTCCATCAGAGACAAAATGAGATATGTAGCTTTGCTGTCGTTGGCAAGCCTTTTGTCCTCTTCGGACGGTCTTGAGGGCGTTTCCGGATGCGAATGCCAGTTGCCAAGAGGCTTAAGACCTTTTTTCCTTATCTCTTTTATGACTTTAAGCTGCTCTTTCGGATCGATCGAAAAATGCTCGTTCGTGTGATCGATATTGGTCAAAAGAAAAACTTCCTCTATCACTCTCGTGCCGTTTTCAAGGTCTTCTCCGGCGATCAGCCCACAGGCTTCCTCCGGGCGGACGCTTAAAGCATGCGCGATCATTTTCTCAACATCACTTTTCCTGATCGTTATATGCATGTCCCACCTCCTAATGCTTAAGTTCACACACAGCCTGTTCGTAATCGATAAGCTTTGTTATCGAAGGCGTATCGGAACATACGGCGCATCCCTTGCCTCTGGGCGGCAGCTTAACTTTATGAAATTCCATCTTAAGCGCATCGTATGTGAGCAGATAACCCACTAAAAGATCTCCTGTACCGGTCAGATATTTGATCGCTTCCATAGCCTGAAGCGAACCGATGACACCTCCCATCGCACCGATAACTCCCGCCTGCTTGCAGGTAGGAACGGCATCTTTCGGAGGCGGATCTTTAAATATGCACCGGTAGCACGGTCCCTCTCCCGGGATAACGGTGGTAAGCTGGCCTTTGAATCTTATTATCCCCGCATGCGAAAAAGGCTTTTTTGCCATCACGCAGGCATCATTTATAAGAAATTTGGCCGGAAAATTGTCCGTACCGTCTATTATGAAATCGTAATCTTTGATAAGTTCTGAGATATTCTCGGAATTAACGAACTTATAATATGTATTGACCGTGATATCGGGATTTATTGCCCGCATAGTCTCGGCGGCCGATTCCGCTTTCTTTTTACCGATGTCATTTGTTGTATGGATGACCTGTCTTTGCAGGTTTGAAAGATCCACAACGTCTGCATCTGCTATGCCGATTGTTCCGACTCCTGCAGCCGCAAGGTACAGTGCCGCAGGCGCACCGAGACCACCGGCACCGATTATCAAAACCTTTGATTCAAGAAGCTTTTTCTGACCCCTAACGCCAATCTCCTTTAAAATGATGTGTCGAGAATATCGTTCAAGCTGTTCGTTACTGAGAGCCATTACNNCCACCTCCCATGAAGTAAAGGAACTCAACTTCATCTCCTTCCTTTAATACGAAGTTGTCAAAAGAAGCTCTTTCGATAAATTCCTCGTTGACGGAAACCGTCACATACTGGGGTGTTTCCACATTTTCAAGCTCGATCAGTTTGGAAACGGTCAACCCTTCCGCATATTCTTTCTTTTCTCCCGCTACGGTTATCTTCATCTTCTCCTCCTTAAACTATGTCTGCCTAAGCATATTTTTCTTCGTTCGTCGAGCAATAAGCCAAAACATAAAAACAGCCCGGGCTATACAAGTCCGGGCTGCATAATGGCTTTTGATCGATCTCATTATCGAAGAGAATTCAGACGCGCGAATGCTCCAGCCATTTTCATGCCCGGTGTTTTATACATTCGACAACACATCCACTTATTAAGTTTGTGGCCTGTCTTAGAATTCATCCCACAGTTTTCCTTTAAAATATTTTGTTCAACTTAACATCCCACACAAATCAAGTCAATAGATATAAGGCATGTATAGGCAAAAAGTATAACGAGCCCCTAAAAGGGGCTCGCAGGCTATAACCTCGCTCTTTTAAAAACTCTTTGCTTGAAGGCTCTTATTCTTGCGCCGTATCGGCTTGAGAAGATAAGCCCCGTAAGCAGCATTCCCAATGCTATTCCCGAAGCTATGTCTATAAGCGTAGCTGCGGTTTTGTTTTGGAAATAGATTTCGGAATCTTTAAAGAGCATGTATATCACCATAAATCCCATTCCGATCATATTGCACAACCGAACTCTTTTGTTGCACTTCTCCGATTCCGTGTTTGCATAATCAACTGCCTGTAATACTGTTTCTTTTGTTTCGTTATTCATTTGCTCACTCTTCCTTTCTCCGGTTAAGATTTCCCGAAGATCGACGGCATACAGATCCGAAAGCTCTATCAGTATATCAATGTCGGGCATGTTGTTACCCGTTTCCCAGCGCGATACCGTTCTTCTTGCAACATTCAATTTCTCAGCCAGCTGTTCCTGAGTCATTTCCTGTTCTTTACGAAGTTCTGCCAGAAACTTACCGATTTTTGCCTGATCCATTTTCCGTGACCTCCTTTACGCTCTAAGCATATGATCTTATGCCGTTTTCTTACAGGACACAAAGTGAGCAAATGCCCTGTTTTTGCAATGGGACACATATGTCCCGCACATTATCCTCTTTCGCTGTAGTCCTCATCTATGCGTGCTTTCCACGCTCCGCCCGAGAATGCGGCTTTCATACTTGAACCTTTGCATTTTCTTGCAAACGATACAGCTTCATCCATGACTTCATAATTAAGTGCCGTACCTGCCGAATCGCAACAGTAATTTGCCGCTCTGTCCTTGCCGATACCCATATTCTTTGCGACCTCGATCGCATCGATATTGGCACCGAGGAACAAAAATTCCCAGTCATATTTTTCTTTTTGCTTGTTTATCATCTTTTTGACTTCTTTGAAGCTGTACTCTTTGCTGGCGTTCTCAAGTCCGTCGGTAGTGATGATAAAAAGGGTTTTCGAAGGTTTTTCTTCGTCCGGCATGGCTTTATGGACTTTTTTTATGCTGCGGATCGTTCTGCCCACCGCATCCAAAAGCGCCGTACATCCTCTCACAAAATAGTCGCTGTCGGTCATCTTCTCGACTTTTCCTATCGGAACACGATCGTGCAGTACTTCGATGCTGTCATCGAAAAGCACTGTGGTCACGACAGCCTCGCCTTCTTCTTTTTGCTGTTTGGCGATCATTGAATTGAAGCCCCCGATCGTGTCGGCTTCAAGGCCGCTCATAGATCCGCTTCGGTCAAGGATAAAAAC
>DBVS01000027.1:0-124 GCA_002308235.1 Lachnospiraceae bacterium UBA1258
ATAATAGTAATAAGCCGTTGCCACAAAGAAATTGTCCGTGGCGCCGAAGCTTTCTTTTCTGTAATTATCAAGTGCCAGCCAGTCGCCGTAATGGAAGCCGGAAGCCCACATGTAGGAGCCGCCG
>DBVS01000027.1:245-1255 GCA_002308235.1 Lachnospiraceae bacterium UBA1258
GGCTTCCGGAGCCATGGCAGGGTGCTTTCTGCTCTTCCTGTTTTTCGAAGTTATGCGACCGATCTGTCCCAGAATGTCCGGAACCACGTGGGGTACCACTCCGCCGTACTCGTTCTGAGCAAGGATCGTATCGTGCATGAATTTCCTGTAAAAAGCAGGTGTATACATGTTAAACGCAGCTGTCTGGCAGAAGACCTGAGCGTCTCCCGTCCAGCCCATTCGCTCGTCTCTCTGGGGGCAGTCCGTGGGAACGTCAAGGAAGTTGCCTCTCTGACCCCAGCGGGCATTCAAAAACAGGCGGTTGACCTTTTTGTTTGAAGTCTCGATACGGCCCGTGTCTTCCATTTCGGAATAAAGCACCAGGCCTTTAAAGTCCTTCAGATCGACGTTCTTTATGCCCTGTACCTTCATGTAGCGGAAGCCGTAGAAAGTAAAATGAGGGCGGACCTTTGCGCCGGGTCCTGCGGAAATGTATCTGTATTCCTGCTTTGCTGTGCGGAGGTTGTCGTTGTAGAAATTACCGCCCTGAAGAATCTCGCCGAACTGTAAAATAATTTCTTTCCCGGCGGGCTCGTTACAGGTAAACTCAACCCAGCCCGAGAATTCCTGTCCGAAGTCAATGACCGTTTCTTTTGCTTTGGTCTTGATGATCTTAACGGGCTTTACGGTCTCCATTGCCTTTATGGGAAGGCTCAATCTCGGGAAAAGAAGGTCTGAACGACCGTCTTTATAAATCTTTACGGGAACGAATTCCCCGGGTGTTTTGCCGGGCTTGTTCCAGTCCTTTATTTCCTTTCTTGCGTCCCATACTTCGCCGTCGTAGATGCTGCTGGAAATCACCGCCGAAGGAGCGCAAAGCCAGCTTGCGTCGGAAGGAATCACTTCCTTGCTTCCGTCTTCATAGGTGACCTTAAGTTCGCAGATCATGTGGTTTACATCGCCGTATAACTTGTCAAGGCCGTCGATAAAGCCGAAACGTCCCTTGTACCAGCCGTTTCCGAGGATGACGC
>DBVS01000027.1:1278-9054 GCA_002308235.1 Lachnospiraceae bacterium UBA1258
GCGGTGACATCATAGGTCTGGTACTGTCTGTAAAGATTATAGTCTGTATAGTAAGGAGCGAGATATTCATCTCCCACTTTCTTACCGTTAATATATGCTTCGTAAAGTCCGAGGCCGCAGATCACCAATCTTGCTTCCGCCGGCTTTCTCTTAAGCTTAAGCTCTTTTCTGAACAAAGGCTGGGCATTCTTTTCATCAAAGGGAGCCGCGATCCATTTGCCCTTCTTTATCCCGGAAGGTGTCTCAAAGAAAGCAACCTCACTCACCCCCGTATCACCCGCATCATCCTTTACGGAAACCTGCCAGTAATAACGGGTTCCCGGCTCCGTATTAAGGTCGGGAACAAACCCGAGGGACGAAACGCCTTTTGCTTCTCCCGAGTCAAATACAACAGATTTAAGAGCCGGATCCGTAGCGATGACTATTCTGGTCAACGACGCGTGCTTTCCCTTTGCGTCCGTTATTTTCCATGACAAGCTCACCCTCGGCATATAGTAACCGATGGGATTCTTGATATGATTGGTCTTTAAACTTTGAATCTTCATTCTCTCTCCCCTTCCTATCCTTTAACCGCTCCTGCGGTCATACCTTCCATGTAAAGCCGTGACGTGAACATAAAGAGGATAAACAACGGGATGGTTGCGATCACGTAACCTGCGAACATGGCGCCGATCTCGGTAGAACCCACCGAACTGGTGAATACCTTAACGGCTACCGTGATAACCTGCTTTGTATTGGATTCGATGACCATCATAGGCCAGATAAAGTCGTTATAATAGTCCACCAGTTTCATGACCGCTATCGTGGAAAGCATGGGTTTCGCAAGGGGAACCGCGATCCAGAAAAGGGACTGAAGCTCGCCGCAGCCTTCGATCTTTGCGGCCTCAAAAAGGTCCTTCGGAACGCCTTCTATGGCGTTCCTGCATAGGATGATACCTAACACCTGACCACCCGAAACCCAGGGCAGGATCAGCGCCCATCTGGTATTGTAAAGGCCATAGCTTTGAATGAGACTGTAGTTCGGAGCAAGATACAAAATACCGGGGATCATCATAAGAGCCATTATCAGCATAAAGAAAAGGTTCTTTCCCGGGAATTTCATGGTGGCAAACACATAACCGCTTAATGCCGCAACAACAAGAGTGAGGGCCACGGCCGATGCTACCACGAAAAGAGTGTTTAACATGCTGACCTTTAATTTGCCGAAGGCCGCTATGTAGTTATTCCAGGCAATGTTCCGGGGGAGAGCAAAGAAATCGTTGTAGATCTCCCAGTTTGACTTAAAGGACATGATCAGCATGACCAAAACCGGAACGAAGGCGAAGAACATGATGCAGAGCATGATGATCTCAATTACGGACTGGAATCTGAATTCACGAAGTTTTTTTCTGCTTATCTTTCCACTCATAAGATCACCCCCTCTCCCTGGTAAGACGATTACTTATGAGTGTCGCGCCCATGGTGAATATAAACAATACCACGCCGAGGGCACAGGCATAACCGTAACGTCCGAACTGGGCAACGTTTAAGTAAAGTTCCAGTGCCGGCACATAGGTTGCCGTACCGGGACCGCCGCCCGTAAGAATAAATATACCGTTGAAATCCTGAATCGTTCCTATGATGTGCAGTGTGATCATGATGCTTAACTGAGGCCTGATAAGAGGAAGCTGGATCCTCCAGAAAAGGTCCCGTTTTCTGGCGCCGTCGATCATAGCGGATTCTTCCACATCCTTGCCGATATTGATAAGTCCGCCGTAATAAACCAGGAACGCCATGGCTTGCACGAAGGGAAATCCCATAAAGATCACCGCCCAGATGGCGGTCTTTGCATCCCCGAGCCATACACGCTTCAAAGAATCAAGATGCATTGCTCCCAGCACTTCGTTCAAAAGACCGATGGAAGGATCGTAGATCTTCTGCCAGGTCATGGCTCCGATAACGCCGGGAACCACTATGGGAAGCACGAACAGGAACCTGTGAAGGTACTTTCTTCTGTTTCCCCTGATGTTATATACAAGCCATGCCACCAAAATCGGCATGGTAAGCACCTTAATGATACCGGTTACCGTGATCAGCACCATGTTTCTGATACCGATCAGGAAATAACCTTCGGTGACCATTCTCTTAAAGTTATCAAGTCCCACAAAATCGATCTGGGCAAGAGTCGTATTGGTCTTTGACCAGTTCGTAAATGCTCTGATGAAGGCAGTCGCAATACCCCTGTAGTTAAACAGCCAGATAAGAATAAGGGTCGGAGCGAGCATGATATAGGCCATTCTGCAGCGCCAGACGGTCTTAAGGAATCGAAGGGTCTTCTTGCGTGACCATTCAAAGGTCATGACCATCGAGCAAAGAAAGACGATTGCAAACACGATCAAAGAAATCCGGAATATCCCGGTCTTTCTGATATTTCCGTTGATATCCTCAAGGTTATCCACGTGGACCTGCTTGATGATATCGGCAAGACCCGTCATTATAACGGTCCTTCCCACTCCTCTGATGGCAGTTATGTGCGAATCGATATCGCCTGTGTACACCTCACGGTCGTGAGCGTTCATGATAAAGAAAAAGCCTTCGTTACTTCCCACAACCACATGACCGTTTTCTTCGTCCGCGCCGATACTTGCAATCACCGCACTCATCGGGTTTGAAACCTTACCCGTACGAAGAATGTTTAAACTCTCGTCAAAGCCGTAATATGAGCCGTCCTTGCAGACCGTCCAGTACATATCGCCGTTCCTGACAAGCTGTAATGCCGAATAATTCGTTTTATAAACACCGACCTTTTCCCCATTCTCCCTGAGAAGGTCGATCTCACCGCGCTTATTGATGCTGATCAAAGTTTCGCCGTCTTTGCAGTACTTAACGCCCGCAACGGTGACGGTTGCTTTGTTATTGTAGATCTCGCTTCCATCCTCTGTACTGTAAACAAGGATATTGGCCTTGCTGCTTCCGGTATTTGCTCCCACGGCAACCCTGGTTCCGTCGGGACTGATATCGATGCCCACGATCCTTCTGTTTACGGTGATGGTCTTCTTAAGTTCACCGTCTGACAAAGAATATGCGTAGACATTTCCGTCCTCATTGCCGCAGTACAAAAGATCCTGCTCACGTCTGATTACGAGTTCGCTGAAGGAACCACCCGCAGTCACTCTGAAGAGCTCTTTGTCGCCCTTAAAAGCAAAAAGCATATTGTCGTGAGTACCTACATACATAATTCCGGTTTCTTCATCGTAAGCAAGGCAGCTGTTCTGGCCGCCGGTAGTGATTCCCACATCCTCAATGCCTTCCGTCCGTGAGTTATATACCCGAAATCCCACCAGCGAAAGGCCGGCGAGGATAAGGCTAATTAATGCAATTGTCAACCATATTTTATTAACTTTCATCGGATATACTCCTGCCGGGATACGGCATTTTATCAGAATCGGCGGCCGCAAATGACCGCCGATCCCGTAAAATTATTGTCTTACAAATTTTGCTTTACCGCAACGATTTATTCACCGGTAGGTGCGTTTGCGGGGTTCTTCATATCGTTCTCGGACACGCCTTTTTCTTTAAGTGCGCTTGCGAAGTTATCCTCGATGTTCTTCTGGTGTGCCTTTGCCCAGTCGTCAAGAGAGATGGCGCCGGTAAGATACTTATATGTGTAGTCATAGAAGTTACGGAAGGTCTCAGCGCTTTCGCCGATACCTCTTGCAAGGGTGTTGTTGAAGCCTTTCTGTGCATTTCCGATAAACTTAAGGCTTGCAAATGCTGCGTTGATCTCGTCATCGTACTGTACACCGTAAACAAGGCTGGGACCCGAAGGTACTGCGCCTGCTGCGATAGAAGCCTGAACGTATGCGGACATACCTTCTACCGAAGAGTAGAACATGATAAAGTCAACTACCTGATCGTTGTGAGCCTGATCTTTGGATACGCATCCGATAAATCCGGTTGCAACTTCGATGGTTCTTGCCTTACCTTCGATTCCGTCTCCTTCCATCGAAGGCATGTTGAAGGTACCGAGCTTGAAGCCCTTCATGTCTACTTCCTGCTCTCCGACCTTAACCTTCTGACCTGCCTTAAGAGCCTTCATATCGTTCATGTACTGGGTGATTCCCCATCCGCCCTGTACCATCATGGCTGCTTTGCCCTGGTAGAAAAGTGCCTTTGCGCCGTTTCCGTCGGTACCGAACATTACGTCGTTACCTGCGTACTTGGGGAATACCTTTGCGAAGTTGGCCCAAACGGTCTTCATTCCTACGGAGTCGCCTCTGTAGATGCCGTCCTTGATAGCCTTCATGGCTCTTACGGGGTTCTGGGTAACCTTATCGGAGTCATCGTTAAAGCAATCGGTAGGATCGTATTTGAAGTGTCCGTCAATATCGGGATCGTAGCAGTAGTCACCGGGCTGTGCCTTGAATACGTCTACCATTGAACGGGTTGTCTGGTCAGCATAGATCTGAGCGAGCCATCCCATAGTTCCCGAATAGAAGCTGTCGTAGTTACCGGGCATAGCGATGGGCTGATATCCCTTTGCTGCGATCTTTTCGCAGGCATCGATGAGTTCGTTCCATGTGGTGGGAGCCTTAACGCCGCACTCATCAAAGATGTCCTGGTTGTAAAGCCATAATACCTGAACGGAATCAAGGCTCAAAGCATCGAATGAGTTGTCGGCCATGTTAATTACCTGCTTGCCGTACTCAAACTGCTCTCTCCAGGTGCCGTCCGAATAAGGGCTGTCGTTGTCGATGTAATCATTGTAGTTAATGGATTTGCCTGTCTTGGCATCACCCGCAAGGTTGATGTTTACCACGTCAACGCTTGTGGTGCCTGTGGTAGCGAATACGTTCTGTACCCACTGATCGTAACCGTCGGAAGCCTTAAGGTCCACAACAACCTTTACGTTGGGGTTCTTAGCCATATAAGCGTCAGCTACGGCCTTCCAGCCTTCCTCAACACCGGTACCAGTCTGTACGGAAACGGTGATGACCGTTTCGGAAGGTGTGGCGTCGGTATTCTTGTTGTCCCCCGATGTCGTTGTTGAAGTCTTGGATGAGTCCGATACGGAAGCAGGTGTCGAATTCGATGCTGAATTCGATGCCGAATTGTTGTTTCCGCATCCTGCAAGAGCTGCCGACATCATGACCGCTGTAAGTGATAATGCAGCCAGTTTTCTCAACTTCATAATAGTTCCTCCTTTTTTCTTATGAAAAAAATTTGCTCTATGTCATTCTCCCTTTAGAAGAAATAACAAACTGATTGTATTTTCGGGTTTTCGGTTACTCGGGTAACCGATTCCCAATTAAATATGCCCGGTATGATTTGTTACGGACATATCTCTGTTAACCTATGGCATCTGCAACGCTGTCTCTTTCGATGTAGCCCGATGAGATGACTTTTCTTTCCGCTAAATCTCCGCGGATGACGTGTATGAGGTTCTGCATCAACGTACGCCCAAGCTCGAATACCTGTACATCTATCGTTGAAAGACTGGGGCTGTAATACTTGGAAAGCTGGGAATTATCGCATCCTATCACCGATACGTCCTCGGGAACTCTGAGACCGTTTCTCTCAAGTTCCGTGATCGCGCCGATGGCCATAAGGTCGTTGACCGCCATTACGGCGGTGAACTTCTCCCCGGTGGCAAGCAGCCTCTGAACCGCCTCGATGCCCGCATCCTCATCTGTTGACTGTTTGACGTTTGCATCTATGGCAAGTTTTCTGTTGATGCGAATGCCTTCTTTCTCGCAGGCAGCTCTGAAGCCGTCCCAACGCAGGTGACTGCCGTCCTCCGCTAGTTTGGTACCGGCCAGGAAAGCAATTCTTTCATGACCGTGCTTCTTTAAAGAGTGTACCGCCTGTCGAATCCCCTCTGCATAATTGATGTCTACATTCAGGTCTCCCTGGGTCATGCAGGGGATGTATTTCATGAGATCCTTGACTTCTCCCGCTCTGACCGTTGCCAGGATCATACCGTCCAAACCTCTGGAAGCAAGATCCAGCAAACCGCCCTGATTAAGGAAATCGCAAAGGATGAAAGAAACAATGTAGCCGTACTGACCTGCCGTAAGCTGTGCGCCTTCAAGCATTTCGGTGTAGTAGCCGTTCTTCAGATTGTCAACCATGATGGCAACATGACGTGTTTCTTTTGTAGCAAGTCCGCGGGCCACCATGTTGGGTCTGTAATCAAGTGCGGCTATGGCATCTTCGACTTTCTTTCGAACCTCATCCGACACGAATTTAGTGTTATTTACCACATTGGAGACTGTTGCAACCGACACGCCTGCATATTTTGCTACCTCTTTACGAGTGGACATCGCAACCCTCCGTGATTTTGTACAATTGTCACTCCGTTTACCCGAGTAACTACTCAAAAGTTAACATACGCATACCCGTTTGTCAATACGATTTTGAGAAAACATTGATGGGGAATTTTCCGTTTCCGCCTCAAACCGCATATCGACGCGCCTTTAATTGATTAAAAAAAAATTTGGGCTTATAATCACAAAGAAGAAAGGATAAAACATGAAAAAACTCCCCTTTACTCTTACAGGTACAGTGACGCATGGCAAGGGCCTGGGCCACGACTTCGGCGTACCTACCGCCAATATAGTGCCGCTCGAAAACATTGCCGGCCTTGACTTTGGAGTATACTATTCCCGGATTGGCATTGAAGGTAAATACTATAATGCTGTTACCAATCTCGGAAAACGCCCTTCCATAGATGACGGCGATACGATCAACGCCGAGAGTTTTATTTTGGATTATAAAAATGAGCTTTACGGAAAAGAAATAGAAGTCAGACTTTTGGAATATAAACGTCCGGAAAAGAAGTTTTCTTCCGTCGAAGATTTATTTAATCAGATTCATTCGGATATTTCGGAGGGGAAGGAATATTTCTCGGATTAACGCCTTCCGTGATACGCATTATAATGATAATCCTTGTGGATTACCAAATAGGCTTGAATCGGGATAATTTGTTGTTCCAAGTAGATTCTCCGTTATATACTTCGAATACTGATACGTACTTCCCGCTATCGTCTCTTTCGCTACGTTTTCTACTCTACTATACAGACTCCACAAGTACACGGGTTCGAAGATTAAATAATAGTTCTCGGGGTGCGTTAGCGTATCCGTTGGAGAATTTAGGGTTATACATATAGCCTCAAGATTTGCTCCGATGTAGGATTTCATTTCCGCATAGTTACTCGCTTCTGATGTAGGATTGAATGGCAATGGTATGTTTCCGCTTCCTACAAGGGCGTTCCAATCGGAAAAGAGGTCTGCAAAAGACACGCTTGAACCGTAACGGGTATAAAACTGTCTTTGATAGTCAGCGGTCAGAAACTTATTTCTAACGGTGGTGTTAGGAAATAAGCGTTCTACATCGCTTACGGTATTACCACTTGCATCAATAACATACAAGAGCCACCCTTGGTCGGTTGTAATGATTGCGTATTCATCTTGTACTGCCTTGGAGTTGGCATCGCCACCCGATACGTTTACCCATGCGTAAGAGGGGATTGATGCACCGATAAGGATTACGATAGCAAAGAGGCTTGAGAGAACTTTGAGAACCTTTCTGAACATAAGATTTTCCTTGCGTTGATGTTGATATAATCTATGGTGTGTTATACGAAACGTGTTATTGAATTGCAAGAACAAAAAAGAGCGACTATCCATTTAAGGGGATATCGCTCTTCGGAGAACCATAATTATAATATCATATGCGGTATTTAGCGTCAATAGTTTTTACTCTATTCTTATGCCACTTCCCGCAAAAGGATTTGT
>DBVS01000027.1:9152-12191 GCA_002308235.1 Lachnospiraceae bacterium UBA1258
GTCTGTCTGCGACGTGCCTTTTCTTCTTCCGTCAAGATGGTTTCGTCGTTATCAACGTACAGCCCCAAGTCTTTCATGGTGTCCGTATCGTTCTTGGGAACATCAACCTCTTCTTCCTTTGCGGGTAAGTCCACAAGGTCAAACATAGCGTTTTCAACGTCGGCATCGGAAAGAGCCGATACGCTTGCTACGGGTTCGGAAGTGTTCACGGGTACGGTATTAAGGTTTTCCTTTGCACAGCCTACGATGGTTACAAGGCTTATGGTGGCAAGGGATGTGAGAGCATATAAACGAATTTTCTTCATATCAGTCTTCCTTATTGTCCGTTTCTTCTTTTTGAAGATACTCTGTCTCGATCTCTTTCATACGTCTATATTTTTCCTGATAGGTCTTGCGCTCTTCCAACGTAAACTCCGTCTTATCCAGCTCGCCTGCGATGTATTCGTATATTTCCGCATATTCTTCGTTGGTTGCCAGAAGTTCTTTTCTAAGATCGTTCAACCGCGAAACAGTGTCGTAAGCCTTTTGAGTTTCTTCATCCAATGAATTCCACCACTCATTGTAAGCATCAACCTTTGCCTGTCTCTCGACGTTTACTTGATTGAGTGTCTCCTCGCATCTTTTGAGATTCTCTGTCTGAACCTCGAGATTTGCAGACACACGACTCAATTCGGTTTCCACATCTGCTTTTTCTTTGCTCAGAGCTTCATATCTGGCAATGAAATCATTTTCCCTTTCAAGATAAGTCTGATGCAGTTCCTCTATCTGAGCTCTGGCGGTATCATAAAAATGATTGTCATACCAGAAAGCAAAGCCAACGGCACCGGCAAGCAGAACTGCCAAAATAATGGTCGTGACAAGAAAAATATTCTTTTTCATCGAACTAACCCTCTACTGAATTTAACCGCACAGGTCAGGCTGTATACCCACAAGCGGTTTTTATATATTATAACACAAAGCAATAACATAAAGAAAATGTCTGTAATTATTTGCTCTGATGAGCCTCCGCGCCGGCATGCGCGCACAATTTTGGGCATTCTGACGATTGACCGGGCCCGTTTTTTAACCTATCATATCATCACAAGATAAGTATATTTCTTCGGCATTCTGCCAACATAGGGCGCCGGTTCCGGCTCCTGATGAAATCCCTGCTTACATTAAATTTTATAGGGGGCATCGGGTGCTCCCGGAAAGAGGTGCAATTGAACCATAACAATCTGACCATCCGCAACTTCTTTATTTTCGGAGAAGTCATGCGGGACACCGAGCTGTGTCGCAAGTTTCTTGAGACACTGCTGCAGACGCCTGTGGGTGAACTTTCAGTATCTGAGAACGAAAAGCAACTCAAGTTCACCAAGGACGGCAAGGCCATACGCCTTGATATTTACGCCGAGGAGAAAACCACCGGCAAGATCTATGACACGGAGATGCAGAACTTAAACGGGCATTCACGCGAATCTTTGTGTCTTCCCAAAAGAAGCCGTTTCTATCAGGCTCTTATCGATACGCGCCAAATGGAAAAAGCGCAGGATTACAGCGAACTGAAAGAAACTGAAATTGTATTTATCTGCACTTTCGATCCTTTTGGGAGGGGCCTTGACAGGTACGATTTTGAGAACGTTTGCAAACAACTTCCGGAACTGAAACTTAACAGTGGAACGAAGAAGACATTTATCAACACATCCGCAACAAACGGCAGAATTCCGGAAACCGTCAAGAATCTGTATGAGTACATCAACACAGGGTTGGTCAGCGACGCGCTTACATCCGAGGTGGATCGGGCAGTCGAGCGTGCCGGGGCAGACAACAAGGTAAAGGATGAGATTATGAGATCTGAACTTATTCTGATGGACATGAGAAGAGAAGGAATGGCTGAGGGCCGCGCCGCAGGGCTTGAAGAGGGCCTTAAAAAAGGTCTTGAAGAAGGCCGTGAAAAAGGTCTCAAAGAAGGCCGTGAAGAAGGTCGCGAGGAAGGCCGCGAGGAAGGCCGCGAAGAAGGTCGAAGAGCCACTTTGGTCAATCTGTTTCGAGCCGGAATAATTACCGAGGCTCAGGCTTGCCAAGAACTGGATATGACCTTGGAAGATTTCAAGCAGCTTTTAAATTGATATATCCGATTAATTAAAGAACGGGCGTCCGCTTTTTGGCAGACGCCCGTTTGTTTTTCAGATTACTCCGATAAGTCCGAGGAATGCAACCACAAAAGTTACAAGAACCGCAAGAGAAACAAGGAAGAATCCGAGGTTGAATCCTGCTTTTCCGGTGCTTTCTTTGGAAGGTTCCACAAGTCTTGCCTTTCTGAGCGCGGTAACGATGGGCTTATAAAGCAAAAGTGTGATGCCTGCGTTGATACCGCCCTTAATGAGGTTAAAAGGCAGGAATACGGGTACAAGCATGTTGACCACGGTGGAACGGTCAACCTTCATGTAAAGGGGTGTGAGGATGTAGTTCCAAAGGATCATGCAAACAGTCATGCAGATCATACCCAGGAAGAGGCCTACAAGCGCGCCCTTTCTGGTTCTGTTCTTCTTGTAGATTACAGTTGCGGGAAGAACAAAAGCACAGGTTGCGATCACGTTCATGGCAAAGCCGATTGGACCTGTGGTGCTTATGGTAAGCATTTCGATCAAAGAAACCAGGATTGAGATCAGTACGCTTGAAAGAGGTCCGAAGATAAAGCCCGCTATGGCGATGACCGAATCCTTGGGTTCGTAGCTTAGGAACCCTGCTACGTTGGGGATAACCTTTGCGATCACCACTGATACAAAGGCTAGGGCTGTGAACATTGCGACTACCGCAATGTACTTGGGGGAGAACTTTGTGTTACTCATAATGTTTTTCCTTTCTGCGATGGGTATCGCGAGAAAGAATCGAGCGCGAATGCACATAAAGAAAAAAGAAAGCCCTGTGAAAAAATCCACAGGGCAAATAAACGCACAAAACACGCCATCTTCTTTCATCCGGACTTCGAACCGTAATCGGCTCTTCACCGTCGGTGAGGGAATTTCACCCTGCTCAGCCACCTGCATTACAGGCGGG
>DBVS01000027.1:12225-13672 GCA_002308235.1 Lachnospiraceae bacterium UBA1258
ACCGCCGGTAGGGAATCACACCCTGCCCTGAAGCTTGTAAAGGCACGAAGTGACTTTACAGTCGGTCCGCGTAACCTTCTTTCGCATATTACTACTGTTTTTCCTTCTCGTCAAGCCTCATGGTCAGGCTTATACGTTTCTTTTCAAGGTCTACATCCAGCACCTTCACGTCAACGATATCTCCGACGCTGACTGCTTCCAGCGGGTGCTTAATGAACTTGTCCGTGATTCTTGAAATATGAACCAGTCCGTCCTGGTGCACTCCGATGTCCACAAAAACACCAAAGTCGATTACGTTCCGAACTGTGCCCTTAAGGATCATTCCGGGCTTTAAGTCCTTCATATCAAGGACATCGCTCCTTAAAATGGGAGCGGGCATAGACTCTCTCGGGTCTCTCGAAGGTTTCTCAAGTTCTTTAAGAATATCCGTAAGGGTGATCTCGCCGATACCAAGCTCTGCTGCCAGTGCTTTTTTATCTTTTACCTTCTTTTCAAGGCTTCCCACGTCGTTGACTGCTTTGGTCGATTGTGTGGAATCCGTATGTTTACCGGGTTCTCCCGCAGGAACGGCACTGTTTCCGAGAGCTTTGGCCAAAGCAGCACCCATGGCGGTATTGGTATTAAAGCTCATCTGTTTTGCGGGACGTTTGGGTGCGGGGCGCTCTGCCTTGACGGGCTGTTTTGCTTTTTCAGCGGCACGCTTCTGAGCTTCGCGCACATCTTCCATGGAAAGGCCGAGTTTCTTTAAAAGCATCATTGCTGCGGCGTAAGACTCCGGATGAACACTGGTATTGTCCAAAGGATTTTCACCGTCGGCAATACGCATAAAACCGGCGCACTGTTCATAAGCCTTGGGTCCAAGTTTCGGAACCTTAAGGAGTTCTTCTCTGGTCTTAAACTTACCGTTTTTCTCTCTGTATTCGACGATATTCTTGGCGATGGGCTTGCTGATACCGGAAATATACTCAAGCAAAGGTGCGGACGCGGTGTTTAAATCCACGCCAACCTTGTTAACGCAGTCTTCAACAACACCCGAAAGAGCGTTGCTTAACTTCTTCTGGTCCATGTCGTGCTGATACTGGCCGACACCGATGGACTTGGGATCGATCTTTACAAGTTCCGCCAAAGGATCCTGCAGTCGACGTGCCATGGATGCGGATGATCTCTGTCCCACATCGAAATTGGGGAACTCTTCCGTAGCAAGTTTGCTGGCGGAATAAACGCTGGCGCCTGCCTCGTTAACAATAACATACTGAACGGGAGTATCGCATTCCCTGATAATATCAACGATAACCTTCTCCGACTCTCTGGAAGCGGTGCCGTTTCCGAGGGAAATAAGGTTAACGCCGTACTTCTTTATCATTTTCTTGATTGTGTCCTTGGTTTCCGCAACCTTGTTCTGAGGCTCGGTGGGATAAACCACTGTAGTTGCAAGCACTTTACCGGT
>DBVS01000041.1:0-1282 GCA_002308235.1 Lachnospiraceae bacterium UBA1258
GCCCTGGCCGGCGATGTAGCCCGGCATGGAGACTAGGCACGCCGCCAGCGTTCATCCTGAGCCAGGATCAAACTCTCGTATTAAAGTTTGTCTGGTTTAGATCAACTTTGGCTAATCTATCCCGTTTACTGTTATTGGGTCGTATTTTATTTTAGTGTGTTCGCTTTCACACTTCTGAAATCTTCAAAGTTCAAGCTCTTCATACTCGACGCTGTAAGCCCTTCGGGCTTACTTAGTCAAGCACTACGTGCTTGACGATTTTCAGGGTTGCATTGCTGTTCGATTGTCAAGGTACTTTGATTTCATCATTACGTCTTAAAAAGCCGCAACAGTGGTATACTATCACGCGCTTTGGCTTTCGTCAAGACATTTTTTAACTTTTCTTTCAAATGTTTATTTACTCAAAAAGTCCACCGCATTTTCTGCGGTGGACTTTAAATTTAACATGAATTGAATTCTTTGTCAACGCCCTTAAAACAAGGTTTTCGGACATTTTTTGATTCATAAAAATCGACTACAACATACGGTGTTTGGCAAATATTTCTTTCCTATATATAGATAGGAAACTTATGCCCAGGGATCTGCTGACTTCGGAATGCGAATATCAGTGAGACACTGTATATCATTTATGAACCACTGACCGGTTGAAGGCTTCTTGCGAAGCTTAACAGGTCTTAAGCTGTCTGCTCCGCTGCTTTGTACATAAAGCGTAGCCCAATTCTCTTCAGGATACGAATAGGGGTTGTCACTTACGGAAATAACATAGGGGGTATTGGGCGTATAATTGTTGTCCGGGGTTGCCCCTTCGAAAAATGAGAATACCTTATACTGCTTTCCCACAAGGCGGTCCTTGTAAAACTGCTTCTGAAATTCGCCCACCGGCTCGGGGCCGTTTAAAAAATCAAGCATCTCCAGAGTTGCCGCCGTATCCTTTTCATAATTGCACAAAGCTGCAAGTGCCAGCGCAACCGTCTTAAAGGGCGTATCGAGGGATGCTTCCGGCAGCGCTTTAAGCTCCTCAACATTAGTAGGAAGTGAATTGAAAGTAAAAGTTTCTTTGTTGTTTCCTGCCATAATCGGATGACCTCCTGATGATTTAATCGTTTCGGTTGTATGAACAACCGCTGTAACCCTTCTTATTATACGTTGAATCGACCCGTATGTCGACATTTTGTACGGAAAAAGAAAAAAGTCCGATCATATCGGACTCTTATCAGTAAAACATATTAAGCGGAGAAAGAGGGATTTGAACCCTCGCGCCGGTAACCCGACCTACACCCTT
>DBVS01000041.1:1291-16348 GCA_002308235.1 Lachnospiraceae bacterium UBA1258
GCCTCTTGAGTATTTCTCCAAAGTCTGAATACCTCTACCAATTATGGTTTTTATTCATACTGCGCGTTCAACGCAAGTGTTATTATATCCAAGCATCACGCCTTTGTCAACACAAAAACTGCCCGCTTATTTAGCGATCCGGGCGTCGGTTTCCAAAGCTATCGCTTCTTCAATGCGGGATTTAACAAGGGCGGCAATCTCGCTCGTGGACATGTCCTTATATTCTTCGTAATAAATGGGCTTTAAATACCGAACTTTAACGGTTACCTTACGAATCGAGTTTTCATCAAAGGGAACAAAGGAATCCATAAGAGCACAGGGAAGTATCGGTGCTTTCGCCTTTACTGCGCTCTTGAAGCTTCCGCCCTTCATCTCGTTCATCTTATTTCCCATTTTGCTTCTGGTGCCTTCGGCAAAAATAAGGAAGTTCTCGCCGTTTGCAACCCTTTCGGTCATTTCCTTTATGACGTTCATGGACTGGCGAAGGTCTTTTCTGTCTATGGGAATGGCTTTAAGTGCGTGCATTACCTGCTTTACGATGGGAAAATTCTTGACTTCTTTCTTTGCCACAAAGGAAAACGGTCTGGGAAAACTGTCAAAAAAGACCAGCACGTCATACAGTCCCTGATGATTGGGGAAAATTACAAACCCGTTTTTCTCGGGGACGTTTTCGAGTCCCTTTGCCTCAATTTTTACGCGCCCGGACCTATTGGCGATTTTCGCTATCTTCTTAATATAAGAAAAAGCAGCGTCGATTCCTTTGTGCTTTCCCAGCCAATATATTTTAAAAAGATAGTACGGAACAAACAAAATGTTCCTGATTATCATTAACGCAATACGCATTTTTATTCCCTGCCGTATTCCTTTATTGCTTCTTTATAAAGGTCGTTCCCGTCCTTATCGATTACCACGATAACAGGAAAATCTTTAACGGTCAATCGCCTTATCGCTTCTGTGCCGAGGTCCTCGTAGGCCACAACTTCTGCTTCGGTGATCGCCTTAGATAAAAGGGCTCCCGCACCGCCGACTGCGGCAAAATACACGCAGCCGTTTCTGACTATGGCGTCCTTAACGGCATCGCTTCTTTTTCCTTTGCCTATCATGCCCTTTAGTCCAAGGTCCAGCAAAGCAGGTGCGTACTTGTCCATGCGACTTGCGGTGGTGGGCCCTGCAGAGCCTATGGGACGACCTTCTCTGGCCGGACTGGGACCCATGTAATAAACCACGGCACCCGTCAAATCAACGGGGAGCTTCTCTCCCTTTGAAAGCGCCTCACTCATTCTTTTGTGGGCGGCATCCCTGGCTGTATAGACCACTCCGTCAAGATATACATAATCTCCGATACGAAGGCTCTTTATATCATTGTCAGAAAGCGGAAGTTTCAAATGTCTGTCCATATGAAAATCTCCAAAATAGAATAATCCTAAAGCACTCTTGTCACGTGCCTGTTTACATGGCAGCAAATGTTCACTGCCACGGGAAGTCCGGCAATATGGGTAGGATAGGTAAGCACATTTACGGCAAAGGCGGTCACCCTGCCTCCGAGACCTCCGGGACCGATGCCCGTATTGTTTATCTTTTCAAGAAGTTCTTCTTCCAGTTCTTTTACATAAGGAATGTCCGAGTGTTTCCCTGCGGGCCTCAGTAACGCTTTCTTTGCCAGAAGAGCGCACTTTTCGAAGGTTCCGCCGATCCCCACGCCGATGACCATGGGAGGACAGGCGTTGGGCCCTGCGTCCTTAACCGCGGTAAGCACTGCTGCCTTCACTCCTTCAATACCGTCTGCCGGCTTAAGCATGAACACGCGGCTCATGTTCTCGCTTCCGAAGCCCTTCGGAGCAAGCGTGATCTCCACCCGGTCCCCGGGCACAATCTCCGTATGAATTACCGCAGGCGTATTGTCCTTTGTATTGTTTCGGATAATGGGATCGTCAACCACCGACTTTCTCAAATATCCTTCCGTGTATCCACGCCTTACTCCCTCATTTACTGCGTCCGTAAGACTGCCGCCCGTAAGATGCACATCCTGTCCCACAGAAAGAAAGACAACAGCCATTCCCGTATCCTGGCAGATGGGGATCATGTCCTCTTTAGCGATCTTAAGATTCTCCTTAAGCTGGTCAAGAATCTTCTTTCCCACAGGCGATTCTTCTTTGTCAACCGCGTCGCAAAGCGCTTTGTTCATATCCGCAGAAAGAAAGTGATTCGCTTCAATGCACATTTCCTTCACGGCTTCGGTTATTTTTTCAACATTTAATTCTTTCATGTTTTTCTCCCCGATAATCGTTTCGATTTTATCATTATTCGGTTTCTTATTCCATATTTTTTATAATATTCTTTCATCTGTTTGCGGCTAATGGGTAAAGGCCTTATAATGGTGTTGCGAAAGGAGCTCACCAATGGAAGATTCAAAGATAGTCGAACTCTATCTTAAAAGAGACGAAACAGCGATTTCCGAATCGTCGGGAAAATATGGCAGGTTCTTAACTTTCCTGTCTAAAAATATCCTTACCCTCAAAGAAGATGCGGAGGAATGTGTCAACGATACCTATTTGACGGCATGGAACAAGATTCCGCCGATCATACCCGAGTCCTTAAAGGCCTTTCTCGGACGTATCGTTCGTGACCTCTCGATCTCCAAATACCGTGCAAATCACGCGGCTAAGCGCTATTCGGGAATGGATCTGCTTTTATCGGAACTGGAGGAATGTCTCCCGTCAAGCGATACCGTAGACCGGGAACTGGAACGGACTGAGCTTGCACGGGTCATAAACAATTGGCTCCTGACTCTGTCCCCCGATACGAGATCTTTGTTTGTCCGCAGATACTGGTACGGCGATTCCGTTAAGCTCCTTGCCTTTGAAAACGGCTGCTCTCAAAACACCATGGCTCAAAGAATGTTCAACTTAAGGAAAGCCCTTAAGGAAACTCTTGAAAAGGAGGATATTCATGTATGAAAAAAGAAGAGCTGTTTGATGCCGTTACAGACATAAATGACGAATTTATCGAAGAAGCGGGAAGAACAAAGATCCGCAAGATAACAAGAATAATCAGATACGCCGGAAATGCTGCTGCCGTTGTCATAATCGGCGTTATCATCCTTAATCAGACCGGGTTTCGCAAAGATATGGCAAAAAACGAATTCGTAGCGGAATCAGTCGCTTCTACTGCTGCCGTTGCCAACAATGAAGGAGGCTTTATGCTTGAGGATAGCAAAATGCAACTTGACGCACGCAATGCGGACAGTTACACCGCAGGATTCATAGGAGACCCTAACCTTGTTTTGCCTGCTTCCGTGCCCATTTCCGATGCACTCCCCGAAGCAGACGCAACTTTCGAACCTGAAGCCGGCGCTACCGAAAAAGGCATAACAAATGCCATACCCTCAGGCGAAACTGCATCGACGGATACGCAGTCTTCCGCCGGTTTCACCTCTAATCTTTTAAAGAATGTTTTTGCGGATTTCAAAGGTGATAATCTCACGGTTTCTCCCATAAATATCTACCTTGCGCTGGGAATACTCGCCGAAACCACGGACAACAACACACGAAACGAAATCCTGTCCGCCTTAAACGTATCGGATATTGATGAACTTCGCGCATACTGTAACAGACTTTGGAATGAAAATTACGCAAGCGACGATGTTGCAGTAAACATTCTGGGAAGCTCACTGTGGCTTGATAACTCCGTAAACTTTAACTACGACACCGTATCACGGATTGCAGATCTTTACCATGCAAGCACCTTTAACGGAGATATGGGTTCTTCGTCACTTAACGATTCTCTTCACAACTGGATGGATTCCATGACCGGAAACTTCCTTAAGGATCAGACACAGAACCTTAACTTCTCCGACGAAATGATTACGGCCATTGTTACGACCATATATTTCAAGGACAGCTGGGTTAACAGCTTCAACAAAAACAGCAATACGGAAGATACTTTCCGCGGAGCAGACGGAAATCAGACCGTCACTTATATGAATGCAAGCAACCGCGGAACCCTTTACCGCGGAAGCGATTATACCGCTTCGTCCCTTTCCATGAACAACGGTTACTCCATGTTATTCATCCTTCCCGACGAAGGAAAGAATCCGGAAGACCTTATGAAGGACGGCGATGCGCTTGATTTCATTCTTTCTTCCGAAAATGCTCCTAACGGCGGCCACGGAATAGTAAACTACACCGTACCTAAATTCGATATTTCTTCACAGCTGGAGCTTTCAAAAACCATGAGTGCTCTGGGCGTTAAAGATGTATTCTCCGATAAAACCGCAGACTTTTCGCCTTTGACGACAGAAAGAACGGATATCAGCGTTTCAAGCATTCTTCACGGCGCAAGAGTTAAAATTGACGAAGACGGTTGCGAAGCTGCGGCTTATACCGCAATTACAGTCGGAGCAACGGCAATGCCCACCGAAATTTACGATTTCGTTTTGGACAGACCTTTCATCTTCGTAATCAGAAACATTAACGGCGAGCCCCTGTTTGTGGGAACCGTCAACAATATCAAGTAAATATCGACACCCTCCCGTGTCGATATCCCCGAAAAAGGGACGCACCGTTTGATGCGTCCCTTTAATTATATCTGTTTATTTATCTGCCTTTTCCGCTATATCTTTGTTTCCTCTGGGATCCCAGATGAGGCTCTCCCAATGCTCAAGCTGTGCTTCCGTCATAAAACCGTTTGACGTTCCCATGTAGCCTATCTTGTTTGATGTAAACAGTAAAGCTTTGTGGATTGCATCTCCCGCTTCAAGACCCTTCTGAATGTAATGTAAGAAGCAGGCAAAAAGCGCATTTCCGGCTCCGGCAGTGTTAACAACCTTTCCGGTCCTGACAGGATCGTAATGAACGGTCATGTTCTTTACTTCGTCGTGAAGGATCAGGCCGTCCGCGCCCTGACCGATAATGATAAGCTTTATGTCGTATTTCTTTGCCATGTTCTGCGCAAAGGCGAAGGGATCTTCATCGGTAACATCACTGAAAAATACTATGTCTGCCGCACTTAAGAAATCCGCATTGTATTTTTCTTTTTCGCGACTGAAGGAGTGGATCTTAACGGCCAGCTTTTTGTTGTGATCGCCTGCAAGATGCATAATGGGTCTGCAGAAATTGGCATTTGAAAGGACCACCATCTCTGCTTTGTCCATGATCGGATCCACCAGGGACATTTCATAACCCACATCACGAATGTCCTTTAAATCTTCAAAGGTCTGCTCTTCGCGGTTTTCGTCAAAGAACATGACCTCCATAGGCGTCTCGTTCATAAGAGGAAGCACGTACTTGGTATCAAGGGTGACCTCTCTGTCGGGAGGATTGAAAACTCCCATGCTCTGGTCGCGTCCAACCACAGTCATAAAATCAATGTCGTCCCCCAGCCACTTAAGAGCCAGGCTGATATTGAAGGCGTCTCCGCCGGCGCTTGTATGGATGGCATCGTTCAATGCAGTAAAACTCTTGTATTCTATCGGAATTTTGTTGACTTTAACGATCGTTTCGAGCTGTGTGATTCCGGCAATAATGAATTTACTCATGTTACCCCTCCGTTCGGTCTTATGCTTTTCCCTGTGGAAATCATCAATAAATACGATAATTACGGAATTATTATAAGTTTATTCAATTAAAGGTTACTTAATGGAATTAAGCACCTTTTCCACAAAAGCCCTGCAGATCTTCCCGTATTCTTCGGGGTTTGTCTCGCGACTCTGCGCATGCTCCGCACCCTTTACAAAATGGATCTCATTTAAGGGGTTCTTCGATGCTTTGTACATAAAATTGCTGTGCTTGCAGTCGATCAGCGTATCACTTGTACCGTGGATAAAGCAAATGGGCACCTTCGATTTGATTACCGAATCAATGGGGCGTACAGCACGATAATCAAAGCCACAGCGCTTAAGACCGATTTGACGTGCGCGCCACGCTCCGAAGGGTCCGAGAATACCCGCATATTTCTTTGAAAGCTCGTCAATGAGGAGTCCCAGATCCGCAAAGGGGCAATCCGCAATCACAAAATCAGGTTTTTCCGTATCAAGAAGCAAAAGCGTCGATGCGGCCCCCATGGATTCTCCGTGCATGCCAAGAATTGCTTCATCCCCGAAAACGCTTCTGGTAAATTTCAGGATCTCTTTAATGTCGTTGTGCTCTTTCCAGCCGAGAGTACAGTATTTTCCGCCGGTCTCTCCGAAAGACCTCTCGTCAAAAAGCACCAGATGAAAGCCCAGATCATAAAAAATCTTCCCGTAGCAAATATCGTAAGCGCGGGTAGCGCCCTGTCCGTGGCAGATGACCATGACCTTTCCGGGATTGCCCGCAGCCGGATTTTTTACGTATTCGCCCATGATATATATACCGTTGCTTTTTACTCTGAAGCGGGTTTTATCCCACTTATCGAAATAGTCGGAAACGGCGTCGGAAAAGCCCTGTTCTTCAAGCGTTTTGATGGTGCCGCCGAAGGTTTGCTTGTTGGGACACATAATAAGATCGGCAATCTTTTTTCCTATCATACTTAGCTCCTTTCTCCCGGATTACCTGGTTTTCGCGTGATACCTTGCCGCAAAGATCAGGGGAATGAATACGATGACCGAAAGCCCCGCCGATACAAAGAAAAGTGTCTCAGTGGGAAGATATTCCTTGAGCCCGTACTCGTTTGTGATCTCGCCGCTTTTCTTTATGATGGGATTTGCGATGAGAGGCGCCACAATCATGGGAATCAGCACAAAGAAAAGAATTCTGATGCCTTCAAACTGGCCCTTGGTTTCCTTGGGATAAAGACCCTTCGCCCAAACCGAAATCGTCTGAAGGAAGGTCACATAGCCCACTCCAATAAAGAAGATTCCGATAAGCATGGCGGGATTGAAGATCGTGGATGTATCCACGGAACCCGGCCGTACAAAGAAACCGAGCATCAAGAGTCCTGCGATGTTAAAGATTACGGAAATAAAGACGATCCCCGCAAATTTTCCTTTGTTTATGAGTTTGGTGGCGGGAATGACGGTCAGCATGGCAAGCACCAGAGAAAGACCCTCGATGTAACCCATAAAGTCCGCGGTAAATCCGAGGTAATAGATCATGTAATTGCCAAGATGGGTGAAATAGGTGTTGAATGCAATGAAATAAGCGGCCAGAGTCAGGTTGACCCAAACGAGTTCCTTTAATTCAAAGTATTTCCTGAAGTTGAAAACCGAACCGAACTGCTGCCAAAACAATCCTTTGACGTAAGGCTTTAAGTCGGACGCGTCTTCCATGGCAAATAACGCTAAAATACCGCAAAGGATCACAAATACGCCCATGGTAACAAACAGTCGCATATAGTTGTTTTCACTTCCCACAAGCATACCGCCTGCCACCGTGCCGAGAATGGTTCCGATAATGGGCTGTGTGGCAAGAGCCGCACCGATCTGCCCTCTGTTTTTGTCGTTCATATGGTCGTTCATCCAGGCGTTGAACCCGGAATCGTTACCCATGGATCCAAAGAAACTCATGATAGCGTCGCTTGCAACCACCGCAACGGCAGCAGTCATAAGAAGATTTGCCGCGGGATTTGATGCGCCCTTTGTAATATACTGTGTAAGGCCGAAAGCGATTGTGAAAATACCCCAGAAGATATAACCGATGGCGACAGCGTATTTTCTGCGTCCCTTCCTGTCAACCATGGTGCCTGTCAGGAAAGTTGACACAGCTGTTGCCGTGGCGGAAATGGCCACCATCCAGGAAATGATCGTTGGATCCTTCGCTATTTTTTCATACACAAAGGTGTTGAACCACTGGNNTTTTCCATGTTCCAGCAAAGCTGGCCCGCGAGCCCCAGACCCCAGACAAGAAGCCAGAATTTAAAGCCGTTTTCTTTCTTTTTCATTGCAACCCTCCCTGTAAGTTAATACACATTGATTATAAACTTTTGGGGGAAGAAAGAAAAGGGGCAGAGAAAATGCGGCCTCTCTCGAACTCTGTGCTCGATATAAAAAAAAGACTCCATTTTAAATGGAGTCTTTTTTCAATCGGAGTGACAAGATTCGAACNNATCTCGCCAAAAAGCCCCTCCGCCAAAACGGCGGAGGGGCTTTTTTGGTCGAGATGACAGGATTCGAACCTGCGGCCTCCACGTCCCGAACGTGGCGCTCTACCAAACTGAGCCACACCCCGTCGTCCTAAACAGGCAAAAATGATTTTATAACAGACCGCTTCTTTTGTCAATCGCGGACATTTGGCGAAAAGACGGATATTATAACCGCTCATCGCGATATGATGTATTTGAAAATCGGGTTCCCGACGGACGAAAATTTTTCTTCGTATTCGGTCATGATGTTGCCTTCATTCATGGACGCATCTGCGTGAAGATCATAGCTTATTTTGTCGATTTTCCAGCCTGCGGGCTCAACCTCTTCTACAGCGAAATCAAAAAGAATCCTGTTATCGGTCTTAAATTCTATGCATCCGTCTTTTTTGAGAATCTTATCGTACCTTTTCAAAAACTCTCGCGATTCAAGGCGTCTTTTGGCATGCCTGTCCTTGGGCCAGGGATCCGAAAAGTTTAAGTAGATCCTGTCGATCTCTCCCTCACCGAACACATCGCAGATGTCCTTTGCGTCCATGCAGATAAAAGTGAGGTTTGAAAGCGGATTCTCCATTGCCTCCACCTTTTGAAGCGCTCTGACCAATACACTTGTGTATTTTTCGATTCCGATATAGTTATACTCAGGATGCTTTACTGCGTTTTCAACTATAAAACGGCCCTTTCCCATTCCAATCTCGATCCGGATAGGCTTGTTTTCCGCAAATACCTTTGCCCACTGTCCTTTGTTTTCGGAAGGGTTCTTTGTCACAAGAGGGCTGTTTTCGACGGTCTCTTCTGACCCTTTTACGTGCTTTAATCTCATTGTCTTTTCCTCATTTTCAAACAAAGAAATACTATAAAATAATTCAATTCATGTCAATGCTTCGGTTCCACTTTTCCCGCATATGTTATATAATCATAGCACATGAAAACATTGGGATTGTTTGACAAAGCAAAGAAAAAAGCCTCACGCTTTAAAGAAAGAACCGTACTGGCGCTCTTTCTTTCTTTTGTCGTGTCATTTTCTTATGTTTCCCAAAGCTTTGCCAGCATATATTCAGACGCTTTGGAAGTTAACAGGACTCTCCCGATTCAGTCGAATCTGGTGGAAAACTGGCCTCAGGGTCCCATAGTCAGTGCATATTCGGCAATTTTGGTGGACTATGATACCGGCGCCATTCTTTATGACAAGAATTCCCACGCTCCCATGTACCCTGCCAGTACCACCAAGCTCATGACTTCCATCCTTGCAATGGAAAAAGAAGGATCCAATCTGAACGACCTTGTTTCTTTTTCCTACAGTGCCATTTCGCCCATTCCCGAGGACGCCTCCAGCATGGGCATGAACATCGGAAACAAAATGACTCTGGAAGAATGTCTTTACGGCATTCTGGTCTGCTCCGCAAATGAGGTATCCAACGCCGTTGCAGAATACGTAAGCGGCGACATCGATACTTTTGTAAATCTGATGAACGAGCGCGCCAAGGAACTGGGCTGTGAAGTCACGCATTTTACAAATGCCCACGGGTACTGCGACGAAAGCCATGTTTCCAGCGCCTACGATCTTTCCCTTATCGCCCGGGAATTCTTTAAAAACGAGCTTCTTTCCAAGATGAGCCGAACTCCTTCCTATCATTGGTATCCGACGGAATATCAGCCGGAGGATCTGATCCTTGGTTCAACCAACTATTTTCTTAAGGGCCGCTACATTTGCGACGGCATCGTAGGTTCAAAAACGGGCTACACGGATGATTCCAGACAGGTTCTTGTCACCTGCGCAGAAAGAAACGGTATGCGTCTCATCGCCGTTGTCATGAAGGACGAGCTTCCTTACCAGTATGAAGACACTCTTTCTTTGCTCGAATACGGTTTCAATAATTTTGAAAAGCTTAAAGTCAGCGATTTCGAAAAGAAATACACCGTCACCGATGAGGACTTTTTCCATTCCAATTCCGCAGTTTTCGGCGATTCTTCGCCGATTCTTTCCATCGACCGAAACTCTTTTGTGATCGTTCCGAAAAACCTGGAATTTTCGGATTTAAATTCTTCTCTTGTTTACAGCGACGACTCGGATTCCTCAATTGCGACCGTTTATTACGACTATAAAGGCGTAGCCCTCGGAAGCGCCGATATACTTTATTCCGCCAAGCAGGAAAAACTTTTTGTTTTCGATAAGACCGAGGATGAGCCCGATGAACAGACCGAGGATGAAAATGAGCCGACTTTCATTTACGTAAATTACATCATTTACGGAATTGCCGCAGTGTTTATAGTAGTTTTCCTGATTGCCGTTATTGTAAAGGTTCTTTCAAACTACCATTTCGGCGGAAGTACCCGCCCGAAGTCCTCCTTCGGAAAAAGAAAAAAACGCAAGGGCCCGAAATACAAGATTGAACTGAGCGGTTCCAAAAAGAAAAAAGGCTGGAAAAAACGCCGCTCAAACTACATAGAGTTCTGATAGGTTAAAAAACCCCCGGTCGACTTGACCGGGGGTAACTATTTGATTAATATGCTTCTGACACTTTGACTATTACTATTCCGTTATCTTCTTTTATATAGCCTTTTTGAGGAAAGCAGGGCATTTTTTCTACTTCGGGGTTGGCCCTCACAATGTCATATTCGGTATTTGATGCTATCTTAATATTCAATCCCTGAAGATTGTGAAATACTCCGTTCCAGGATTGATTGTCAGACCAGGTTCCCCAGGCACCGAAAATCGCATAGTGATTTGCACCTTCACAGGCTCTTGAAATGTAGTACATCTCATTTTCCGAGGGAACTCCGATAATACATACACTTTTTTCTGAGGATAAATATCCTTCTTCTTTCAAATCTGAAGTAATTTCGTCGGCAATCTTTGATACACTCACCATCCCTGAACGCATTGCTTCCTGATCGACCAATGTCTGAAGCGACACTCCGTATATCAAAACAGACAGCAAAATCACTTGGAATACACTGAAGGATTTAATTATCATTCCCGCAGATTCTTTTTCTTTGTATTTTAGTAACAGACAAATGATCGCGGGTAAAAACATTGCCATGGGGGCGGTCATCTGAAGAGAAGTGTCCGCGTTAGTGGCTATAAGTAAAACTGCGTTGCATGCAAGCGGTAAAAGAGCGATCAAAACAATCGCCGTTACCGCCTTTTTAACGTCTTTTTTAAATAATCTTATCAGCTGTATTACAATTCCGACCAAAAGACAGGCAATTATAATCCCAAAGAAAACATTATACAGCGCCCTGTTTTTCATAAAGTACATATATCGGTGATTGAATCCCAGGAGAAAATCGCTGAAGGAAGAATACGCTTTCTTTATACTGATTCCCAGATTTTTAACGGTATTGAGCACGCCATAGTCCGTCGCACCTTTGTATTCCGAAAGTGTGGTGTAAGAAAAACTAAGGTGGATCTTTAACCCAATGATATAAAGAATGCCGCCAAGGATCAAGGAAATGAGGAATCTTCCCGCAAGAATCATTACGGTTTTAAATTTTGTTTCTTTATCAAATAGTCTGTCGAGAAGAAGAATAACCGCTAAAAGACCGGTACAGCCTATGTATGCCTGATAAAGACCCATCTGTGCCGCGATCAAAAAAGCGCAGACCACCGTTTCGACGACACGCACGATAAATGCTCGCTTATCATTTCTAGAAAAAAAGAATGAATATTTCGATAAGCACACGGTTGAAAGCACAGAAAACAAAAAGGCAAAGCCGAAGGTGGTGGACATGTATCTGTAAGACAGCGAGATACAAACGGAGACACTGCCCAGAAAGATAAAGGCTGCAGGGTAGTATCGACGGAGAGTCTTATCAAACCCATTCAGAAAGTATAAAGCAACACAAAAACCCAATGCAAAAATGGCACAGGTTACCATGGTCATAAACGGCTCTATGCCGATCCCAAACCTTATCCTGTCAAGATAAGGCCAAAGCCAACGGCCGCAGGAAATAGACCAGCGGCCGGCTCTGTAATAATTATATTCCCATATTCCATCCCAGTGATTTACCAAACCGTTTGTATATAACGGGAAGTAAATCAAGAGCATATAAAGAAAACTTACGAGAAAGAATCTGACATACCCTTTCTTTTTAAAATTCGCAATGTCATTTATATGCTCTGTAAACACAATAAGTCTCCTAATAACTAATCTTCATCTTCCATTCCGTCGAATCTGGTGTCGCGGTCCTCAATGGGATCATCGTTTTCTTCTTCGGCTTCGAAGGTTCCTACATCGACATCCTCGATATTATCGTATTCTCTGTCGCCGTCGGAGATCTTTTCTCTGACTTTGGCGATCTTAGCAACAGTTACGCCCTCGTTAAGAGTGATAACCTTTACACCTGAGGTGATACGACCGATGGTTTTGATGTCATTCATGGGAATCTGGATGATTACACCTTCATTGGTGATCATCATAATCTCATTATCATCGGTTACGGCCTTAACACCCACAACATCACCTGTCTTTTCGGTGATCTTGTAGCATTTAACACCCTTACCGCCACGCTTCTGGAGCTTGAACTCCGAAAGCTCGGTTCTCTTTCCGAGACCCTTCGAAGATACTATCAAAAGTGAATCGCCCTGGTGATCGAGCTGCATTCCGATGATCTCGTCCTGATCCTCAAGGTTCATACCGATAACGCCCATAGAGGTTCTGCCGGTAGCTCTTACATCGGTCTCAAGAAAGCGGATGCACATACCGTCCTTTGTAACAAGGAAAATGTGTGTGTCCTTATCTGTGGATTTAACCTCGATAAGTTCGTCATCGTCACGAAGATTGATGGCTGCAAGGCCGTTCTTTCTGACATTTGAAAACTCGATTATAGGAGTCTTCTTGACGATACCTTTCTTTGTAACCATAAAGAGGTTGCGGCCTTCGTCATAATCCTTAACGGGAATGATGGCACTTATCTTTTCTCCGGGATTAAGCTGAAGGAGGTTGATGATCGCCGTTCCGCGGGCTGTTCTTCCTGCTTCCGGAATCTCGTATGCTTTAAGTCTGTATACACGGCCGAAACTGGTAAAGAACATCACATAGTGGTGGGTGCTGGTCATGAGGAGGTCTTCGATATAGTCATCCTCAATGGTATTCATACCCTTGATGCCCTTGCCGCCTCTGTGCTGAGACTTAAAGTTGTCAACGGTCATACGCTTGATGTATCCGAGGCTGGAAAGTGCGATCACGACATTCTCGTGAGGAATGAGATCCTCATTGTTGATGTCGTACTCATCCATACCGATGGCGCTCTTTCTGTCATCGCCGTATTTCTTCGCAGTTTCGAGCATTTCGTCTTTAATAACCTTAAGAAGAAGCTTCTCGTCGGCAAGGATTGCCTTTAATTCGGCAATGAGTTTGATCAACTCTTCATGCTCGTTCTGGATCTTCTCTCTTTCCAAACCGGTAAGAGCACGAAGACGCATGTCGACGATTGCCTGTGCCTGTGCGTCGGAAAGACCGAATCTTTCGCAGAGTCTTTCTTTTGCTTCATTGGCATTGGCACTGTTTCGAATGATTTCGATAACTTCATCGATATTGTCGAGGGCAATAAGCAGACCCTGTAAAATGTGATCTCTTTCTTCTGCCTTGTTCAGATCGAACTTGGTACGTCTGGTAACAACGTCCTCCTGATGAGAAAGATAGCACTGAAGCATCTCCAGAAGGTTTAATACTTTGGGCTCGTTGTTAACAAGAGCAAGCATGATAACGCCGAAGGTATCCTGCAACTGCGTATGCTTGTAAAGCTTATTTAAAATAATGTTTGCGTTTACGTCACGCCTTAATTCGATGATGACACGCATACCTTCACGGCTGGATTCATCGCGAAGATCGGTAATTCCGTCAATTTTCTTTTCCTTAACGAGCTCGGCGATCTTTTCAATGAGCTTTGACTTGTTAACAAGATAAGGAAGCTCCGTAACGATGATCCTGCTCTTGCCGTTAGGCAGGGTCTCGATATTTGATACCGCGCGCACATAGATCTTGCCGCGACCGGTACGATATGCTTCTTCCGCTCCGCGTTTTCCGAGAATAACTCCGCCTGTAGGAAAGTCGGGGGCTTCAACGATCTGCAAGATCTCATCAATCGTGGTTTCACGATTTTCTTCGATCTTATTGTCAATGAGCTTAACCACGGCATTCGTGATCTCACGAAGGTTGTGAGGAGGAATGTTGGTTGCCATACCTACCGCAATACCGGTAGTTCCGTTTACGAGAAGATTAGGATATCTGGAAGGAAGAACAACCGGTTCTTTTTCCGTATCATCAAAGTTCGGTACAAAATCAACCGTATCTTTGTTAAGGTCGGCAAGCAATTCCATGGAAATCTTTGAAAGTCTGGCTTCCGTGTAACGCATCGCAGCCGCGCCGTCTCCGTCGACGGAACCGAAATTTCCGTGACCGTCAATAAGAGGATAACGCATGGACCAGTCCTGAGCCATGTTAACCAAAGCTCCGTAGATTGAGCTGTCACCGTGAGGATGGTATTTACCCATGGTATCACCGACGATACGGGCGCTCTTTCTGTGAGGCTTGTCGGGACCGTTATTGAGTTCTATCATGGAATAAAGAACTCGCCTCTGTACGGGCTTAAGTCCGTCTCTTACATCGGGAAGCGCACGGGCGGCTATAACGCTCATGGCATAGTCGATGTAAAAGGTCTCCATTCTTTCTTTCAGGTCTACCTCGTGGATCTTATCCACTTCGGACACATTGTCAAAAATACGATCATCCATTGATTTAAATCCTTTTTGCCAAAGTTTTTAGTAAAATATCAGGTAATATCGAGGTTTTTAACAAACTTGGCGTTTTCTTCAATAAATTCGCGTCTGGGTTCAACCTTGTCACCCATAAGGGTAGTGAAGGTCAGATCAAGCTCGGACTTTGTTTCTTCGTCCATGGTAACCCTTAAAAGAATTCTGTTTGCGGGATCCATGGTGGTTTCCCAAAGCTGGTCCGCATCCATCTCTCCGAGTCCTTTGTAACGCTGGATCTTGTT
>DBVS01000063.1 GCA_002308235.1 Lachnospiraceae bacterium UBA1258
GAGATTGTTGCGGCTTAAAGGCGCAAATCCCAGGCCGAATTTTTTGATGGTCTCATCGGAGAGACCGCGTTCCTTAAGATATTTAAGCCCCGCCTCGCCTTCTTTTTCTTTGAGGCGGTAACAAAAATAAGCCGTGGCCTTTAAATTGACGTTTAAAAGCTCGTCGCGACGGTTTCTTTTTGCTTTCTCTTCTGCGGAATACTCAGGTTCCGGAAGTGCTATCCCCGCTCTGTCCGCAAGATATTTAAGGGCTTCGGGAAATGTGGCGTTTTGGTACTTCATGATAAACGTGATTACATTTCCGCCCGCCCCGCAACCGAAGCAATGACACATTTGCTTAGAAGGGGAAACCGAGAAAGAAGGGGTCTTCTCGCTGTGAAAAGGGCACAGGCCCGTATAGTTGGAGCCCTGGCGCTTGAGCGACACAAAGCTTCCGATAACATCCACTATATCGTTTCTGGATCTGATCTCGTCAATCAGTTCATCCGGATACCGCATGTTGCCCCCTTAACCGTCAATGATCAATAATGCCAGGACTTGGGAATGAACAAATCCTCGTACTGCGCCACCGCGTACCTGTCGGTCATGGCGCCTATGTAATCGCATACCACAACTTCCCTGGAATCTCCCCTGTCGGTGAGCTTCTTTAAATCTGCGGGAAGCTTGTCGAAATGCTTAAGATAATAATCGTAAAGTGTTTTCATGAGGGTCTCGGCTTTTGCTTCCTCCCCTTTGGCTTCAGGGTTCTGGTAAACATGCTCGAACATAAAAGCACGCAGGGCTTTCATGGCCGCCGCCGTTTCCTCACTCATGGTGATGTCGTTCTTATCCATGCTGTTCATTACGATATCATGGATAAAGAAATCGAGTCTCTTGCCGGTGGTATCGCCGATAACCTTGGTTATGGAGAAAGGCACGTCGGACTCTTTCAAAATCCCGGCACGGATGGCATCATCCATGTCGTGGTGTATGTAGGCTATCTTATCGGAAAATCTTACGATCTTTCCTTCAAGGGTGGAGGGCATTCCGTCGGTCTGGTGGTTTAACATTCCGTCCCTGACTTCAAAGGTAAGATTAAGTCCCTGACCGTCCTTTTCAAGGATGTCAACGGTCCGAACGCCCTGTTTGGCGTGATCGAAGCCCATGGGGCAAACCTCATTGAGAGCCCGCTCTCCCGCGTGTCCGAAGGGTGTGTGCCCAAGATCGTGACCGAGGGCGATGGCTTCCGCCAGATCCTCGTTCAAACGAAGAGCCTTGGCAATTGTGCGCGCATTCTGAGAAACCTCCAGCGTGTGGGTGAGTCTGGTTCTGTAATGGTCACCGTCCGGAGAAAGAAAAACCTGAGTCTTATCCTTTAGCCGTCTGAAGGACTTACAGTGGATGATCCTGTCCCTGTCTCTCTGGAACACGGGGCGGATGTCGCACTGTTCCTCGGGACGCAGACGTCCTTTGGAATCTGCGCTCTTCATGGCGTAAGGACTCAAAAATTCGTTTTCCATTGCTTCAAGAGTTTCGCGTATATGCATTGCACGTCCCTTCTTTCAACAAAGCCCTCTGTATATAATATTCTGCAAAAAGAATCAATTTCCTTTTTTATTCGTAACCAATCGCACCTTTTTTTACTCCGTCGGGATTCCGATAGGTCATGTAGTTGGAATATCCGTCGGTAATGCTTGGAACCACGGCAATGAGGGAATAACCTTCGGGAATTTCCGAAAGCACCTCATAGAATTCCGTGCTGACGGGCACCGTTTCGGGTTCACCGTTTGTAACATTGTAGCTTCCCTCGAAAATGGTTCCCGGCTGCTCGTTTGCGGTGATGCGAACGATGACTTTACCGTCCTGATAGCCGTCAACATAGTTTCCGAAGGTAACCTCCGTGTATTCCGCAAGAGAAGTGTATGCGTAGGTGTTTCTCCTGTAATAGACCCCGAATCCGTTGGGTGCATCATTTGTCCAGGTGCCTTCAAAACAATAGTAGGATGAGGTTCCGGTCTTTATAAAGCAGATGCCGTACCCCTCTCTCTTTCCGTTTACAAAATCACCGAAAAAGAAATAGTAGCTTACAACCTCTTTTCCCTCTTCGTTAATAAATTTTTCGCCGTAAGGGTAAAGGGCGCAGGCGGTTCCCGTATAATCGGCGGAAAAGCCCTCTTTTGCAAAGCAAGCGCCGTTTTCGTCACAGTTAACGGATACAAGCTGAGCGTAATCGGAGCCGTCAAGCATCAGCATATCCAGCCAGTCGTAGGAAAACAGTCCGAAATCCATGCCGTCGATCTGCTCTCTTCCCTCTTTCGAGAAGCTGCTCTTTAACATGCTGTAGCAGGGCTCCATGGCCTTATATACGTTTGAAAGGAGTTCGGTCTTTGCGCTGTACAATTCTTCGGCCTTGGATATTTCGGCCTTAATGGTATCTCTGTCAAGTTTGAACTTATTGTAGTAGTCGTTTAAATACCGGTAGGCTTCCGTATACTTATCGATCTTCACAAGAGAAGAAATGTGGGAAGTCACTGCCTCTCTACCGCGGTCTGCTACGCTCTCGGAACCGTTCGTCAGATCGTAGGCTCTTTCAAGAAGAGTTATCTTCAAGGCGCCGTCGTCCCCTGCCGTTCCCAAAACATCCGCATACTTTACGCAGGCATCCGCCACTGCGGGTGTAAGTTCTTCGGCCTTTGACAAAGCATCGTATGCTTCGTCAATGCGTGCCATATAACCGCTTCCGCTTTTATCGTAGCTTTTAAGCATTTCGGTGGCCGTCAGGAAAAGTTCGATGCACTCGGCGGTCTCTTTTTCGGAAAGAGGTGCTTTCTTCCGGGCTATGGCTCCCAAAGCCTCATAAGCTTCATCCTCGGCACCCCGCTTGTTAATTGCGGCCATGGATAAGAGTTTTCCGTTTCTGGCCGTAAAATGAAACTCATCAAGCTTGATGGCGCGTTCAAAGGAATCAATCGCCTTTTCGTAGTTTTCTTTGGCAAACTGTTTGTTTCCCGCTGCGGTGTAACGCTTCACGCGGTTTGCGGGGAGCAAAAAAATAAACAAAGCAATGCCTGCGGCCAAGATAATAGCAAGCCCCGCGAATATAAAATATTTTGGACTTATGTTAACCGCTTTGCGAACTTTCTTTTCTTTCTTATCCCCGGGATCTGCAGCAAGGGGCTCAACTGCCTCAGCTGCCTGCGGTGTCTCAACCGCCTCGGTCGTTTCTGTTGCTTCAGTCGTCTCAGCTGTCTCAGTCGCCTCGGCGGGCGCCTCATTTATTGTCTTGTTCTGTTCATCTTCGAACATATAAATCTCCCATTATGTTAACTATTTATGTAAATCAATTATGTAAACTGCATGCTGTCTTATATCTCGACCCCGGCATTCAACCCTGCTTTTACCGTCCTCGGGATTAATTCCGTACTATATTAGCATTTTTCCCCAAAAAGGAAAAGCCCGGAAAAAGCTCCGGGCTAAATTATGTAAACCAATTAGATGTCAGACTCTGAAAGAACGCCCAATCCTTTTTCGGAGAGGAACCGTGCGCAGGCCTCACCATCCGAAACCTTAATGACCATACATGCGCTCTCGTCCCTGGAAGAAAGATCGTACATGTATTCAATGTTGAAGCCTTCGCCGCTTATGACCTTCAAAAGGTCCGCAAGGGCGCCAACACGGTTGGCAAGTTTGACTGCGATGACCTTGGTAAGGTGTGCGGAAAAGCCCGAAGTCTTAAGAGCAGAAAGGGCTCCCTCGGGATTGTTGACTATCATACGGAGCATTCCGTAGTCATTGGTATCGGCCAGGCTCAAAGCCTTTATGTCGATGCCTTCGTTTTTGAGGGCGATAAGTGCGCTTCCCAGACGTCCCTCACTGTTTTCCAGAAAAACGGATACCTGATTAAGAAACATACGGTTCACTCCTTTCATCAATCAAAAACTCGTTTATCGATAACATGAACGCTCTTGCCTTCTTCACGCTTTAAGGTCTTGGGTTCAACAAGTTTAACCTTTACCGCAATGCCGATGGCGGTCTTAATAACGTTCTCGATGCGTCTCGTGAGATTTTCAAGCTCTCTGATCTCATCGCTGAAGAATCTTTCTTCAACTTCAACCTGAACTTCCACGGTATCAAGATTGTTCACTCTGTCAACGATGATCATGTAATGAGGCAGAGTCTCGGACATTTCAAGAAGGGCAGCCTCGATCTGGGACGGGAATACGTTTACGCCGCGAAGAATGAGCATGTCGTCGGAACGGCCCTTGAATCTTGCGATACGCGC
>DBVS01000067.1:0-6492 GCA_002308235.1 Lachnospiraceae bacterium UBA1258
AAAAGATTATCCTATGAAATTACTGAGCCCTCGCCGCTCCGGAATCCGACTTCGGAAGCCACTTGATAAGAATCCTCTTAAGCTCATCTATCTGTACGGGTTTGAACAAAGCATCGTTCATTCCCGCCTCTATAAATTCCACATCCACGCCCTGTACGGCGTTTGCGGTGAGTGCCACGATGGGCACCTTCTGGGCATTGACCTTGTGAAGTGCCCTGATATGCTTAACCGTTTCCACACCGTCCATATCCGGCATCATATGGTCCATAAAGATAAGGTCGAAGGTCTCTCCTTCTTTATACTTATCAAGGATCTCAAATCCGCTTAACATGGTCTGGGCTTCGATTCCGAACTTGGAAAGAAGTGCCTTCGTTACCTTCAGATTGACCTTATTGTCATCCACCACCGCAACCTTCACGGCGTTACTGAAATAAAGGTTTTCTTCGGGCTTCTGTGCGCCTTTCTCGTTAATGCTTGAAAGGAAATCCATCAGCGTGAACAGACAGAAAGGACCTCTGTCAAAGTATACGTCCACGAGATTTTCGGGAACGCCTATTCCGTAGTCCACAACCACAAGCCAGGAAAGATCGTTGATTCCGGCCGCCTCGGCTTCTCTCTTTAACCAGTCGAAATCGGCGAAATTGCAGATCACACAGCGCTTCTTGCCCTGAAGTCCCGAAAGCATGTCGGAAGTTATCGTATCCGCAAGGGTATAATCGCAGTTCAAACTCCTTAATGTCCTCTCTATGCTCTTTTGGACGTAAGGGTTGGTTTCCGCAGCGATAAATGCGTATTTTTCAACTTCTTTCTTGTATGCGTCGGGGAAATCCTCCACAAAGCCCTGCTCAATGACTGCAGTAAAACTGCTGCCGCTTCCGAATTCGCTCTCCATCTCCACGTGGCCGTTCATGAGTTCGCAAATACGCTTAACAAGGGCAAGACCGAGACCTGCGCCTTCACGCTTGCGGTTCTTTGCCATATCGATCTGCTCGAACTGCTGGAATATCTTCTCCCTGTCGGCTTCTTTGATCCCGATACCGGTATCCTTGACCTTTATCGCCAGGATGGCCTTGCCGTTTTCTTTGCGCCGAGAGCTTATATTGAGCATGATCTGACCGTCATCCGTAAATTTGATGGCGTTGCTCAAAAAATTGATAATGATCTGTCTGACTTTAATCACGTCGCCCCGAAGGGTTTTGGGAACTTCCGGATCGATGTAGATCGTGGGGGCAACCTTTTCCTGATTGATCTGGGTGATCATAAGGGCCGAAACGTCTTTTACCAGCTCGCTGATCCTGTATTCGGTCTCATCAAGGGCCAGCTTTCCCGAATCCGCCTTTGAAAAATCAAGGATATCGTTAATAAGGGAAAGCAGGTTCTCGCTGGCAGTCCTTATGGTATTTACATACTCTCTGGCGTCACTCTTTAAGTCCCTGTCTTCAAGAAGATAGGTCATTCCGAAGATGGCGTTCATGGGAGTTCTGATCTCATGGCTTATGTTGGCAAGGAAAATGGATTTTGCTTCGTTTGCCTCTTCGGCCGCCTTCCGGTTGGTCTCCGCCTCCTCCAGTGCTTCCTTTACAAGGGCGGGACTTTGCAGCGACAGATACATAATGAAGATTGAGACCGTTACCGCCGAGTTAAGAAGCAGGTGCTGCGGGAAGAAAAACTGTACCGCCGCAAGGACAATGGACAAAACCGAATAGGAAATGATCGCAAGCTTCGGCATAAAATCGGTTTTCTCCCTGTGCCTTCCGATCAGGACAAGGCAAAGAATGATATAGGCAGCCGAAACTCCCGCATCCAAAAAATACAGATTGGTTCTGCTGTAACCGTTTTCATTGTAAATATATGCGATGGGAATGATCGGTGAAATGACGTCGGAAATGAGTATGACGGCACCCGGAAGAAGCCAGAACCCGTAAGGCGAGCGGAGCTTTTCTTTGCTCTTCTCGCCGTATACGACTCCGACCATATATACAAAGTAAAGAATCGGTATCAAATGCTGGCAAACCAGATAAAGCATCACTGCCAGAGAATTGGGAAGGATCCAGTCCGGGTGATGGGGTATTAACCATGCCGCACTCAAAAGATCGAAAACACACGCAAAAATGGCATCCAAAAGAATCAGTCCGAAAATACTGTTCTGGAAATTACGGTATTTGGACATCTTAAAATAGAAAAATGCAAGTATCGTCAGTAATACCAGTGCGCTGATATCATAACTAAGAGTATATTCCATATTCTCCCCTGCATACATTTGTCCGACAACGGACATGCCATCAGAAAGTTGTGTAGACTAATTATACACCCGAAAGTCTCAGTTTTCCATCGAAAAATCTGAAAGGGCCTTGTCTGTCTCGCCCCACTGCTCCATCAGATCCATTATCTCCGTTTCAGCCCGATCTATCTCGTCCTGAAGTTCCGATAATTTCGTATATTCGCTGGCATATTCGGGGTTCATGAGCTCATCTTTTAAAGCCTTGACCCTATCCTCTGCTTCGGAGATCATGGCTTCAATTTTTTCAAGCTTCTTTTCAAGCTTTGCGCGTTCTTTGCCCGGATTGTTAAACTGCTTCGCAGGCTGCTTTTCGGGTATGGGTGCCGCCGCCTTGGGAATATCCTTTGGCTCATAGCTTATACCCTTTTTCTTTTCCTCATATTCCGCGTAACCGAAATTGTAAGGGATAACTCCTTCTTTCGTGAAATCAAGGACCTTGGTTGCCACTTTCTTTACAAAGTAACGGTCGTGGCTTACAAAGATCACGGACCCGTCAAAGTCGGAAAGCATGTTTTCAAGAGTTTCCTTACCGATTATGTCCATGTGGTTTGTGGGCTCGTCGAGGATAAGGAAATTAGGGCCTTTCTTGAATATCTTTGAAAGCGCAAGCCTTACTCTTTCTCCTCCCGAAAGCGAAGAAACCTGCTTGAACACATCTTCGCCCCTGAAAAGGAAGGCTCCGAGATCGTTTCTTACTTCCGTTTCGGTGAGAGTCGGGAATTCGTCCCAGTAATCCTCAATTACCTGCTTTTCGGAAGAATATCTGGCCATCTGCTGGTCAAAATAACCGATGTCCACGTTCACCCCGTATCTGTATTCACCCGAAAGCGCGTTGACTTCACCAACGATGGTCTTAAGGAACGTAGACTTTCCCACACCGTTTTCGCCGATTATACCGATCTTTTCGCCACGCTTCATATCGAGGGAAAGCTTCTCTAAAACATCCTTGTAGCCGATCTCAAGATCCTTTACATAAAGAACGTCCTTACCGGTTTCTCTCCCGGGTCTGAAGGAAGCTTTGAAACTTCTGGTATCGTACCGTTCTGGCTTTTCGATCTTTTCCATGTGCTCGATGGCTTTAAGCTTAGAACGGGCGGCTGTAACCTTGGAGGGCGTGTTTTTCCACTGCTCTACCCAGTCCGAAAGCCGTTTTATCTCCTTCTGCTGAGCCTCATAGTCCTTCTTTTGCTTGTCCCACGCGGCACGCTTTAACTCCATGAATTTCGTATAATTTCCGGGATACTCCGTGATCTTACCGTACTCGATCTCGTAAACCGTGTCTGCCACGTTGTCCAGGAAATACCGGTCATGGCTGACTACAACAACAGCTCTCGGATAATCCTTAAGGTATCCTTCCAGCCATTCCACGGTCTCTATGTCCAAATGGTTTGTAGGTTCGTCAAGAAGCAAAATATCCGGCTTTTCAAGAAGCAGCTTCATAAAGGCTATCTTGGTCCTTTGTCCTCCGGAAAACTCGGAAAGGGGCTTCTTCTTGTCTTCATCGGTGAAGCCGAATTTCTTTAAGACTATCTCGTATTCTTTTTCGTAATAGTAGCCGCCGATGTAGTTAAACTCTTCCTGGAGGCGGGTATAAGCGGAAACAAGGGCTTCGGAGTGGTTGTTTTCCATCTCCTTTACCATGTCATCCATGCGCTTTTGCATGGCTTCAATGGGCGCAAAAACCTTTCTGACCTCTGTTTCCATGGAAACCGAATCGTCGGCAAAGGTCATCTGCTTTAAATAGCCGATGGCGGGATTGCCGGTTTTGGCGATGTATACACCCTCGTCCGAATCACGCTTCACCAACTCGATCTCACCCGAGATCAGCTTAAGAAGCGTGGTCTTTCCGCAGCCGTTACGGCCGACTACGGCAATTTTCTGTTTGTTGTTACGGATCTCAAACGAAATATCCCGTAATATTGTATCGGCGCCGTACATGACGGCGCCTCCTCTTATCTGAAAAAGCATTTCTATTCCTCTGATCGTTTACTTTCAAAAACCATACCGGAAACGGGCGGCATCTTAAGAATCATCTTACCACCCTCTATCTCTACGGGGAACCTGTCCGCCGTATAGCCCTCACGCTCTGTAAGCATGACCCTGGTAAATTCCGTCCCTCTGGGTACTGCAATCTCCCAGACGGGAACACCTGTTGTACGCTCGTTTACGTCTCTGTTTATAACCACTATTGTGCACTGTGTTTGGGTAAAACGCCCGTATGCAATAAGAAAAGGTTCCGAGACAAGTTTTTTTATGGATCCTTTCTTTATCTCGGGATTTTTCTTATGAATACGGATCATTTCCCTGTGGAAACCGATGAGTTCGTTATCCTCATGTCCCCAGGGATAGGTACGTCTGTTGTCGGGGTCCGTAAAGCCGGTAAGACCCGCCTCATCCCCGTAGTATATGGTGGGCGCTCCCATCCATGTCATCTGCATCATAACGGCAAGGCGCATTACGGCCTTGTCAACGCCTTCATCCGCGGCAGCGCTTCCCAAGGAATTCACACGGCCCACCTTTCCGTTAGTTCTGGTAAGGAACCTGGAATGGTCATGGTTGGAAAGCTGATTCATGGCTACGAGAGTCGAACAGTTTGCAAATCTGTTCCCTGCGTAGGTCATGGTATTAAAGAAGGCTTCGGAGTTTCCGAGCATATCGCCTCTGAAGTCGTCGCTGTGCTTCTGCATGCCGGTAAGAAACCAGGTAACAGGCTCCATGAAGGCATCGTAGTTCATGACGGAGTCCCATTCTTTGCCGTTAAGCCAGGGCTTGGGATCGCCATAGTGCTCCGCAAGTATGATGGCATTGGGATTTGCTTCCTTAACCGCTTTTCTGAAACGCTTGTAGAATTCGTGGTTAAATTCCGGAGAATGTCCCAGATCCGCTGCCACGTCAAGTCTCCAGCCGTCGGCGTTAAAGGGCGCGGAAACCCAGCGCTGGGCAATCCTGATAACTTCATCGTAAAGTTCTCTGGAAGCCTCATAGTTGAGCTTCGGAAGGGTATCGTAACCCCACCAGCCGTCGTAGGAACCGTTATAGGGCCAGCCGCCCCAGTCTCTGAAATCAAAGTAATTTCTGTAAGGACTTAAGCTGTCTGTGTAGGCACCGTTCTGATAGTCCTCACTGTCCTCATATATACGCTCTCTGTCGAGCCATTTGTTAAAAGAACCGCAGTGATTGAACACGCCGTCGAGAATAACCTTGATGCCGCGCTCGTGAGCTTTTGCAACAAGTTCGCAGAAAAGCTCATCGGAAGCCTTGAGGTTTTCCATCGAAGTTGTTCTGATCTGATATTTGGTGGCGCGGGTGTTTTCGCGCTCGCCCTCTCTTAAGCAGTTTCCGCCGTCTTTTACGATACGTCCGAAATGAGGATCGATGTGCTCGTAGTCCTGGGTATCGTATTTATGGTTTGAAGGAGACACAAAAAGCGGGTTAAAGTAAATGGCCTCTATGCCAAGCTCCGTAAGATAATCAAGCTTATCGATGACACCCTGAAGGTCACCGCCGTAGAATTCCTTGGTATCATCGCAGGCGGGCAGCTGGTACCAGTCGTCGATCTTCTGAACCGGACCGTTTATGTAATAGTATTCTCCGCTCACCACATCGTTTGACTTATCACCGTTACAAAAACGCTCGGTGAAGATCTGGTAGATCACGGCACCCTTTGCCCACTCGGGGGTATGGAAGCCGGGTACGATGGAGAAGGGATTGTAGGAAACACTTTCTTTGGAGACTCCGGCGGAATCGTAGATTACGTTGGCTTTGCCGCTCCGGATTCTGAAATGATAAAGAAACTCCGCGTCGCTTAAATAGACGGTACAGGCATAATAATCGAAAGACCTGTCCTCGCTTACCTTGGTCATAAGAGTCTCGTCGTTTCCGCTGACAAGGTATACGCTGTCCACATTATTCCTGGCGGTACGGAACCTGATGGTCACCTCACCGTAGGGATTGGGCTCGGCGGGGCTTACGTAGTTTTCGGAAGTATCGGAAAAAAGCGCTCTCTTTAAAAAAGCAGGGCGCATCTGAAACAGATACATCTGACTGTTTTCAATTCCTCTTCCGTCGTTGATACTCATAAGTAAGCCGTTCCGATTAAGTGCAGAATTTTACTTGTATATTATATCATAATTCCATAACTACTGCATTACATAATCTAGTCCGTTCAGCCACCGGATGGATTTTCGCTTGCGAAAATCCCGCGCCGCGCA
>DBVS01000067.1:6585-7864 GCA_002308235.1 Lachnospiraceae bacterium UBA1258
TTCTTATGGGGTATAGCAAAAAACTATATAATGTATTGGGGGGTTACGCATATTATAATATCAACGTCCACCCTTTTCGTAAATACTCACGTTTCACAAATTTTACAATTTCCGCCCTAACTTTTTGTGAATTTTTCACAGGGGTTAGTTGTGCAAAATAAACAAGAAACGGTTTCTAAGCGAACAAAGCCTCGAATTCCTCCCTGCCGATCTTCTCTTTTTCAAGAAGAAGTTTGGCACAGGAATGAAGTACGCTCATGTTTTCTTTTATGATGCTCTCGGCCTTTCCGTAGCATTCGTCCATGATGACTTTGACTTCTTTATCAATCTCACCCATTACGGACTCGGATATGTTCTTTGCATGAGCAAGGTCACGTCCGATAAATACTTCGTCCTCATCATCCTCGTAGCAGATCACGCCGATGTTCTTGGACATACCATATCTGGTAACCATTCTGCGGGCTTCCTTGGTGGCTTTCTTGATGTCACTGGAAGCTCCCGTGGTGATCTCGTTAAAGATAAGATCCTCCGCGATCCTTCCGCCGAGAGAAACCATGATATCCTGAAGCATCCTGCTCTTTGTAAGGAACATTTCGTCACGCTCGGGAAGGGGCATGGTATAGCCTGCCGCACCGAGTCCCGTGGGAATGATGGAAACGGAATAAACGGGGCCCACATCGGGAAGCACGTGGAAAAGGATCGCATGTCCCGCCTCATGATATGCGGTGATCTCTTTTTCTTTGTCAGAGATTATACGGCTCTTCTTCTCGGTTCCGATTCCCACCTTGACAAAGGATTTCTTGATATCGTCCTGAGTGATGAAGGCTCTGTCATCCTTTGCGGCGTTGATGGCCGATTCGTTAAGCAGATTTTCAAGGTCCGCACCGGTAAATCCGGCTGTAGTCTGGGCTATGTCTTTAAGATTTACGTCATCGCCGAGAGGTTTGTTCTTGGCGTGAACATGGAGGATCTCTTCTCTTCCGCCGATATCCGGAACGCCTACGGCGATCTTTCGGTCGAAACGTCCCGGACGAAGGATGGCGGGATCCAGAATGTCAACACGGTTCGTTGCCGCCATTACGATGATTCCCGAATTCTCGCCGAATCCGTCCATTTCAACAAGCAACTGGTTGAGGGTCTGCTCACGCTCATCATGGCCGCCGCCCATACCGGTACCGCGGCGTCTGGCAACTGCGTCTATTTCATCAATGAAAACTATGCAGGGCAGGTTTTTCTTGGCATCCGCAAAAAGGTCACGCACACGGGACGCACCGACACC
>DBVS01000067.1:7924-9487 GCA_002308235.1 Lachnospiraceae bacterium UBA1258
GTCTTACCGGTTCCGGGAGGTCCCTCAAGCAATACGCCTTTGGGGATCCTTGCCCCCACTTTGGTGAACTTTCCGGGATTTTTAAGGAATTCGACGATCTCTTCCAGCTCGTCCTTTTCTTCTTTAAGACCCGCTACGTCTTTGAGGGTTATCTTGTTGCTGTCACCCTGATATACTCTTGCCCGCGACTTTCCGAAATTCATCATCCGCGAATTCTGTCCGGCGTTGGCGTTTCCCTGAGCTGTCATAATGACAAACAGGAATACCCCCACGATAACCACGATCAGGACGGGCAGCACATAAGAAAGAAACCAGCTGTCACGGGGAATGTCTTCCACGTAGATCTTGGTGGTAAGCATTTCCAGTTCTTCTTCGGTGGCCTTTATGTCGGTTACGTAAAGATTCTTCTTTCCGCCTGCAGTAAAGGATACCTCGATGGTTCCGGTTTCGTTACCGGAATTGGGATGCAGCACAACCTGCGAAACCGTTCCGTCCTTCAGATCATCGAAGAGCTGTTTCTTGGTATAGTAGGTTCTGTCCTTCTGCATGAAGGAAACGAGAACCGCAAAGACCAAAAGTGCGGCTATCAATATAAAATAGATTCGAAAACCCTGCGCTTTCCTGTTCAAAACATATACCTCTTACTTTCCTTCTTCTTCATCGAAAACAACTTCTCCGATGTAAGGAAGATTTCTGTAAATCTGATCGTAATCAAGACCGTAACCCACAACGAAAACATCCGGAACCTTGAACCCGGTGTATTTGACTTCCACGTCCGTTACTCTTCTGTCAGGCTTGTCAAGAAGGGTGCAAAGTGTAAGGCTGGCGGGTCTACGATCCTTCAACATTTCCATAAGATAGCTTAAGGTACGGCCCGAGTCCACGATATCCTCAACAACGATAACGTCCTTGCCCTGTAAAGGCTCGTCAAGGTCCTTTACGATCTTAACAACACCGCTTGACTTGGTATCTCCGCCGTAACTGGAAACCGACATGAAATCCAGCGAAACCGGAAGATCGATGTGCTTTGCGAGTTCGCACATAAAGAAACTTCCGCCCTTCAATACGCAAACCAGATGTACGGTCTTTCCCGCGAAATCCTTTGTAATCTGTTCGCCGATCTCCTGTATACGTTTGTCAACTTCCTGCTCGGTCAGTAATACTTTTACGTGATGTTTTAACATATGCCCTCCTTGTGTAAGTCAACGATCAGTACATTTACGGTCTCATCCGTGACTTTATATGCTTCGCTTAAGCGGATTCCCGGAATCCATACGACTTCACTTCCGTCCGCAAAAAGAAAGATACCGTCTCTGTCTTCTCTGTCGATCTTAAGGTCGATAAAGAAATCCTTTAACTTCTTGCTTCCGCCGTTGCGATTAATGCAGATCCTGTCTCCGGTGCACCGCTTTCTGACCACCAAAGACTCTGTAATTTTATCATAGTCCAGGTACTTAGTATACTCTTTTCGAATTATCCCGCCTATGGTCTTTGCGGGAACGATCTTGCAGACAACCCGTCCGAGTCCGGGTACCGTCGTTTCTCCCTCAATATCTACCCGGA
>DBVS01000067.1:9542-9750 GCA_002308235.1 Lachnospiraceae bacterium UBA1258
TTGAAAAAGAAATATCGAGATAACCTCTTTTAACTTCAATGGAATAGGGCAAATTTACCCGTTTCCCCACGCCCGTTTCCAACAGACTCAGAGCTGACTCTATATGGGCCGCCGTTATATCCCGGTTTCCGGGAGCCAGTCTGTCTATAGCCTCCTTTACAAGAAGGCTTTGAATATACTCATGTTCCTTTAACAAAAGATCCGCCGA
>DBVS01000097.1 GCA_002308235.1 Lachnospiraceae bacterium UBA1258
GTCGGTGCAGTTATCGAAAGCACATTGTTATCAATGCTGTGATAATAGATTTCCTTGGGGGAAAAAAGTTCGGTTCCTTTTTCCTTAACCCAGCAGCCACGGTGAAATTTCATGGTAACCTCCTGTTGTTTTCAATCAGTAGTTAAGAAGTCCGAAGGTGCGAAGAAGCCAGTTTTGGGAAAGCTCCATCCATTGACGGACACCCGGGTCATCCTCGTGTCTTCCCTGTGAATAGGTTGCGGGGCCCGCAAGGGAAAGACCGTGTCCGCCCCTGGGGAATACGTGATATTCAAAGGGAATCTTAGCGGCTCTCATAGCCTTTGCCATAAAGAGCGAGTTTTCGAGGGGTACCGCGCCGTCCTCAAAGGTGTGCCAGATAAAGGCGGGAGGAGTGTTCTCATCCACGCGGTTTTCAATCGAAACGTATTTAAGCATCTCGGGATTGTTTTTGTCGGGTCCGAGAAGATTGTCAAATGAGCCTCTGTGGGCGTATTCCCCTGAGGTGATGACGGGATACGCGAGGATCATTCCGGCAGGTTTTAAATAGTCCTTTGAAACCTTGAAATAATCGGTAACTTCAGGTCTGAAATATCCTGTTCCGAAAAGTGCCGCAAGGTGTGCGCCTGCAGAAAAACCGCAGAGGATTATGCGGGTTTCGTCAATGAGAAGTTCGTCTGCTTTGTCCTTCAGATATTTAACGCAAAAAGCAAGTTCCCGAAGGGAGGTGGGATAAACCGCGGGTGAGACACTGTAGTAAAGGATCGCGGCATGATAACCGATGGCAAGATAATTGTTGGCGATGGAGTCGGCTTCCCTTGCGGATGTGAAGCCGTAACCGCCACCCGGGATCACCAGGACCAGCGGGCGTTTTTTAAGGGCGAGCTCCCTGCTTTCTTCATATAAAGATAGTTCGAAACGCGCGTATTCCATGCTCCCGTCGACTTTTACGGGTACTGTAATGTTTTTCATTGACAATGTCTCCTTCCGGGCTTGTCATTTCTTGACAAAACCGCGATAATATCCATAGAATTATACCATAAAGGAAAAAAACGCGAAAGGAACGATTTATGAATTACATTGTCCTTGATCTGGAATGGAATCAGTCGGGAACACCCGCCGGTAATAACGTAAAGATTCCTTTCGAGATCATAGAGATAGGTGCGGTAAAGCTTAACGAAGAAAAAGTCATGATCGACGAGTTCAGCGCCCTTATCAAACCGCAGATATATAAGACCATGCACTATGTTACGGGCAAGCTCGTACATATCAAAATGCAGGAATTAAAGCATGAGCAGCCCTTTGAGGATGTAATTGAAAGATTTCTTGAATGGTGCGGCGACGAACCTGTCTTTTGCTCCTGGGGTCCCCTGGATCTCACGGAGCTGCAAAGAAACATGAAATATTACGGTCTTAAGCCCCTTTCGGAGGGACCCATTGCTTTTTACGACGTCCAGAAGCTCTTTGCCATAGCAGGGGGAAACCGAGCGGAGAGGGTTTCTTTGGAAACAGCCGTAGACCGGATGAACATTCAAAAAGACATTCCCTTCCACAGGGCCTTTTCTGACGCATATTATGCCGCCAAGGTTTTGGCCGCCATAGAGGACCGGGAAATACTTGATTACGTTTCTTACGACACTTTCAATCCGCCGATTGACAAAGAACGGGAAATACACAGGATTTTCAAGGACTACGATAAGTATATAACACGCACTTTCGCTTCCAAGGAAGCTTTGCTTGCCGACAGAGAGGTCAAAAACATGAATTGTTACCTCTGTGACAAGTCTTCTTCCAAGATAGTAAAGCTCTTTTCACCCACCGGAAAATTTTTCGTGGGAGTTGCTTTTTGCGAGGAGCACGGATTCGTAAAGACCAAGATCAGGATCCGCAAGACCGACGAAGGCCGTATTTTCGGCGTAAAAACGCAGAAAATAATTTCCGCCGAGGATGCGGAGAAAATTGCCGACAGAGGACGCAAACACAAAGAAGAGAAAAGTGGAAAAAGAAATACAAAAAAACCTTGAAAAGCCCGTGCGATGTGCTAAAATGCTTTGTTGACGGCATAAACGGAATTTATTTCCACAGCACATTTATGAGGCTTGAAAAATATGGAATCATATCTTGTTTTTAAAGATTTGGCAATTATAGTTGTTTTTGCGAAGTTCTTCGGGATCCTGGCACGTAAACTCAAAGCGCCCCAGGTTGTCGGAGAGATTATCGCGGGTCTTTTGATCGGTCCGAGTGTGCTCGGACTGGTGGATCAAAGCACTTTCTTAAGTCAGATGGCCGAAATCGGTGTCATTCTTTTGATGTTTTCGGCCGGTCTTGAAACAAATCTTCACGACCTTATCAAAACCGGAGTAAAGGCAACACTCATAGCGTGTGCGGGAGTGTTTGTTCCCCTTGTGGGCGGTTTCTTTCTCTACAGGGGCTTTTACGGACCTGCCGGAGTCGGAACGAAAGATTTTTATTCCGCGTTGTTTGTGGGAGTTATCCTTACTGCGACGAGCGTAAGCATTACGGTTCAGGCTCTCAGGGAAATGGGTAAGCTCAAGGGCTATGTCGGAACGACCATTCTGAGTGCCGCCATTATCGACGATGTCATCGGTATTATCGTGCTTACCGTTGTTATCGGGCTTCATGACGGAAGTTCAAACGTCGGAGCGGTTTGCGCGAAAACGGGCCTTTTCTTTGTATTCTCGATCGTTGTGGGCTTTATCATCTACAAGCTCTTTAAGGCCATGGATGCAAGATATCCGCATACCAGACGTATCCCCATCATGGGACTTGCGCTCTGCCTTGCCATGTCTTTTGTTGCCGAGAAATACTTCGGTATTGCGGATATAACAGGTGCTTATGTTGCGGGTATCATTCTTTGCAACGTACGTGATTCCGAGTATATCGCCGAAAAAATGGATATCAATTCATATATGCTCTTCGGACCTATTTTCTTTGCAAGTATCGGACTTAAGACCGACATAAGTGAAGTGAATATGTCGATCATATGGTTTTCTCTTGCCTTTGTGGCTGTGGGACTCCTCTGCAAGATCATCGGATGTGGTCTGATGGCCAAGCTTTGTAAATTTACCTGGCCCGATTCCTTAAAGATCGGTGTCGGAATGATGACAAGAGGCGAGGTTGCGCTTATTACTTCCCAGAAGGGCCTCTCCGTGGGACTTTTAAGCCCTGTATATTTTACTGCGGTAATCCTTTTGATCATCTTCTCGTCGATACTTACCCCGATAATTCTGAAGATTTTATATTCAAAGACTCCGACCCAGGAATCACCTAAGATCGCTGAATAAACACAACCTACAGGAATCATTCATGAAAGAAACAAATCAGGATTTTACCACGGGTTCCATACCCGTAAAGATGGTCAGGTTCATGCTGCCCATACTTGCAGCGCTGGTGCTGCAGGCAATGTACAGCGCCGTGGACCTTATGATAGTCGGACATTTCGGGACTACCGCAGGTATATCCGGGATCGCCACCGGCAGTAATGTAATGAATCTTTTTACCTTCTTCACCGCCAACATTGCCGTGGGCGTCACGGTGTTGCTGGGAAGGTATCTGGGAGAACACCGCGAGGACAGGATCGGTAAGCTTATCGGCGGCGCGGTGGTTTTCTTTGCTGTTTTATCCCTTCTTTTTTCAGTCATAATGTTTGTGTTTGCCCGTCCCATCGCGGGGATCATGCAGGCGCCGGAAGAAGCGGTGGAGTTGACCGTTCAGTACATCAGGATCTGTGCGGTCGGCTTTATTTTCGTAGTTTTCTATAATTTCATAAGTTCGGTCATGAGAGGACTGGGAAATTCCAAGCTCCCTCTGATCTTTGTGGCCATCGCCTGTGTTGTTAACATCATCGGCGATCTTGTTCTGGTGGCAGGCTTTCATATGAATGTTGTCGGCGCAGCCATCGCAACGATCTTTGCCCAGGCCGTAAGCGTGGTCTTGTCGGTGATCATCATCATTAAGCAAAAACTTCCCTTCACCATCGGAAAACGCGATTTCCGTCTGAATGAAGAAGTCAAGCTGTTTTTCTTTATCGGACTTCCTTTGGGATTTCAGGAAATACTTACTAACGGAACGTTCCTTGCTTTGTGTGCATTCGTAAACAGAATGGGACTCGACTGTTCCTCGGGGTACGGAGTCGCCCAGAAAGTCCAGGCCTTTGTCATGCTCATACCCGTAGCCATTATGCAGTCCATTGCTTCCTTCGTGGCCCAGAACGTGGGTGCCAAAAGAGAGGACAGAGGGATCTCGGCCCTGCGCTGGAGCATGGGAATCGGTGTTTTGATCGGCCTATTTGTTGCCGCGGGGATCTTCTTTAGGGGAGATATTGTCGCAGAGATCTTTTCGGACGATTCGGCCGTTATAGCAAGGGCCTTTGAGTTCATGAAGGGATTTGCCCCCGAGGCATTTCTTACCAGTGTTCTTTTCAGTTTCATGGGGTATTTCAATGCCCATTCCAAGTCGTTTTTTGTAATGCTCATGGGAATCCTGCAGTCATTGATCGTGAGACTCCCTCTTTCTTACTACATGAGTATCCGTCCCAACGCAAACCTTACGGGTGTGGGCCTTGCCGCTCCCACCGCCACGGTTTTCGGAATACTTTTGGGAATCGTGTATTATCTTTACCTTCGCAAAAAGAAAGTGATCGTCATTGAAAACAGACCATGAGGGCTGAAAGATATTTCCGTTAACCTGTAACCGATCGACGAAGAAAGGCCGGCTTTATGGAATTAATTCTTGAGAAGAACCGCATACTTTTTGAGAGAGAAGGCGAAATCGGCGAAATCAGTGCGTGCCTCGAAGGCTGCATAAGATTTCGGGCAACGGCTTCGTCAAAGCTTCCGGATGAAAACTGGACGCTTATGCCCCGTGAAACCGAGGCCAGAGTTTGGACGGAGGGGAAGAGCGCCTTTCTTTCTACGGGAAACCTAAAAGTCAGGATCGATGATAACGGAAGTCTTTCTTTTTTCAAGGGAGATTTATGTATTCTTAAAGAGCAGCCGGAGCAGACCTTCGGTTTTGCTTTCAGAAATTACAGAAGTATCGGAAGCGGGCTTTGGAAGGTGAGGGTAACTTTTGAACCCAATCCCGGGGAAGAGTTTTACGGGCTTGGTCATGAGCGCATGAACTGTTTCAGCAAAAAAGGCTGCAGCGTGGATCTGCAGCATTTAAACACCAAATCAAGCATTCCATATGTTTATTCTTCTTTGGGTTACGGTTTTCTTTGGAATCAGCCCGGAACCGGAAAGGCGGAACTGTCCAACAACAGAACCCGCTGGAACGGAGACTGCACCAAAGCGGTCGATTTTGTGGTTATCTCCGGCAATCCTGCGGAAGCATGCGAAAAACTGGCGGATCTTACTGGCCACGCACCGAAGATGCCCGAGTGGGGCATGGGTTTTTGGCAGTGCAGGTTAAGATACGAAACTCAGGATGAAGTTTTACGGGTAGCAAGAAAATACAAGGAGCTGGGCATTCCCGTATCCGTAATCATAGTGGACTATTTCCACTGGACGGAACAGGGAGATTACAGGTTCGATCCCAAATACTGGCCCGATCCCAAATACATGGCGGATGAACTTCACAAGATGGGTATAAAGCTCATGGTTTCCATGTGGCCGACCATAAATGAACAAAGCGAAAACTATCGGTATATGCTGGAGCATAACATGCTGCTCCGCACCGCATCCGGAAGCAACCGCGTGTTTGATTTCTACGGTCCTCAGGCGGAGATAGATCCAAGCAATCCCGCCGCGAGAGAATATGTTTTTAAACGTCTTAAAGAAAACTATCTTGACAACGGAGTGGACGGACTGTGGTTTGATGAGGCCGAGCCCGAGATCCATCCGGAGCATTTCGACAATATCATCATGTATGCAGGCCGGGGTGATGAGGTGGCGTTGCTTTATCCTTACCATTATGCGCAGCTGGTTTATGACGGCATGAAGAAAATGGGCAGGGATGATGTTATCACTCTTACCAGAAGCGCCTACACAGGTGCCCAGAAATTCGGCGCCCTTGTTTGGTCCGGAGACATTGTTTCCACATTTGAAAGTCTGGAAGAGCAGATAAAATCGGGCCTCANNATTCCCTGGTGGAATACGGACATTGGCGGATTCTACGGCGGAGACATTAATTCGGATTATTTCAGAGAGCTGATAGTTCGATGGTTCCAGTACGGCCTTTTCTCTCCCGTCATGCGACTTCACGGATCCAGAGACGGCCATGACAGATCCAGAAATATCAAAGAGCCTACCGGCGGTGACAATGAACTCTGGAGCTTCGGAGAAAGAAACCTTAAGATCCTTTCAGAGATTGTAAAGCTCCGTTACAGGCTGATTCCTTATATCACGGAGCAGATGGATCTTGCTTCCGAAAAGGGATATCCCGTTATGCGTCCCATGTTCTTTGATTATCCCGACGACGATAAATGCTACGGGATTGGCGATCAGTATATGTTCGGCCCGGATATTCTTTTTGCGCCTATAGTAAAGCAGGGGCAGACCGAAAGAGGGGTTTGGCTCCCTGAGGGAAGCTGGGTGCTTACAAAAGACAAACAGGAGTATAAGGGTGGAAAATGGGTCGAAGTAAGCGCCGGGACAGAAGAATTCATTGCATTTGTCAAAAAAGGCGCAAGGGTGCTTGAGTGCTTTTAACCGGTGAGGGAACGGTCATTTTTCATCGGACACACGGAAGATATAGAACTTGAGGTAATAAGATTCATCCGCGGCCCAAAGAATGGGGTGGTCCGGCGCCTGGGTCCGGAATTCAACCTGGCTGAGCCGTTTGTGGACAGCCTTGGCGGCCTGGCCGATGACTTCGGTGAAAAGCTCCTGGGTCATGAAGTGAGAACAGGAGCAGGTAGCAAGAAAGCCCCCGTCTTTTACGAGCTTAAGGCCTTTCATGTTGATTTCCCGATAGCCTTTAATTGCATTTTTGGTAGCATCCTTGGACTTGGTAAAAGCAGGGGGATCTAAGATCACCACATCATACAGTTCGCCCTGTTC
>DBVS01000030.1:0-12744 GCA_002308235.1 Lachnospiraceae bacterium UBA1258
ATGTAATAGGTATCCTCCACCTTCACAAGTCTGGGATCGTAAGCATATACGGGCATGAAGGGCTCTCCCTTCTCGTTTACGAAGGGAACCTTGTTTTTGTCGAATTCCCAGTGGATGGCGTCCTTGGAACGTCCGAGATACACATAGGGAATACCGTTGGTCTGTTCTCCTCTGAAAACCCCGATAAAGCCGTCTTCAAAGGGCATTACCGCACTGTTGAAGATACGTGCCACACCTTCCACGGGATTTCTTCCGATGATGGGGTTTTCCGAATATCTCCATACCGGTGCACCCGTAAGATCTGCGGGTCTCTCCTGCCAGGGAACATTGGGAACCGCGGGACAATTAAGCATTTTCACCTTGCTCATATATTTTATTCATCCTTTCCTGTTTCGCTCCTGCGGTTCCTCCCCCAAAGGAGAAAGAAACCGCAGTGCGAATTGATTACTTATTTGAAAATGGCGTCAAGGGCGTCCTGGAAACTCTGCTTGTAGGTTTCCTGGAACTGTGCGGGGGTCATGGATCCGTTGATGATGGATTCAAGATCGTAAGAAACGCCCAGATCCTCGTAAAGTTCGAAGTTGGGGTGGCTTAAGCAGTCCTTCTGTACTTCGAAGTTTGCATCGTTGATCTCCTTAACCTTTGCGGTCTCGTTGTACCACCAGTTAAGAAGCGCGGGGTTGTCGCGTTTGGAGGTGTCGCCGTCGAACCAGTTGTAAAGATCGTAAAGGAAATTGAAGATCTTTTCGGGCTCTTTTACACCTACGGGGATTACAAAGAAGTTAGCGTTGTTAGCTTTGTAACCTCCGTTTGTATCCTTGTTACCCGAAGGTCCCACGGGCCAGCGAACGAAAGCAACGTCCCAGGTAAGATTTCCTTCTTTACCCTCGGGATAGTTTCCGGAATCGTTCATAACCCAGACTGCAGCAGGGAAAAATGCGATATTTCCCTGGTTGTACTGTCTTCTCATGGAGTCGGAGGGCTTGCCGCCGTCTGCGGAATAGTCGTAGGGATAACATACATTATATTTATTATACATGTCCTGCATCATCTGTAAACATTCACCTACAGGTGCGCTTGTTAAGTTACAATCTTTGCCGCCTGCGATGTTGGTTCCGTTGGACATAAGGAGTTCGCTGAGAGTCTCTCCCGCATATCCGCAGTAGCCGTACTGGTCTGTTTTACCGTCACCGTCGGTATCCTGGGTAAGCTTCTGGCAGTACTCGATGAACTTGTCCCAGGTCCACTCGCCGCGCTCGTAAAGGTCTCTGGGATCCTCGAGGTTGTTATCCTTTAACATCTGCACATTGAAGCCGATGGGATAGGTATTTGAAAAGTTACCGTTAACCTGAAGGATGCAGGCCTTTCCGTCGCCAAGGTCCAGGTATGAAAATACCTTCTGGTCGGTGAAAAGGTCGTGATCTGCGGGTAAAATGGTCTTTAAGTCAACCAGAAGCCCGTTACTCTGGGCAGGGATAGCCATGGAGGACTGAACCATGTAAATGTCGCAGTCGGGTGAACCCGCAAGAACTGAGGTGTTAAGAGATTCCTGGGTTCCGTCGAAGGTAAGGTTTACCCATTCGTAGTCGCAGTTGTACTTATCCTCAAGTTTCTTTACAAGATCCCACTTAGCCTGGCTTACCTCGCGGTTGATGGCCTTGGAATTGGCGGTTTCCGCATCATCGCCTTCTACGGGCTGGTTTGCGGTCCAGTCTGAGGATGCATCCATGCTTTCGTCTGTGGAATCATAGTACTGTCTCCACCAGGAACCTATGGTAATGTGGCGAAAAGCACCCTTGTCGCCGGTATTTGAATTGCTCGAAGCACTGTCCGAACCCGATGCTCCGGACTTGCCGCATGCTGCGGTAGAAACAGCAAGAATAAGTGCAAGACCGAGAGCTGCAAATCTTTTTATTCTTTTCATTTTTTTATCCTTTCTCAATGCGATCATTTGGTCTGACCAATGTTTACGGAATAAACCTCAAAGGCCGTGGAAGCTTCCACTACAAACTGATTTCCCCAGGTTGAAGGATCAGCTCCGTAATATTCCGCAATCATTTCGTGTGTGATCTGGCACAAAGAACCGTCATATACGGCGTAACCCTGACCCGAACCGTCAAAGTCGCCCACACCGATTCTCTTCCAGCCTTCGGCACCGCTTGTCATAACGATCCAGATCTCTCCGCTTTCGGAGGTGTAGGAAATGTTTACAACAGAACCGGGTGTCTTTAACGCTTCAAGAGCCTCATCGGAAAGGGTGATGCCGTAATCTATCTGGGCCCAGCCGTCGCCGGTACCGGAAATACCCGCATCCACCTGCTTGTTGTTTGCTTTAAACTCTGCCGCTTTTCCGATCTTCACGGAATAAACTTCAAAGTTGGTGTCGGATTCCACGAACAGAGTGGTATCCCAAGCGGAAGAGTCTTCACCGCATACTGCTGCAATCATGTCGTAGGTTACGTAGCAGATATTGCCGTCTGTGTAAGCATCAACGGAGCCCGAACCGTCCGCATTGCCGACACCTACTCTCAGCCATGCATTGCCGGAAAGGCCGATCCAGAAGTCACCGGATTCGGAAGTATATTCAACAGCCACCACAGAACCGGGAGTTCTTAAAGTTTCTATCGCTTCGTCGGAAAGGACCACATCGTAACCTAACTGTCCCCAAGCGCCGCTTGTTCCGCTGAGTCCGATATCGATGGCATCCTTGAGAACGATATTGGGAATCTGCCTGCCGATCTTTACGGAGAATACTTCGAAGTCGCCGTCAGACTCGATAAAGATGGACTTATCCCATGCAGAGGTATCTTCACCGCAGACCTTAACGATCTCTTCGTAAGGGATCTGGGCGATGTTCTTTGAATTGTTAACATACGCAAAGCCCTGGCCTGAACCGTCAGCGTTACCTACGCCGATCCTGAGCCATGCATTGCCGGAAAGACCCATCCACATATTGCCGGTGGAGGACTGGTAAGAGATTTCCACAACAGAACCGGGAGTCTTCAAAGCCTCGAACTGCTCGTCGGTAAGCTCCTGATAACCGATCTGGCTCCAAGCGCCGCCTGCGCCCACCAGACCGTCAACGGTGATGGCGCCTGCAATACCGAAGAGGTTGGATCTGTCTTCTCCGGTCTCGACCTTAACGTATTCTGCGGAAGTGTCAACGGGAAGCACGTTTCCTGCCGCATCCTTAAAGGAAATGGAGTAAACGTAGAGAGCCGTCTCTCTGTCTGCCTTGTAGCTGCTTCCGTCGTTAACCTCAAGAGAAAGCACCAGAGAATTTCCCGCTACCGCCGTCTGGGGCAGTTCGTAGGATATTTTCTTGGGATTCTGCTTCTCAAGGTAGATCGACCAGGGAGTGTTGCTTCTTTCGTTGTCCTCTCCAAGATAAGCGTATACATTACCGGATGTGGCAACGAATTTACCGTTGTCCTTACACTCGGTCTCAAGGGCGAATTCAACGGTCTTTACTTCACCGATCTTATCGCCCAGCAGAGCATCCATCTGGATACCCGCAAAGAACTTTCCGCCCTCGGCGGATTCGATCTTAAGAGCTTTTCTTCCGTTACGCGAAACCACGGAAAAAGCGGTTTCTTTTGCGGCGGGATTTACTGTGGAATCGCTGCCGACAAAACCGTACTTCTCGTCCGCAAACGTAATGCTGGCGGAGTCGTCGTACTCAAAGCCCTTCTGCTCTTCAACGGAAGCGGAAGTGCTTGTGCTTGCGCTTACAGGCGTCGATGTCGAATCCGACGCGGAACTCTTTGAATTGCCGCAAGCCGTCATGGTAAGGACCATGGCTCCTGCCATAAGGCAGGCAAATAATCTTTGCTTCTTCAACTTTTCATCCTCCTTTGTGATTGTTGAAATTTGCATATATGAACCCCCATTACAAGGTTTTCATCAAAGGTTATCCAACGATACCGCTTCTTTCCACGCCTTCGATAAAGCGCTTCTGAAGGATCAGATAAAGAATGAGTATCGGCAGTACCACCAGCAGTATCCCGGCATTTACGTGCTGCTGCTGGATGGATACGTTAAGGATTTTGTCCTGGTTGGAAAGTACGCCTGCCAGGGACGATATCTTCTTACTGATGACCACGTTCTCGCTTATCAGGAAGAGCTTCGCGTAGAAGGTGTCGTTAAACTGCCATACCAGTGAGAACACAGCCACTGTAATCACCGCAGGCATGGCATTTACCAGCATTATCCGGAAATAGGTGTACCAGACTCCCGCTCCGTCCACGAAGGCCGCCTCTTCTATTTCCTTCGGCAGTCCCCTGAAGAACTGGTTGAAGATATAGATGTAAAGTCCGGATCTTACTCCGCAGCCGAGTATCGTCATAAGGAACATGGGCACCACGGTACCCATGACTCCGGGAGTTCCCTTCAGAGCCGTTACGATACCGAAGGGGTCGAAAGACTTAAAGGTCATGTACAAAGGAAGCATGATGGTGTGGGCAGGGATCGTGATCATCAAAACCACGCCTGCAAACAGCAGTCCTTTGAACTTAAAATTGAATCTGGCAAAGCCGTAACCCACCATGGAGCATACAAATACCTGTATGGCCGTAAGGGACACGGTATAAAGAAGGTCTCTTGCCATGGTGGCAAAATAACCCATTCTTTTTATTACCAGTGCGTACTTTTCCCATGTGGGATACTTCGGGAAAAGAAACATCATGGGATTGTAAAGGTCCTCCGTGGAAGCTATGGAGTTTACCGCCATCCCGATGACCGGAGCGAGAATGGTGTAGCCGACGCCCACAAGAATGAGCACTCTTAAAAGTGTTACAAGAAATTTCTTTACGGAATTCAACATGCCCTTCTCCTCCTTTTAGTTGTAGTAGAATGTCCGCTTCTGTATGAGTCTTACTATCAGAGCCAGTATGAGAAGCGTTACCAAAGTGCTTGCTAAACTGAATACGGCGCTTAAGCCGTAGTTGAACTCTCCGAAGGCAGTGGTGTAAGCAAGATCCACCACTTTACTTCCGGCGAAATTATCAACGATGGTGTAGACCACGTTTGTTATGATATGCGGCATCACCATGGGGAAGGTGACCTTCCAGAAGGTTTCATATGCCGTGGCGCCTTCGATCTTTGCAACCTCGTACATGGAGGGCGTTATGGACTGAAGCGCCGCTATGAAGATGATTATCTGCACTCCGGATGCGGATATTATGTCGTTGATCCTCTGAACCGCTGTGGTTATGTAGCTTATGATCTTCACCGGAAGACCGAAGTTGATGAACATGTTTATCAGGTAATCGATATCAAAGGCCAGTACCGTTCCCGAGGCTTCCCCCACTTCCGCAGCCTGGGTTGCAACTCCACCGTTCATCATGGTTTCGCCAAGGGATATGGCAGCCTTTAACGCTTCGGAATTTAAGATCACCGGCAGGAAGAAGATTGCTCTTACTATTCCGCGCCCCTTAAATTTCTTGTTGAGCATCATGGCCATAAACAGCGAAAAGAAAATGATCAGAGGCACGTCGATCAGCATGTTTCCCACAGAGGACGTGAGGGTCTGTTTGAAGGAACCGTGAACCCTGAAGGCATAGATGAAATTATCAAAGCCCACATTCTTAAGGGTGTAGCCCCCGGCTCCCGGCAGTACGTCCAGCTTCGAAAAAGAAAACTGTACGGTCATCACCAGGCTTCGTATGTAGAAAAAAGCAAAACCTATGAGCCAGGGAAGTATGAACAGGTATCCTTTAAGGCTCCTTTTCTGAAGGAGGGTCAGTTTCTTTTTCTTTTTCATCTGTCTCCCTCCAATCTTGCGCTCATGGCAGGCACGGTTGTTAAACCGTCCTTAAGGTCAAATTCCGTAGGATTTAAGTAGATAACTTTCCCGTTTGAGTAGGTTATCTTTCGAAGGCCCGCAGAAAGGATCTCGTGGCTTACGATTTCCGCTCCGGTAACGTGCTTAAGGATATCGTTTACGCTTTTGTAAACGTAAGCCGCCTCATCCTTCCAGTTATCGAAGGTGGTGCAGTAATAGGAATTCATGGCCGTGTTCTTCATGCGGCTCGATTCCTCTTTGGTAAACACATAGTGGGGCGAAGCGCCGTTTTCTATGAGCATGAGTATGGTAGGCGTCAGGTCTTCGTCGTCAACGTAGTTTAAAAGTTCCGAGGAATAGGAAATGTGACCGTGTATTATCATTGCGTACAGCGGAATGTCATAGTCCGTGATCCGATAGTCGTTTGAATACACGGGGGCGTTTATGATATCCGTCGAATACTTAAAGGCGTAGGCGTTGGATGCGGCGGTCATCAGGTTCTTTCCCGTGTTTTCAAGTTCGGTAAACTGCCCCTTTACGATGTCAAGAGCCTGCTCCCTGTCGATTATCCGGGTCCTTCGTTTGTCACTGGCCAGGTCGCTTCCAAGATCTCTTAAGGAGATTCCGTCCACATCGTATTTCTTTATCTTTGAAGCAAACTGTGCGACGTACCTAGGCAGATACGCGGGAGAAAGAACGTCATATCGCAGTTCCTGATATCCCAGAGCTGCGGTGTTTCTTAAGGTGGTAGGGTCCACGCTTCCGAAGCTTACGACGTATCCCGAGTAATATCTGGAGGACTCCGCCTTGTAATTAAAGCCGTTATCCGCGAAGGTGACTCTCTGGAAAGCCGTGTCGACGTAAAGTCTTCCGCCCTTTTCACGGATTAGGTTGTTAAGTTTCGATAACCCGGCACGATTGCCGACTTCACTTACTATCCTGATGTCATGGGCTGCCTTGTGATAGTAGCCTGAGTTAAACCAGCCCTGCAGGTTCACCACCTGATTGTTTAAGCCCAAAGCGGAAAGCTCTTCGGAGATCTCTGCAGCCTCATCAAAGCTTGTCATGGCAAAGGAATTAAGGTACTGAACTCCCAGGAAGTGCGCAGTTTCCCTGACTCCGGTGATGATGTCGCAGTAGAAGGGAATATCCCCTTCTTTTTCCGTGCGGGAAAGATTTCCCTCGGAAATCAGCCTTCGGCGGTAATAGGCGGCAACGCCGTTGTAGCCTTTGTTTTCCTCCGTAAGAAGGGTGTATCTTACGGTACAGTTGATGTCGTAGGGCTTCTTTTCAAGCACGAACACGTCCTGGGTATTGTTTCCGAACATCCTTAAGTTGTCGGCATTTCTAAGTACAAAGGTGGTGTAGGCGTAGTTATAGTCGTTATATTTGCCGGAAATATCTGCGGAAATGAGAGCCACCGGGGCTCCCTCCTCCACCGTAGCAAGCACCGAGGAATCTTCCCTGCAGAGGGCGTAAAGGGGAAGCTTTACGTTAAGGGTGTTTTCGGTGGTGGAATAGTCCGAAACCAGCGGGTCGAGGCCGTAGATATACTGGGCGTAAGCGGCTTCCCCGGTCTTTCCGTTGTTAAATTCGATTAATGACCCTGCGCCGTTGGGAACCACGGTATAGCCCGTTTCTTCCTTTGAAGCGGCTCCGAAATATCTTAAAAGCTGTATCCTGTATACGCTTCCGTTAAATTCCTTAATCTGTGCCGCAGGGACCGATACCTCCAGGTGATCGTCTATGAGCCTGTATTCAAGGGGAATCTCGAAGCGGATGGAATCGTCCTTGTTTTCTCCCAGAGTGTAGATGTATCTGACACCTCTATCGATGCTCTCGACCTTCAGGTTTCCCTTGGAAACGCCTGCGCTGTAGGAATCGAAGGTACCCGTTATGATGTCGGAGTTATAGTACTGGACTATCATCTGGGACTTTAAGTAATCGACGTTTACCTTGTTGGCTACCGAGTCTTCATCAGCGTTTAAGGGATTGGAATAAACGGTCTTACCGTTTCTTTTGTCAAAAAGGGCAACGTAACCCGACTTTGTGTCCGTATAGAGCTTAAGTACGTCACTTTCCGCCACCAGATCCATACCGGCAACGTCTTTCCCGGGATCCGCCATGGGCGCATAGGCACGTCCTTCCTCATAGGTGCCGGCGGTCAGATATTTCTTATAACCGCTGTAAAACTGATAGTGCACCAGGTAATAGATCAGGTAGGAAAGTGCCGCGATCATTGCGACCGCAAGGATACAAAGCACTGTTTTCTTTACACGGCTCACAGGGAGCCTTACGCTTTTTTCTTTAGCCACGATCCCACCCCCCTTAAGTCCTGAAGATCAACTCGGTATATATGCTCTTAAAGAAGTTGAACACATGCCCGAGAAGATTCGACAAAAGCAGCATCAGGAAAATTATTATCAATAAAGCAAGGACCGTAAGGAACAGGGTTATGAGGGTCTTTCCCAGAGTGTAGTTATGGACCTGCATGATACCGATGAGCATCATGATAACGCCGTAAGCTATCCCGACTCCAAGGATGATCACATAAAAGGCCTGTTCGTCGTCCGCCACAAAACCGCTGATCACGGTAGAAAGAATGAGTACGAAGGTTATGGGGACCGTTGCATAGCCGATGGCTATGGCTATGTCCTTAAGCCTTCCCTCTCCGTTCATGAGACATGTTATGGACCAGTTGCTCACGCAGAGCAAGAGATAAAAAGCCAGCACTCCCATAAGCTCATAGAGACCGTCCACGGTCCTGGGGTCCAGATCGTTCACCACGAATCCCGCCAGAAGTCTGTTAGCCGTAAAGGAAAAGGAGAACGCGATCACCAGCAAAACGGCTATGGGTACGCTTCCGAGATTCCTGTGGCGGATCCAGTAATAACCGTCCATGGGATGTGTCAGTGTATACCAAAGATATTTCCATTTTTCCTTAGAAAATGCCTCACGCATCCTTTACGACTCCTTTCTTTTTTCTTCTGATCCTCACAAAGACCGCTGCAGCAATGATCAGGACGGAAGCCCCCGTCAAAAAGAAACCTGCGTTCTTTCTGAGTATTTCGTTTCTGTATCTTCTGTAGGCTACGGAATAGTAGTCTCTTGCCATTCCGAGCTTTAAGTGCCGCATGGCTTCCCTGTAATCGCCGGCGGTAAGATATGCTTTTCCTATGCCCGTGTGGGCAAGTTCGTTGTTTTCATCAAGCTTTAAAACCTGTTCCCAGAGACCCACAGCCATGGCTTCGTCGCCGTCGTACCTGAGAGCCACCGCCCTGTTTATGAGATCTCCGTACTCTGAAACCTTGAAGGTCACCAGCTCACAGAGGGTTCCGTCCAGCACCACTATCCTGCCGCCGATATCCTCTATGGCGGTGGGAAGCTTAAAGGTTCCCGACTGGCTTCCCAGACCTCCGAAGATATAAAGAAGGTTTCCTTCGTGATCGTAGGTAAATACCCTGCCCCTGCGCCTGTCTATGCAGGAGTAGATACCGTTTCCCCTGTAGACCACGTCCGTAAACTGGGAGGCTCCGGCATACTCGGTGACGCCCGCGATCTGAAGGTCACCGCCAACGTTTAAGTTGGCACCCTTCTTGATGACATCGGCTCCTCTGGGGNNTTAATCGCCTTACTCCCTGTATTCCGTTGGCATCAAGGTTGGTGGCGTATACAAAGCCGTCCGGGTCTATGTCAAGCCCCGTAAACTCCGTGGGAATGAAGAGCTTCTGTTTGGAACGCTCTTCCTTGGTGGCAAGTCTTTTCCAGAATTTGTCCCACAGAGAGATCTCCACGTTTATGGTTCCGAAGAAGCTTGAAAAATTACCGTTGCTTTCAAATACCATGATGCCCTCGAACATGTTCTGGGCTATCACGTAAAGCCTGTCCGCATAGTCAACGGTTATGCGTAAAGGAGTGAAAACAAAGTTATCGTCAAGGCTTTCGGACGTGGGATTCTCCACGACCCTGACAAAATCGTGGTTCTTTTTAAGCACCACCACTCTTCTGTTCTGTGAGTCCGCAATATATATTTCCCCTGCCTCCGAAACGCATACACCGGCAGGTTTGTTGAAGCTGTCTTCCGAGCCTTTATTGTCAAATGTGGATATTATGTCAACCACTTTGTCCATCCGGTTGTTAAGGATCACGATCCTGTTGTTACCGGTGTCGGCTATGTAGATAAGACCTTCTTCGTCCACACAGATATCCTGGGGAGAAAGAAGCTTTCCCACCTCTTCGCCGTTAAACAGGTACTTTTCCACGTTTATGTTTACGTCGGGAATGTATGCCGCCGGAGTAAAGTGGATGTACTCCCTGTAGTCATAGTTGTAGGAATCGTAAGGAAGTCCCGCCGCAAAGGCTTTTGTCCCCGTGAGGCCTAACAGGATGGCTGCCGCCGTCAGGGCAGTGAAGGTTTTGATCAAAAAGTTTTTCTTCATGTCCGCCCCCTATTCCTTCATACCCGATGTGGTCATGGTCTCCAGCACGTTCTTCTGGCAGATAAGGAAGAAGGTAATGGGAACCGCCGCGATGATAAAGGTTACCGCCGCCGCTGCGCCCGCTCTTGCGGTGCCGCCTGCGGAAATCTGGAAAAGCGCATACTGTAAGGGCTTTAATTCCTCGTCTCTTAAGAACGTGGATCCTGTATTTCCCCACATCTGCTGAAACTGGAAGATGGCCAGTGTAAGCCAGGCAGGCTTAACGTTTGGCATCACTATCTTCCAGAAGATCTGCCACTCATTGGCTCCGTCCAGTCTGGCGGATTCCATAAGAGAGTCGGGAAGTTGCTCCATGAACTGCTTCATGAGATAAAGCCCCATACCGAAGGAGCATGCAGGGAGGATCAGCGCCAGGTACGAATTGTTGATGTGAAGCCAGGAGATGATCATGTACTGGGGTGTCTGGGTAACGGTCCAGGAAAACATCATGGAAAGCACTACCATGGAAAAAAGAATGTTCTTTCCGGGGAAATCATGCTTTGCCAGGGGATAAGCCGCCAGAGATGCTATGAGCACGTGTCCCACCATACCGCCGCCGGTAATGATGATGGTATTCAAAATGTATCTTGAGAAGGGTACCCAGGAATCGTTCATGAGTCTGAAAAGATCCGAGAAATTCTCAAGAGTCGGGTTCTTTACAAATATCCGGGGCGGAAACTGAAACAGTTCGTCCAGGGGTTTTAAGCAGTTGTTTATCACCATCACCAGGGGAAGGACCATGGCCAGCCCGCAGATCACCATCAGCACAAAAAGCATGGTATTTCCCGCCATGGAGCGGTTTACGCGTTTTTCTCTCGGCTTAAAGAAACGGGTTCTTGCTTTTGCCATATCACTCACCCACCCTTCTTAAAAGCTTCTGTACCAGCTTGTTGGAGCCCACCATCAGGATAAAGAGCACCGTTGCGATGGCGGAGGCATAACCCATCTCAAAGCGTACGGTTCCGTAGTCAAGAAGATGCGTTACCACAGTGGCGCCCGCGTAGTTTACCGACGGATTGCCCGCCAGTTGCAGGGAAACGTCCGCAATGGCAAAGGACTGGGTAATCTGCATGACCGCACCGAACATAAGCTGTGGTCTCATGGCCGGAAGAGTGATGTACCAAAGTTCCTGCCAGCGGTTCTTTATGCCGTCGATGGCGCCCGCCTCATAAAGGGACTTGTCCACCGTCTGCAAACCTGCGATAAAGGAAAGGAAACCGGTTCCCAGAGACAGCCAGAGCTGTACCACTATGAGCATGGGAAGCACATACTTTTCCGTCTTCATCCAGATGACCGCCTCATCCAGGATCCCGAGTTTCAAGAGGATACCGTTTAAATATCCGTATCTGTCTCCCGAAAGGATCAGGTTCCAGACCACAAAGGCGTTACCGCAGATACTGGGGGCATAAAAGATCAGGGTCAGAAAGGCTCTGAGCCAGCCCTTGAATTCATTGATGATCCAGGCAAAGAGAAGGCACAGGAAATAACTCACGGGGCCTGTCACCACCGCCAGGACCATGGTGTTTTTTAAGGATTTAAGGAAAATATCGTCTTCTAAGAAAAGCTTGATATAGTTTTTCCATCCGATGAACTCGGGCATTTCCAGCATATTGTAGTAGGTAAAGGAAAAGAAAATGCTCATGACCACCGGCAGCACCGTAAAGAAGAAAAACATAACGAAGTACGGCGCCAGCATGAAATATGAGGTTTTGTTCCTTCTTATCCTGAACGCCAGGGAAGACTCTTTCATCGTGTTCTCCTTTCCTACTTTCTCTTGCCGTCGAGTTCGAGTTCTTCACGCTTGTAATCGATCTCGGCGTTTATGTATATTACCTTGTCCATCAGCTCTTCTCTCGGGAGAGCCGTATCGGGCAGTGTCACCACGGTGTAAAAGGCATTGTATACGTTTCTCCAGGAATAATACCCTCCGGGAACCTGGGGGATTCCCTTTGCCCAGTCCATGGACGACTTAAGGGTCTCAAAATCCTCCACCGGCCAGGGCATTCTCAAAAAGGCGTTGTAGTTTGCGGTGGGTACTCTGGCCGCACTTCCCATAAGGCCTTCCATTTCACGGCCGTACCTTGTCTGGGTCTCTTCCGAAGTCCACCACTTGGCAAATTCCCAGGATGCCAAAGGCTCATCCGTGTCTGCCATGATCATGGTGGCAAGGCCCGTGCAGGCCACGGAATGGTCCACGGTTCCGTCGGATTTCTTTGTTCCCGGGATCTTTGTAAAGCTCCAAAGACCCGCGATGTCGGGAGCGGAAACCGCGAAATTGTTGTAGGTCGTGTAATCCGCGATCATAAGGGGACATTCACCGGTCCTGAAGCGCTCCTCCACGGAGGTTTCTTTGTCCAGCTTATAATCCGTGTAATATTCGCAGAAATCCTTGAAGGTGCTCACGGATATGTCGGAATCCAGTTCCGAAGCCGTACCCTCGTCGTTGTAATATCTGCCTCCGTTCTGATAAAGAAGGGATGCAAA
>DBVS01000030.1:12909-13129 GCA_002308235.1 Lachnospiraceae bacterium UBA1258
GCCTGAGGGAATCTCGCGAGTACCTCTTCTATGTCAGGGAAGCCCGAAAGATCCAGCACTGCGTTTCTTATTCCGTAATTGACCGGTGTATCGTTACCCGTAAAAAGCACGGCTCCCGCCACACCGTTGGTGTTGGCTACCTGTATTGCCACGTCGGGTCCTTCTCCCACCAGACTTGCTTTAAGAAGAGTGGACATGTCCACCAGCTGCACGTTCACGC
>DBVS01000030.1:13167-21699 GCA_002308235.1 Lachnospiraceae bacterium UBA1258
TTTATGACATTGGCCTGGTCACGTCCCGAACCCACCCACAGGGTGATGGTTTCCGTGTCCTTGTCCTTTGAGACGGAACCGATGTTGTTATAGTCGATGACAAAGGAATAAAAGAGTCGTGACATTTCGTAGCCAAGGCCGTCAAAGAACCCTCTTCCCTTGTATTTGATCTTTTCCCCGGGGGAATAGATGTTTATCCTGTCTATCTGCAGGGGCTGGCTTATTACCTGGGTGATCCAATTACCGAGGGCACGGACGTTTATCTTGAAAGAAGAAATGGTACGGACCATGTATTCTTCGTCCTTGATAAGATCGTTTAGCTGATCTCTCATGGTAAGGAGCACCGTTTTTTTGTCGGTATTCTTCGAAGCCACCGCCTCAAGCCTTGAGAGGGCTTCGTTTACGATATCCCTGGCCTCGGTGAGTTCCGCGTTTAAGTTCGGAAGCACGCTTGCCAGCTGATAATCTCTGTAGGTATCGGGATTGACGCCCGTGACCTTGATGACTCTCCGATAGATGGAATTAAGCTTCTGAACAGCCTCTTCCACCAGACCCACGATCTCGGAAAAATCTCCCAGCACCGTCTCCATCCTGAGGGTGTGGTGCCCTGCCTCAAGATAAAATGAATAGGCCTCGTTCTTTGCGTCTTTCAGCACATCCTCGCGCCAGTTGTTGGAGTAATCAAAGGCGTAGGCACTCATTTCCGAAAAAGGAACACTGCCGTCTATGCTTATGCGGCGCGAAACGTGAATGCCCCTTGAAAAGCTCTGTCTGTCGTAAAGAGATATGTTGTAAAAACCCGTCTCCGGCACGTCGAATTCCCACTCGATCCACTGGCCCACCAGTCTCCAGGAATTGCCGCCCACGGAATTATTTAAAAGCGCCTTGGGACTTGAAGGGCTCACCGAAGGCGAGGACTGATCCTGCACGGGATAAAGCATCTGTGACGAAGTCCTGGAGGCGTTTTCGCCCTCGACAGTCACCACAATCCCTGCGGTATTTGCGGCTCCAAGGTTTTCAAACCCGGCTTTTACCTCCGAATAAGGTCTCGGTGATTCCTCGTTGTCAAAAACAATGCTTTTTAAAAGCATGGGCTCTCTTACGGAAAGAAGGGTCACGGTGTGATCTCCTTTGGTAAGATAAACGGACAGAGGCTCCGTCACGTAGCCGTCGCTGTCGTAAGCAGGTTCCTTCATCCATTCGGGAGCTTCCGTCATTCCGGGCTTGTTGTCGTTGCCCTGATTGTCCTTTGTCCAGATATAACCCGCAGATTCTCCGCTCTTTGCCGCGTCATATTTCCATACTCTGTTAAAGCTCACCAGTGAGAGTTCCGCATAGGGAAGCTCTCCGTCGATGAAGATGCTTCTCTCGATGTCGGCGCTCTTTCCCTCCACCGGATAGTACTCAAGAGTGATGTTGTAAAATCCTTCTTTTTCCACCGAAAAGTCCATCTCGATCAGAGAATTTTCGGAGGTAAGCACACTTTTGCCGGAGGATCCTTCAAAATTCGTGTAAGCTTCAGGGCTCACGGAAAGACCGTTTTCTTCGTACCTTACGTAATCAGAGGCTTCAACCACGATCCTTTCTTCCGGATACTGTTCTTTAAAGCCCTTTTTGTACTCCTTGAAGGAAAGGGAATCCGGCAGGATCGAATAGGTGCTGACGATATCCTCGTAGTCATCCATGGAATGCGGGGTCTTTGCGGATACAGATAAGCCCCTGCCGCTTCCTGCGGTCAATATGAGCAGTATTGCGACCAAAAGACCGGCCGCGGCACGTCTTAACGTTTTCTTCATAAACTCCCGTATCCTTTCATTACTTGCTTCGGATCCTGTAGGTCTTAAGATCCGGCAGTTCGTCAAGAGTCAGGACCTTCTCATGGTTGTAGATCTTACTCATGACCTCAGCTTCTGTGTATTTGTCCGAATAGACCGTCTTGATCCCTTTGTCGATGACAAATTCGCCTTCCCAGGTGCAGAAGAATCCCCACATGGCTCCGTCCCGCACCGCGGCGTCGATGTCCGGCATGGTACCGTTTTCGGAAAGCACTATCATCTTTCCGGGGCCCACCCATTCATAAAGTTCCAGATATTTTGCTATGTGGGAGGCATATTCGTGCTCCCCGGGATATATGTCGGTACCCACCATATCCACGTATTTATCCCCCGGGTACCAGTCTTTGTCCTGGCCGTTCCAGACCCAGATGAGGTTGTCTAGTCCGTAAACTTCGGTGAGCTGCTCGTACATGAGAATATAGAGCTTTTTGTAGGCTTCGGGGCCGTATGCGCCCCACCAGAACCATCCGCCGGCGGCCTCGTGCAGGGGCCTCCAGAGTACCGGGATTCCTTCGTCCTTTAAGATCTTTAACTGTTCCGCCAGGATCCTTATATCATCAAGAAGGAGCTTCATTCCTTCTTCGTCTTCACCGTTCATTATCCTGTCAAGGGGAATGTCCACCGCTTCTTTGTAAAAGCCCTTCCACCAGATGCCGGTTATGTATTTTTCGGGCGCCAGCCAGTGGTAACACATGGTGACGATGCCGCCCTTTTCCCACACATCCTTGGCATTTTCCACGGAAGGGTGGGTAAAGTCATTGTCAAGGGCCGTTCGGTTGCAATGGCCCATTTCAAGTCCGATGACCGCGGGTGCCTTGCCTCCGTTCTTTTCCTTGAGTTTGAAGACTTCCCAGCTGCCAAAGCCCCCTTCGCCGTACTGCCCCGAAAGGATGTAATTGCCGTAGATATCGCAAAGATAAGACATGAGCCGTTTGGCATTGTCACTCGCACCCGGATTTGAAAGTTTGGGAGAAACCTTGTAAAGGTCCTTCGGAAGGGGATCGCTTTCATAGACCGTAAGCTTGTCCCAGTCTATCCAGCCCCAGTTTTTGGAAACCTTTATCCCGTGCTCTCCCGCAGAAAGAAAAACTCTCTTTAAGACCGCTTCTTCAAGTTCCCCTGACTCACACAGGATGTTTCCCTGCTGAACGCCGTCCACAAAAACAAAGTTTTCTTTGTGCCCGCCGCCGGATCTTACGGTAAAGGAAAGATCGTAAAAGCCGTCCTTATCCGTTTTCACCGTAACTTCGCAGGAATCGCCGTCGTTCTTAAAGCCCGTTACGTATCCGTTTCCGGAAAAAGCATCCGTTCCGTCTTTCGCATTTACATTGCCCATAAAAACACCTTCCTCCGCTTCCACCAGACTTATGGGCTTTTTATCGGTTTTTTTCTGTTTTCCGCCGTCTCCCGCCTCGGATTTACACCCGGTGCATCCCGTCAGGGCCAAAACCATCGCAAGCGACACAGCCAAAGCCTTTTCCATTCTTTTCATTGGGTCGTTCCTTTATGTTTTGTAACTTAACAAAATGTGCAATTTAGCAAAAGTTGGTAGATTTTTAGTACTATATTTCACTTCTCAGTAAAAAAGAGTAAAAAAAATAAAGATAAAGCCTCCTGCTTTAGTATGAGATTACAAGAAGATTTCCCCGTTTTCAAGGATTTTTGAAATGTTTGTCAGAAACCGCCAATAACCTTACGGAGATTTGTTGATAATCACAATTATAACTGATTTTGTTAGGTTACAAGCGTAATTTATGAATATAAAAAAGGAGCCCCGAATCAGAATTCGGAGCTCCGTAAACTATCTGTCACGATCATTTGATCTCAACAAGATGTACCAGTTTGGAATTGTTGTCTCCCCAGAACTGTTCCATGGGGATTCCCGCGTGCATAAGCACATCTGCGGCATATACACGGCCGGTTTCTTCGTCCCTGTAGGGCCTTCCGGCATCAAGGCCCTGAAGCTTAAGGAAACGATCCTTGTAATTTGCAAGTCTTGTAACGTTAACGTAGGTTACAAGTATCTCGGAATCATCCTTTGCTTTTACCATCCAGGCGTCGTACAAGCCGTTTTCCGAGTAGGACGCCAGTCTGTAATAGTCTCCTTCTCTTACGAGGTCGTTATACTTGTGATAAGTTGCACATTGTTCGGGGATCATGTTGCGGTCTGCTTCGGGGATTCTCGTTACATCCAGTTCATAGCCGAAGGTTCCCGCAAGAGCCACATCACCCCTGGTCTTAAAGGGCGTTACACGGCCCACTGCATGGTTGGGACAATCCGAGACATGGGCTCCCATGGTGGACAAAGGAAATACCAGTGCGGTTCCTTCCTGAATTTTTAAGCGCTCCACCGCATCAGCATCGTCGCTGGTCCAAATCTGGGGACTGTAATAAAGCATGCCTGCGTCGAATCTGGCGCCGCCGCCCGAGCAGTTTTCAAGGAGCAGATTGGGGAATTCCGTGATAAGTGCTTCCTGCATACGGTATACGGCCAGCATATATCTGTGGAAGAGCTCTCCCTGACGGTCGGCAGGGAGGCCTAAGCTTCCAAGGTCCGTAAGCTGTCTGTTCATGTCCCACTTAAGATATTCTATATTGGCGCTCTTTAAAGTATTCTTCACACTGTTCCAGGTGTGTTCCCATACTTCTTCTCGGGTTAAGTCAAGCACCAGTTGGTTTCTGGAACGGGTGGGTGTGCGTCCCGGCACTTGAATCGCCCAGTCGGGGTGGGCTCTATAAAGGTCCGAATCGGGGCAGATCATCTCAGGCTCCATCCAGATACCGAACTTAAGACCCAGGGCATTTACGCCGTCCACCAGGGGTTTTAAGCCCCCGGGCAGTTTTTCTTCGTTCACAAACCAGTCGCCCAGGGAGGAATTGTCATCGTTTCTTTTTCCGAACCATCCGTCGTCCATGACCAGCATCTCGATGCCGAGTTTGGCGGCTTCTTTGGCGATGGCGAGGAGTTTTTCGGTGTTAAAATTAAAGTAGGTCGCTTCCCAGTTGTTGATAAGGATGGGGCGCTTTTTGTTCCTGTAGGGGCTTCGGATCAGGTGCTTTCTGTAAAGATCGTGGAAGGTACGGGTCATGTGACCGAGGCCCGTGCCGGAATATACGCTAATAACTTCGGGTGCCGTGAAGGTTTCACCGGGAGCCAGTTTCCAGCGGAAATGGTAGGGATTGATGCCCATGGTGACCCTGACTTTGTTAAACTGGTCAAGATATGCGCCTGCGGTAAAGTTTCCCGAATATACAAAGGAAAAGCCGTAAACTTCCCCCTCAGTCTGGGAAATATTCTTTGAAGTAAGGGCGATAAAGGGTGATTCCTGATGGCTCGATTCACCCCGAAGGGAACTTACGCCCTGATTTCCGTGACCAAGCTTACGATACTCGATCCGACGCTCTCTGGCCCAGGAGCCGTGAAGGGTGAGGATGCTGTAATCATCGTCGTCCACGTCGAGACAGGTTGACATAATTTTAGTTATGTAAATCGATTTTTCCGAGCCAAAATTCGTTACTTCCAGACTTCTTGCGATGGCATCGAGGCCTTCAAATACCGAATAGGTAAGGGTGATCCTTAAGTTAAGGAGCTTATCTTCCAGCACGATATCAAGACTTTCGCACTCTTCCTCCGAACCGAAGGTGGCGGGAAGACCTAAGAGTTTTTTCTTCCCCTTATAAATCTTATGGTTTACATAACTAAATTCAGATGTGTTGTGTCCTTCTTCCATTTCTGCTTCAAAGGCCGTTTCCCTGAAATCTCCCGCCCCTGCGGTGGGGTATTCCATGGGCGCGTAATCTAAAAAGGAGCACTTTTCCCTGAGCCTTTCCGAGGGCCGGTTACCCTCGGTACGGGCAAGGTACGAAACATCGTTTCCCGCAAGCTTCGGGCCGTAATAATAATGAATGAGATATCCGAAATCATCCTCCACACCGAAGATATAGCTGGTGTTTTCGGTATCCAGTTTGAATATCCGTTTTTCTTTGTCAAATCCAATCATGGGTAACCTCCCGATATGATGATTGTAAATTTTTTACCGATACATTATTGTGCCCTGCGGATGATCTCAAAGCACATCCTGCCGTTGTGATAAGGACACTTCCAGGGTTCCACGATAGGGTGATCCGATGTGGGGTTTCCGCTTTTGTCAACATCCGCAAACCACTCACCCCCGGGACGTTTATCCACGATATACTCTTCAATGTACTTCCATTCGCTTTCGGAGGCCTTTAGGAATTTTTCGTCCCCGGTGCGCTCATAAGCATTCAGGAAGCCTAAGACCGCCTCTGCCTGGACCCACCAGATGCGGGTTTCATCCACCTTCCCCCTCTCGCACTCGTTGGCAATGGACCGGCCGTCAAAGGCGGTTTCATAGATCTTTTCCGCAAGTTTAACCACGATGGGAGCTATTTTTTCTTCGTAGGAAGGGTCATTAAGAACCTTAAGACCTCTGTCCAGAAGCCAGCTGGTCTCGATGTCATGACCGTAGGAATGAAGGTCGATAAGGGTGTTATAGTCCATGTCAAAGAAAACTTCCTGCCTATGAAGCACGGGATTATACATTTTTTCTTTGAAAATGTCGAAGATCTCACGGAGTTTGTCACCCACCTCCGGGTTCTTATCGACTCTGTAAAGCTCTGTGTAGGCTTCAAACACATGCAAAAGCGTATTCATGGTGCGCTCCGCCATGACACCGTTTTCCGAAAGTTTTTCGTTGTCCGCGGGCTTAAAATCCCGGGTAAAGGCCTCAAGATAGCCGTCTTTGTCACGGCACACGGTCTCGATGAGTTTAAACAGTTCGTATGCTTTATCAAGGGCTTCTTTTTTCCCTGAAGCCTCATAGTAGGAAGAAAGGGCGTAGATGCAGAAAGCCTGATTGTAAGTGTGTTTCAAGTCTTCTTCCACCCTGCCATCATAGGTAAGAGCCCAGAAAATGCCGCCGTTTTCGGGATCCAGGCACTTATCTTTGATAAATTCATAGGTATGATCCGCATTATCAAGGAGAGTTTTGTCCTTTAAAAGCGTGTAGGCGTTTGAGAAAAACCAAAGGATCCTTGAGTGGAGGATGCATCCCTTGACTGCTTTTTTGTCGACGGTCAGGGTTTCTTTGTCCATAAACCCAAAGTAGCCGCCAAACTCGTCATCCCGAAGATTCTCCCAAAAAGGGATGATCTTTTCCGTCAGATGTTTCTTAACATCCGACACATACTTAAAATTCATGTGAAAACCTCTTTCCGGCGCTTTGCGCCAATTTTAATGTACAGTTCAAGATGCACCGTTATCAGAGGTTTCCCTGCTTTTCCCTGTAGGGTACATTGAATTTCTCACTTAAGTATTTACCCAGCACTCTCGCGGCAACAAGGTGGGACTTGTAGCCCGGGTGCGAATGAGAGCCCACGGTCTCTTCTGTGGTGTCCGGAAGGGCAAGATATGCAACGTTTCCGTCCCCGGTTTGTTTACTGTATTCGGACAAAGCACCCGTAATAACGCCCTCCAGGTCGTTTCCCAGCATTCCGTATACCCAGAGAATGTGTGAGGTGGGGTTCTTTTGCCTTAAGAGCTTTAAAAAAGCAATCTCCGCGTCAAAGATCTTTTTCTCGTCCTCGGGGTTTCTTATGCCGGTGGTTTCGTCCTTTCGCATCTTGCAAAGCCCGTGACCGGGAACCTCAAGCGCCGGAAGGTTAAAGGCCGAAGCATCGTTTGTTCCGAGATTTACGATTATCGCATCGGGCACCCAGGAAGAAAAATCATACGGCTTGAAGCTCCCCATCGCCTCATTCTCCGGGCCCGGAGCCAGTCCGCAGACGCGGTCGTAGACGCGCGGGATATTGTGGCTGCGGTTATTGTCCCAGCCGGTGTAGACGCCCCAGCCGCCCTGCGAGATCGACCTGCAGTCCGCATCCATCATGCGCTCGATCATGTTCACGTAGGTGCGCGACGAGCTCATGTACATCGCGAGCCACTCCGTGTCCTCGCGGGCGCCGTAGCTGCCCTCGCCCGAGGTAATAGAATCGCCGATAAACTCAAACTTGTATTTCTTCTCAGAAACGGGCAAAAACTCGCCGTCGGTCCGCAGGCCCGTGACCTTCAGGAAAATCTCCGGATTGTCGCTCATCGCCTGCAGCTCGCGGTAAAACCGCACATTCTTCACCTGCCCCGGGATCATGCTCCTGAACAGGCAAATGCTGTTCTTCCCGGGCATCAGCATCTGGCGGAACATCAGCGCGCGGTTCACCTCGCCGGCCACCCAGACGTCGTGAAAGTCATACTCGCACTCGACATCGACCCACAGTTCGCTGCCCGTGCAATTAACTTCTATCCCCGAATGAGTCCCAAACAGCGGCAGCGGGCTGCTCGGCTTCTCTATGCGCCCGTGTATTTTTAAGTTAGGTACCTGCATGATATCGTATTCTTTGAGCATATGATCTAACCTCCGTAAGTCACATTATCGATTCCATGATAGCAGAGTGATAAGGTGCCTGCCACCATAAAATAGATTTTTTACGGTGACAGGCACCAATTACCCATATTTGTGGTATAATCTTGTATTATGAGTATATTAGTATTTTTGATAATCCTTCTGGGATTGATCGTTTTCATAGGTATCCTGAACGAGAGGGTATTTAAGCTGCAGAGCGACATCGCGCTGATATTTTTCACCGTGATCATCGCGCTGCTTTTGGTCGTGCTGCGGAC
>DBVS01000012.1:0-155 GCA_002308235.1 Lachnospiraceae bacterium UBA1258
CGCAGGGAAACCGTGTAGATATTGTCCTGTTTTTCGAAATTTTCAAGACTTCCGAATTCGATGGGCTTTGCAAGTACGATACTTCCGTCGAACAATCCCTTTTCATTACAGATGTCAAACATGTAATCCACAAAGGCACGAAGAAAATTTCCCTC
>DBVS01000012.1:259-6666 GCA_002308235.1 Lachnospiraceae bacterium UBA1258
TTTTACATTTGCCGCGCCAACGTCTTGTAAGCGCTTACATCAAGATAATACAAGAAAAAATCACATTAGTCAACTTGATTTTTCAGGTCTTCTCGGTTATAATTTAAAATGTTTAATGAAAACGCTTTCATATGGAGATAAAATGATGCCGGATAAGAACAGAAAACTTACAATCTATGACATCTCAGAAAAATCGGGTGTCTCCATCGCCACCGTTTCAAGGGTTTTAAACGGTGCCACCAACGTTAAAAGAGAAACAAAAGCCGCCGTGGAATCCGTCATGCGTGAAATGGGCTATACTCCCAATGCTTTTGCAAGGGGACTGGGCCTTGATACCATGAAGACCATAGGTATTCTTTGTGCCGATTCTTCCGACACTTACCTGGCCAAGGCGGTTTATTACATCGAGGAGCAGTTAAGGGAAAACAATTACGATTCCCTTCTTTGCTGTACGGGATATGAGGCCGCAGGCAAACGCAAAGCCCTGGATCTTCTGCTTTCCAAGAAGGTCGACGCCGCGATACTGGTGGGTTCCACCTTCCTTGAAGCCTCGGAGCGCGGAAACAAGTATATAAACTGCGCCGCCGCCCAGATCCCTGTCATGATGTTAAATGCCAGCATGGACTACCCGAATGTCTACTGTGTTTTCTGCGACGATTACGCCGCCACCAAGCAGGCCACCGAACGCTTAATAGACAGGGGCTGCAAGAAGATCCTTTATCTTTCAAACTCCAAGACCTACAGTGCCAAGAAGAAACGCGCCGGCTTCATAGCCGCTTTGGAAGAAAGAAGGCGTCCCGTATCCGAGGCTTACATCAGATATTGCGAGACCGGTCGTGAAGATATTACCGGCGCCATCGAATATCTTGACAAGCTCTGGAACGACGGCATCACCTTTGACGCCATCGTTACCGCCGAGGACATCCTCGCCGTTGCAGCCGTCAAATTTGCGGCCAAGAAAGGCCTGAGCATTCCGAAGGATCTGAAGGTCATCGGCTACAACAACTCCCTGCTTGCCACCGTAACGTCTCCCGAGATCACCAGTGTCGATAACCGGTTAAAGCCCATGTGTGACCAGTTGGTGGAAACTCTTCTAAATGTACTCTCGGGACGTGAAATGCCGAAAAAATGCGAATTTTCGGGGGAACTCGTTATTCGCGGAAGCATATAAAGATCAAAAGAGGACTGTTTATGAAAAAATTTATGGACAAGGATTTTATCCTTTCAACAAAGACTGCTGCCAAACTCTTTCACGAGTATGCGGAGGATGTGCCGATCTTAGACTACCACTGTCACATCAATCCCGAAGAAATCGCTCATGACAGAAAATTCGACAACATAACCCAGGTATGGCTTGGCGGCGACCACTATAAGTGGCGCTTCATGCGTTCCTGCGGTGTTGAAGAAAAATACATTACCGGAGACGCTTCCGACCACGACAAGTTCATTGCCTGGGCCACGGTCCTCGGAAAGGCCGTGGGAAACCCCCTTTACCACTGGAGTCATCTGGAACTTCAAAGGTATTTCGGATATGACGGCATTCTCAATGCAGACACCGCCGAAAGCGTTTGGAAGCTTTGCAACAAGAAGCTTAAATCCCCCAAGATGAGTGTCAGAAACATAATCAAACAGTCAAACGTGACCCTCATCTGCACCACCGACGATCCCGTTGATGCCCTCAATTTCCATGATGAGATCCGCGAGGACAAAACCTTCAAAGTTCAGGTTCTTCCCGCATGGCGCCCTGACAAGGCCATGAATATAGAGAAACCCGCATATATCGACTATCTTTCAAAGCTTTCCGGAGTTTCGGGCGTAAAGATCACTTCCTTTGAAAGCCTTATCGAAGCTTTGAAGGCAAGACTTGATTTCTTTGCAGGCAAGGGTTGCTGCGTTTCCGACCACGCCCTTGAGTATGTAATGTATAACCCCGCCACTCCCACAGAGATTGAAGAGATTTTTAAGAAGCGTTTAAACGGTACGCTTCCTTCCAAAGAAGAAGAACTTAAATTCAAGACCGAATTCATGCTTGCCATGGGCCGAGAATACTGTAAGCGCAATTGGGTAATGCAGCTTCACTACGGCTGCAAGCGCGACAACAATACCAGAATGTTCGACCGCCTCGGTCCCGATACCGGTTACGACTGCATCAACACCGAAACCTCTTCCGTGGGACTTGCGGATTTCCTTAATGCCCTGGAAAAAGAAAATGCCCTTCCCAAGACCATTCTTTATTCCCTTAACCCTGCGGACAACGAGTCCATCGGTACGGTCCTCGGATGCTTCCAGGATTCAAGCGCCGTTGCGAAGATCCAGCAGGGTTCCGCCTGGTGGTTTAACGATAACAAGATCGGCATGGAGAATCAGATAAAGAGCCTTGCAAACCTCGGAAACCTCTCGGGCTTTGTGGGAATGCTCACAGACTCAAGGAGCTTTCTCTCCTACACGAGACACGAATATTTCCGCCGCATTCTTTGTAACGTTCTGGGTGAATGGGTTGAAAACGGTGAATTCCCCGAGGATTATAAGACCCTTGAAACCATCGTAAAGGACATTTCCTACAACAACGCGGTAAGATACTTCGGTTTCGACCTTAAACCCGCGAAATAAAGCCCAAAAATAAATACGCCGCAGGTTATAGCCTGCGGCGCTTTTTCTTTGTTCCATATTATCTTTCCATCTTTACTGCCGTATCGAGGGCAACCTCCATCATCTGGGTGAAGGAATTCTGTCTTTCTTCCGCGGTGGTGGCTTCGCCCGTAGCCAGGTTATCGGAAACCGTCAGGATAGCCAGCGCTCTCTTCTTTGCGAAAGCGGCATTCATGTAAAGAGCCGCAGCCTCCATCTCTACCGCCAGCACTCCCATTCTGACCCAGCGCTCATTAAAGGTCTTGTCCGGATGATAGAAGGTGTCCGCCGAAAGCACGTTACCTACATGGAATCCCACATTTCTTTCTTTGGCAACGCCCACGGCCGTATTCAAAAGTTCATAATCGGCGATGGGTGCATAGGTTCCGGGAATGTTGAACTGGGCCGCGAAATTTGAATTGGTGCAGGCGCCCATTCCGAATACGATATCTCTTATCTTAACCTCGGGAATAAGGCCTCCCGTGGAGCCGATCCTTAAAATATTGTCTACTTCAAAGAAATTGAAAAGTTCGTAGCTGTAAATACCCATGGAAGGCATTCCCATACCGCTTGCCATAACGGAAACCTTGGTGCCTTTATAGGTGCCGGTGTAGCCCTGAACTCCGCGAACATTGTTAACAAGAACGGGATTCTCAAGGAAATTCTCAGCGATAAACTTGGAACGCAACGGATCTCCCGGCATTAAGACCGTTTTGCCGAAGTCTCCGGGTTTGGCATTAATGTGAGGTGTAGGGTAATTAGCCATTGTCATTTCTCCTTTATTCCGATCTGTGATGATATTTCTTCAAAGGTGCCGGATATTTCCTCAAAGAGGTCTATAAGATCCGGATTGAATGCCTTGTATTCCGCCTCAAGGATCGCATTGCAGCTGCTCTTGTGAGAATGGATCTTTCCGTCCTTGAAACGAAGCTCGTCATACCTGTGAACCAGTCCCACCACCTGAGCGCTTACGGGTATCTCGATTCCAAGAAGTCCGTCAGGATACCCTTTACCGTCGAATCTTTCTCTCATATATCTGCAGATCTCGTAACAGTGGCGCTTTTCGTCAAGGTGAGTGGAATTTGCAAAGATCAGGTTTATCAGCTCGCTTCCCACTACGGGGCGCTTTCTTATCTGCATAAGTCCGCGGTAAGAAGTCGCATCGCCTTTGTCGTATACTTCATCCGGAATGACCACGCTCCCGATATCATGCATCAGCGTGCATTTCGAGATCATGTCCACATCGGCGTCCGTAAGCCTGTATTTGGGAAAATCTGTCTTCAGTTTATCAAGAACGGCACGGGTATAATTGTGAATGCGCTTTCTGTGTAAGACTCCACCCGGAAGAAGTTCATCCATGATCAAACGGATCGTATCTTCCCAGCAGAAGACCCTGATACTGTCAGCCTTCTTAAGGGCTGTGTATTGATTGACGAAGTGTTCGGATTTCTCTGATATTACATCATTGACTCCGCGCTCGCATTTAAGGATTTCGAACAAAGCATCAACGCTCTTACGGATAGCTTTAACCTTAAAGGGCTTGTAAACAATGTCCGCAACTCTGTACTTTTTGCCGAGAAGCAAAACATCCGCCGACTGATCCGCAGTGGTGATGATAACGGGAATCCGGTCGGAAAGACCTTCTTTGTGCAGATACTCGATGACACCGAAGCCATCCATTACGGGCATGTGAATATCCGCAATAACAAGGTTTAACTTTGTTTTTGCGGACTCTATGTAAGAGACGGCACTTTTACCGTCTCCCGCCTCAATGACTTCATATCCGTCTTTGAGAATTTCTCGCAGTATGTCGCGGTTGACTTCGTCATCTTCCGCTATGAGTACAACAGGCTTGTTTTTCTGTGCCAACTCGATCCCTCCAAAGAGCGCTATTTAAATTTTACAGTATTTTTCGCACAATTTCAAGTATTTTATCGATTTGTCATTTAATTTCGCGAATGCGGAGAGATATTTTTCCGCTTTGCCAAATTGACCCTCGTTATTTTTCTTTTTCCGCAAAATACAGCCCTTCTTTTTTCGGTTTCAGGGTTTATTTTTTCGGTGTTTGTGGTAATATCTTTTTATGTGCACTTCAAAAGCGCGCGAAGGAGTTTTCTGATGGAACTTGTTAAAACAATAATTTTTCTGGTTATCGGATTGATCCTCATCGTAAAGGGCGGCGATTTTTTCGTAGACGCCGCGAGCTGGATTGCAGAGGTTTCCGGCATACCCAAACTGATAGTCGGAGCCACCGTTGTAAGCTTTGCAACAACACTCCCCGAGCTTCTGGTTTCTACCATAGCAGCGGGCAAAGGAGAGGTTGAACTTTGTATCGGCAACGCAGTGGGAAGTGTTATCGCAAACACCGCAATGATAATGGCCATTTCACTTATCTGTATGCCCGCCATTATCAAGCGAAAGGATTATCTTAACAAATCGATCCTGCTTTTGGCCGCTATCATCACTCTCGCGGTTTCCTGCTGGGACAAAAGCTTCGGGATCATCGGAAGCATTATCCTGATCGTGATCTTCGCTCTTGCAATGGCAGACAACGTACATCACGCTCTTGTTTCCATGAAAGCGGGTGCCGAAAAAGAAGAACGTGTTTCAGCCACAGGCAAAGACATTGTGATAAACATCGTTAAATTCGTACTCGGAGTTGCAGGCATCATCTTCGGCGCCGACCTGCTTGTTGACAACGGACAGGCTCTTGCCCTTTCACTGGGTGTGCCTCCGAGGATCGTGGGAATCACGGTACTTGCAGTCGGAACCTCACTTCCGGAACTTGTTACCACCATTACCGCCATTGCGAAAAAGCAGCACTCCCTCTCCGTCGGAAATATCATCGGTGCCAACACGATAGACCTGACCCTGATTCTTTCCGTTTCAACCTTTATATACGGAGGCTCCCTTCCGGTCAAGACCCGGACCGACATGTTCGTCTGCCTGGGCGTTACTGCGGTAGCCCTTATTCCCACACTTATTACCAAGAAATTTACCAGGATCCAGGGTGTGATCCTTTTAACCTGCTATATAGCTTATCTTGCTCTGTCCTGCATGAATCTGCTGACATTCTGACGCACACAAAAAGCCGCCCGGTTTACGGCAGTGTTCATAAGACAGTAACGCAAAATGAGCACTGTCGCGGTGGATTGGCAAAAAAAGAAGAAGTCTGAAAGGAACATACCTTCCAGACTTTCTTTTTTTATTACAATAATGAGATGGTTTATGCCTTCTGTCTCAAAATACTGCGGAGTATCCTCGAAGCCGAGTAAAGCAGATCCTCGCGGGTGAGGGAGCCGTTTTTGAGGGCTTTCCTTAAGTCCTTTTCATCTGCGGGAGAACCGGGCATTGTCAGGTCGTTGCCGGCCTTAACATTGTTGTGGGCATAGGGAGCGGGATGTACGGACTTTCTGCAGAAAGAACGTCCGCTGGCTATCCAGTCGGTCATGATGAGCCCTTTGTAACCGAGTTCGCAGCGAAGGATGTCGTTGTTAAGATCGTAGCTTTCGGAAGTGTGGGTTCCGTTTACCAGGTTGTAGCTGGTCATCAGTGCCATGGGATCTGCTTCCTTTATGCAGATCTCAAAGCCACGCAGGTATATCTCACGAAGTGCCCGCTCCGAAACCCTTGAATCTCCGTTGTTACGGTTAAGCTCCTGGTTATTGCAAAGCACGTGCTTTATGGTGGTGCCGCGGCCCTTGTGGGACTGTACGCCCTTCGTGATGGCTGCTGCCATCTTTCCCGAAACAAAGGGATCCTCGGAAAAGTACTCAAAA
>DBVS01000012.1:6727-8002 GCA_002308235.1 Lachnospiraceae bacterium UBA1258
CCACAGATCCACGTTGAAGATCTCCATTTCCTCCCCCACCAGATTTCCAAGTTCACGGGCAAAGTCAAGGTTAAAGGACTGGGCAACCGCTGTGCCGATGGGAATGGCGGTGGTATACTGGTGCCTTATCTCGCCGTGCCTGTTTTTGGGAGGTTTAAAGAACGGTGCAGCGATCTTCGGTATGAAATCAAGCATCTTTACCATCATGGGATCGATGCTTAGATCGTACACGCCCTTTTCATCCACGCCGTAGGATGACTTAAGTCTCAGTCCCGCAGGTCCGTCCGCCATGGTGAGATAATCCTTCACCGCATCCACGGTAAGACAGGTCTCTCCCGCACCGCCGACGGCATGTTTGCTGGTCTCACCAACTATGGCCGCCACACCGGTCCCGTGATAACCCAAAGTGAGTTTCATAAGTTCCTCATCGGAAAGGTCCTTAAGGGCCGGCTCCGTATGATCATCCTTTTTGTATGTAACGGTCTCGGTCTTCACCGCACCGGGATCAAACACAAGAATCTCAAGGCCCTCGGAAGATTCCGTCTCCTTCTTTGTAAGGACAAGATCCTTAAAGCCGGGCTTGCCCATTTTGTTTTGACACTGCTTGACTGTCACATCGGATTCAAGTCTCACAGCTGCAACGGGCTTCACATTCTCCGATGAATTGCCGAGTTTCAGTATATAATCGCCCTTTTCAAGGATATATGCCGCCTTGTCTTCGGAATATGCCGCAAATTCCTTAATATCAAAGGTAAGCTCAAGAGTTTCTTCTTCCCCTGTGGAAAGTTCCTTTGTCTTTGCAAAAGAAACCAGCTGCTTGGCAGCTTTATTGAGTGCTCCCGCAGGTTCCGACATGTAAAGCTGCACCACTTCTTTGCCGGGTATCTTTGAAATATTTCTGACCCTTGCGCATACGGTCACTTTGCTTCCGGATATGGATGAAGACTCGCAGATGATCTCAAATTCAGAGTAGGATCTTCCGTAACCGAAGGGGAATAACGGTTTTTTATCCGAACTGTCAAAGAAACGGTATCCCACAAAGATACCTTCTTTGTACAGAACATCCTGCAGGTCTCCGAAATTATCGTAAGTAGAATAGTCTTCGGGGCGTGCCCAGGAAGTGGTAAGTTTGCCCGAAGGGTTGGCCCTGCCCAATATGATGTCGGGAAGTATATTGCCCGTCACCACTCCAAGCTGGGAAATATAAAGAATATTCCGGACCTCTGTTACGGGAGTAAGATCCACCACTCCGCCCACATTCAGTACCAGCAGGAA
>DBVS01000094.1:0-6025 GCA_002308235.1 Lachnospiraceae bacterium UBA1258
AAAGCGTGGATCACAGATTGCGCTGCACCGACATAGAACAATCGTAGATAGCTCGAACCTTGAAATGGCCGAAGCCCTTTCAAGATGTCTTCAGTATATGATCCTTTCCGATGAGCCAACGGGAGCTCTTGACAGAAAAACAAGCGAGGAGATCATGCATTGTCTTCAGGAGCTGAACGATGAGGGCATGACGATCATAATTGTCACTCATGACGGAGAGATCGCCAAAAAATGCCGCCGAAAGGTAATGCTCGTGGACGGAGTCCTCTGTAACGACGTTTAAAACAGATACGCAAACACCCGGAGGTTGAATGATCCGGCTTACATATGTTTTTCTGTCAAACCGTCCGTCGACATATCAAAAACCGGCGACAGAAAAAGGTTTTTAAAACCGTCCTAAAAAAATACAAAACCATCAAAAACACAATCCGGCAGGTGCCACCCTGCTCGATTGTGTTTTTGTGTGTTTTGAGGTATAATGAACTCTGTATCTGAAATCTGACATTAAACGATCAACAACACGCAAAAACGCGCATAAGGGGTTACAAAATGAAGCTCAACCAGACCAACAAATTTTCGCCGGGAGATGTGCTCTTTAACGAAGCTGATCCGGCCGGGATCTTTTGCCTTGTTCTTAAAGGCAAGGTACGTGTCAGCAACAACGGATTCAGTCTGGTACTGGGTGTGGGTGCGCTCCTCGGGGAGCTGCCCGGCGCGGCCGACGGGGTCAAGTACTCATGCGAGGCAGTTGAGGATGTTACTGCCTACGCTTTCTCCGCGCAGGACGGAAAGGCACTGAGGGCGGTCCTCGGCTCAAATAAGGATTACTGCGGCGTTACGGTGTTCTCTCATTCCAGGTTTATCCAGGAGTTATATAAAAGATATGACAAGATCCGTGTTCTGGCTTCAAAGCTTCATGATACGGTTTCACGCGCTTATTCGGGATATACTTCTCTCGGAGGCGGCATAAAGGTTGCCGCGGTTCCGGGACTTATGACACTTGAAGAGTTTGAACCCGAAGCAGAGCTTTATGAGAACAGGATGGAGGTCCTCCTTGAATATGCCAAGATCCCGTACGAGGGGATCAAGGCATTCTTCTGCGGAAGCGATCTGCTGACACTCGAGGTTCTTTTGGAGTTTATAGGCACAGAGGTCGTGCTCTGCGATCTGCTTTCGGAGCTTGCCGATTACTGCTTCTCAATACTTGACCGTATCGAGGCCGGAAACGGACTCGCACAGGGACTTTTGGGCGCTGCGTCCACTCTCCGCAAGAAGGGCAAGAGCGCTGACGATGCGGTTGTGCTCCTTGATTCGCTCGCATCGATATGTGAGGAATCGGCACGATCCTTCGATGATGAGATCCTTTCGGAGCACATGTTTGACGGAAGCCGTCTTTCGGGACTTGTTGCGGAATACAAGACCGGCAAGGATTTCTCGGGCTCGGCAGCGGGAGACTCCGAAACAAAGATGCAGTCGCATGATGTTGCGAAAGCTGTGGCGGAGCTTAAGGGCACGTATGAAACGGTTACTTCGTTCGCCGGATATGACGGCGAGGACAAGTCGGCTCTCAGGGAGATGCTTGATGCGTTTATCAATGCGGAGGATCGAGACAGCACGGATGACGACATGAGAAAGCTGCGTCGCAGCCTGGCCGAAAAAGTCTACTCTCTGTACGAAAAGACCCTGCTTGCTTCATTTAAGAAGGACAAGACGCCTCTTGCGGTCGATCTTTTCCTTGAATTCGGTTTCCTTGAGGAAAAGCTCCTCACAGAGGAAGAGCTCGCATCACTCGTTTCGATAAACAAGGTGAAGTCCGAGGGGCCGTGCGCCGTGTATACTATCAGGGAGTGGCTCACCCGCATATATCGTGGAGAGGAAGAGCCCTCGCGTAACGACATGGGTCTTGACTACGCGGAAGTACTGCGAGACCTCAAGAAGCAGGGCAAGCTAAACGATGCCGAGATTAAGACTGCGATGAGCGACGGCGGCAAGAAGCTCCATTACGAGATAAGAGAAGTCCTCTTCCACGGCGTCAGAGTTGTTAACGGATCGCTCACCACGTTCGTCCCCGTGCTTCATTCCGGGATGATGCTTTCGACGATCGACGAAGCATATTGCAACGCCCAAAAGATCAACGACGCAGTTAAAGAACTGCTCGGCATAGATTACTCCGTCTTCCACAGAGAGGCTCTTTTTGTGGACAAGGAGCGCGGTATTGAAAAAGAGTACAGGATGAAGCAGGTGTTCCCGGTGTTTATCCTGTTCCCGACCGTCGGCCGCAACTGTATCATGTGGCAGNNGTCTTCCACAGAGAAGCGCTTTATGTCAATAAAGAAAAAGGTATCGAGAAGGAATACATGATGAAGCAGGTGTTCCCGATCTTCATATTGTATCCCACTGTTGGACGCAACTGTATCATGTGGCAGGAGATCACCGGCAGGAAGAGAGATTCCGAAGGGAGGTTCTTCCTTCCGGCTATCACATATACGTCGCTTAAAGACATGCTCGTAAAGGCGTTCGGGCAGTTCAGATGGGCACTTTGCAAGACCATCCAGGGCCCTTCGTGGAACAACATTCAGGTGCATTCACTCACCTCCGAGTATGCGGACTACATCCAGTTCTTCAAGAAGAACAGGGAGCTTTCCGAGGAAAGGAAAGAGAAAGTCAAGCTTCAGATCCAGCGTGGGCGTAACAACCTCCGTGAGATCTTCACACTTGACTACGAGATCTGGATCAAGTCGGAGGCTTCCGGGGCGGTCAAGCTCAACAAGGTGGCTCGCGAGATCCTCGCAACGTACTGCCCGTTCCCGATGAGCACCCGCGCACAGGTAGAGAAGCAGCCGCTTTACGACGAGGCCTTCGCACGTTTCGAGCGCGAGAGGAACAAGAAGATCCATGAGCTCGAGCTCCGCTATAAAGCGATCGAAAACCGCACGGGCTCGCTGCCCGAGGAGCTTGCGGAGACTATGGAGTTCTACAGGGATAAATAAGGGAAAAAACATGCTTGAGATCATAAACGTTAAAAAAAGCTATAAAGGACGTGCCGCGGTGGACGGAGTATCGCTCAGGGTGGAAGGCGGACAGCTGCTCGGCGTGATAGGGCGAAACGGAGCGGGTAAATCAACGCTTATGTCCATGATCGCCACTCTCATCAAGCCCGACAGCGGAGAGATCCTCTGGGACGGGACGAACATCGCAGAGCATCCCGCGGCGATCCGCGCGAAGCTCGGATTTGTACCGCAGGACATCGCGCTCTACGACAAGCTTTCGGGCCTCGACAACATGAAGTTCTGGGGCAAGAGCTGCAAAGTGACGGGGGAGCGCCTGAAGGAGAGGATCAAAGAGGTCTGCAAGGACATCAACTTTGACGAGGAAATGCTTCGGAAGAAGGTCGGTAACTATTCGGGAGGAATGAAGAGACGCCTTAATATTGGCGTTGCGCTTCTGCATGATCCTGAGATCATCGTGCTCGATGAGCCGACGGCAGGCATCGATATCGACTCCGGCAGGATGGTACAGAACGCTATCGCGGGACTTCGCGACAAAGGGAAGACGATCATCTACGTCGGGCATTATCTGGAAGAGATCAAAGAACTCGCGACGCATATATGCATCATGAATGAGGGCAAGGTCGTGTTGTTCGGGAAGAAAGAGGAGCTTCTTGAGAAGGAGACGATCGGAGAGCTCTACGAGAGATTCGCTTCTGAAAAGTAGGAACGGTTTTTGGAAGACAAAGGCCTCACCGGGGCAGGTGGGACTATCGGGAAGTTTAGAGCTTTGAGTAAAAGATCAAGGGGATAGATCATGGAAAAGTATAAGTTTATCGTAAAACTGGGACAGATCAAGGATCTGATCGCCAAGGGGCAGGACGAAAGGGCGATCGAGCTTGCCGAAACGGTTGACTTTAAAAAGGTTAAAAACATAGAGGATCTCGGAGGGATCGCGGCACTCTTTTTAAAGAAAGGGATGCTTCTTAAGGCACGCGAGTGCTATCTCGAGCTCTATGACAGAGTTGCGAATCGCAACACCGTCATGCAGCTCATCAATCTTGCGCTCAGACTCAAGCGCCCGGGAGAGGCGGAGAAGTATCTGCGCGAGTATCAGAAGATCGACAGGAACGATTTCTACGGACTTATCTTCAGATACAATATCGACAAGCTTGAAGGGAAGCCTGTTCAGGATCTTATCCCCACTCTTGAGAAGCTTAAAAAGAAAGAGTATATCGAGGCCTGGGCTTATGAGCTCGCCAAGCTTTATCACAAGGCAGGCGAAGTTGAAAAGTGCATGGCGGAGTGCGACGACCTGATCGTGTTCTTCGGTGAGGGTGAGTACGTCGAGCGTGCCAAGGCGCTCAGGGACTACTACGAAAAAGAGGGTGCCCGCGCAGCCATAGAAAAAGAACGCGCCGCCAAGGAAGCCGAGGAAAAAGTCAGAAAAGAAGAGCTCGCAGAAGAGAACGCCCGCGCTGTGGAAGAGGCGTTTGCGAAGCATGACGCCGTCGATCCCGATGTGACGGAACTCACTTCCGACGGGGCAGCGGATGCCGAAGAAGCAGAAGAGGTAACTGATGCCCGTGAGACGGAAGAGGTTGCAGAGGTAACAAGCGCCGGCGAGACAGAGGAAGTTACAGAGGTAACTGATGCCCGTGAGACAAAAGAAGTTACAGAGGTAACTGACAACACGGATGAAGTAGCTGAAGTAACAAGTGTAGAAGAGACGGATAAAGCTGCTACGGCAACTGAGCCCGCCGCTGAGCAGAAACCCGAGAAGAAGCTCGACAAGGACGATCTGCTTCTCATGCAGCTGCTCAAGGAAGAAGGTATCGAGCAGCCCGGAGAGATCATAGAAGAAGACATGGTGCTTGAGGACGAGGAAGAGACCGATCTCGGAGCAGAGGTAAGGCGCGCAGTTGCGGAAGCGGAGGAACCGAAGGTCATCTCCATCAGCGCCGAGGCGACAGAGGAAGCAATCAAAGAAATCGCAGAAGAAAGAGTAGAAGAGACAGTAGAGGTATCTGAGGAGACCACAGAGATTACTGCGGAGTATGCAGAAGAACCCACGGAAGAAGAGGCAGAAGAAACTGTAGAGTCCGCAGAAGAACCCACGGAAGAAGAGCCGGAAAACACTGAAGAATACGCGGTAGAATCCACGGAAGAAAACACAGAAAACTCTGTGGAGGAATATGCAGAGGTAGTCGAAGAAGAAGTTACAGAGGAACAGATTTCAGAAACACAGAGTACAGAAGCAACAGAGCAAGCTGTAGCAGACCCTGAGACACAAGAGCCGGAGACGGCAGAGGAGATCGCAGAGCAGGAACAGGAAGAAGAGCTCGCGGAAGAGCCTGAAAAGGAAACGGCTGTCACATATGCGTTTACGGAAGAAGGCCTTACAAAAGTGCCCGCCGGGAGTCGTCTGGCGGCGTTCCTCGAGAAGAGCGGATGCAGGCTTGACGACCAGTTCGGGTATCTTGCGTACATTAACGACATCCGTGTGCAGATCATTAAGGCACTTGAGATCATCCTCAACACGCAGGTTATCAATGCCGGGATCGCTGTGACGGGTGCCGACAGAACGGATATGATCGAGATCATCAAAGGGATCGCGAAGATCGAGAGCAAGAGCGGTCTGATCAAAGAGGCTTCGTGCGCGCTCGCACCCGCAGAGAAGATCAACAAGATGGAGCTTGAGACCAAGGTGGGCAAGCTTGTGGGAAGATGTCTTGTGATCGAGGGTGCAGGTGCTTTGAGCGGGACTTCGGTGGAGAGCATCCTGAAGATCTGCGACAAGTACGGCAGAAGGCTCGGCCTGATCCTGGCCGACAACAGAAGTGCGATGATGCAGCTCCTTCGTGACCGCAGAGAGCTCAACTCGATCCTGCCCGTGAGGATACATGTGCCCGTGATCGACGAGGCCGATATCATCAATATGGTCAAATACACGATCATGAAGGGCGGTTACTCTGTTACTCAGGCGGTTGAGGACGCGCTCGTTGCGAGGGTTAAGGCGATTAAGGCAGAGCCGGCGG
>DBVS01000094.1:6062-60007 GCA_002308235.1 Lachnospiraceae bacterium UBA1258
CCGTGATCGACGCGGCAGACAGGAGAGCGACGCAGGATTACCTTGCCGCTACCGCAGACGGCAGAAAGATCAGCGGAGAGACCGCGATAGAGCTTGAAGACATCGAAGCCGTACAATAAAAGCCCGGAAATACCGGGCTTGTGATCGAAGTAATGTAAGAACAAAACGATCAGACCATGAACTCAATATTGATCGCGTTCTTGAGGCGCTGGCCGCCTCTTGATTCTACGTTTGTAGAAACGTTCAGAGTGTAGGTTTCGCCCGCAGCGTACGGCTCCTTGGGCTCGATCTCGATGGAGTTGAGCTCCGCGTTGTAGCTGATGACGGTGTCGACGGGCTGGTTGCTTGAGTTGTACACGGTCAGGTTCTGATTGTTGACTGTGGTGGGATTGAGCGCAATATTAAAAACCACACGCCAGAGAAACTTTCCGGTGCGGAATTTCAGATCCTGTTTAACTGCTCTGTAATCACTGCCTGTGACTGACTTGATGTCAATAAATGCGCTCATGTAAACCTCTCTATGATCCCGGTCAAAATGTACACAGAGGTTTTCGGCATAACAGCCCCAAAACTTAATGCTGCACAGTGACCTCGGACAAGAAAGATTATATACAATAGTTGAAAAAAATTCAACATTTGTGTAATAATGATACGTGGTTTGAGCAGTTCCTCAAGCCGCCAAGAGTCATAAAAAGGGTTTAAAATAAAAAAAAGGGAGATACAAACATGAAAAACAGAGCAACAAGGGAAGCCTTAAGAGGATTGTTCAGGTTACTCGCGGTAGCCGCATTTGCCATCGCAGCGATCGCGATCTTTACGCCCGACGCAGCAAAGGCAGCCGGCGACAACGTTGTAAAGAAGTCCCTTAAGGCAGGACAAAAGGACAGCTCGGTCAAGCTCACAAAAGAGAAGAACACGGTCATCTACGAGATAGATGTTCCGAAGAATGATGCCGAGCTTGGTCTTCTGATCTCGATCGGAAATGTTTCGGACAGATTGATCATCACGTTCTACTATGATTCAGAATCAAACAGTTCTATCAGCAGAGATGAGATCTATCCGGATGATGACGGTAATATTGCCCTGGAGTGGTATTACAGTGTTCTCAAGAAAGGAAAGCACTACCTCTCCATCAGCGGAGCGGGAACCACTTCCACAACAGGTACGATCAAGCTTGAAACTAAAGAGTATTATTATAATCTGGTCGACAAAGAAGACAACAATACCTACAAAAAGGCGCAGAAGCTTGAGCTAAACGGTGAAACAAATTACGGGTTCCTTGGAAAGCTGCAAAGATACGGCATGGATGATGATGACACCGATTGGTTTGTCCTCACAACAAAGAGTGAAGGACTTTACCTGAAGGGAGAGGTTTTCGACAATCCCTATGCAAGTATCACTATGGAACTCTATGACGGAAGCGGATCAAAGCCCGAGCTCAAATATACCTACTCTCTTTCGGAACCCCAGGAGAAGGTCTTAAAGATGCTTCCCGCCGGAACCTATTATATCAGGATCAACGGCATGAATTCCGCGGCTTCGAGTGGATTCTGGCTCAGTCAGGCGATCTATTCCCTGACGGTAGCACCCTATAAAGAGCTCAAGAGTTTTACGCTTTCAAAGTCGAAGCTAACCCTTACGACTAAGGGCAGTTCGTCAAAGGCAACTCTTACACCTGAACTTGACCCCTCCGATGCGATCCCCAGAACGATCTCGTGGAAGAGCTCGAACTCCAAGGTTGCAACCGTAGAAAAGGGCGTTGTAAAGGGCAAGAAGAAAGGAACGGCGACCATCACATGCACGGTCACCGACGTTGCCGGTAACACCAAGTCGCAGACTTGTAAGGTCACCGTTAAAAAGAAGTAAGTGCATTTGAATATTATGTGATGAGGGCGTCTGTAACAGAGAACGCATAAATTCTCTGTTACAGATGCCTTTTGAAAAACCATGGCAGAAATCCGGCTTTGAGTGTCAGAAGCAGGACGGCCTTATTCACACTTGCGAATCCCGAGAATGGACTTCTGAGTTCCTCGTTTTGTGGATTTTTCTTGACAATTAGGCGCGGTTCGTGTAAAATCAAAACAGGGTTTAATGTATTTGTGTTGAACGAGTTCAACTATATCATTGTATTGAGGTTTTCCTTATGGAAGTAAAGCGCATTAACATCAACGATCTGACACCGGGTATGCTTGTTGCGGACAATGTCTACAACTCTGCAAACCAGCTTATTGTCCCCAGGGACGTAGTTCTGACCGATAAGGCCATCACCCGTATGCGCTTTCATTCGATCTCTTCCGCGCGTGTGTATGTCAGTGATGAGAACGCTTCCCCGAAACCCGCTTCTGCCGCTGCCGGCAAGGAAGCAAGGGAAGTCTCGTTCTTTGAGAAGCTCCGCGGGACCGAGGAGTTTATAGCCTTCAATCAGGACTTTGAGAAATCGATCCCCGTTTTTGAACAGAAGCTTACAGCCATGCTCAAGGGAAGCGCCGATCCCGACAACGACACCCTCACGGGCATGGTCGACGATATGTTTCATTCGTGCAGGACAGGTATCCAGCTTTTTAACCTGCTACATTGCATGCGTAACTTCGATGACGTAACGTTCTCGCACTCCATAAACGTTTCGCTTATCTGCGGCGTGCTCGGAACATGGCTCGGCAGAGACAAGGCCGAGATCGAGGTCCTTATGCAGTGCGGTATCTACCACGATGTCGGAAAGCTCCTGATCCCCAAGGCTATCCTCGATAAGCCCGGCAAGCTTTCTCCCGAAGAGTATGCGCTCATCAAGACGCACACCACACAGGGCTATAATGTCCTTAAGGACCGCAAGCTTCCCCGCGAGGTCAAGCTCGCTGCCATGATGCATCATGAGCGTTGCGACGGTTCGGGATACCCCTTCGGAATCAGGGATTCCAAGATCGATCCCTTCGCCAAGATGGTTGCCATCGTTGACGTATACGACGCCATGACCAGTGCCAGAGTTTACCGCGGTCCCATGTGTCCCTTCAAGGTAATCGACATCTTCGAGAACGAAGGCCTTCAGAAGTATGACACGCACTACATCATGACCTTCCTTGAGAATATCGTTAACACCTATATGTTAAACCGCGTTAAGTTAAACGACGGACGTGTGGGGGATGTGGTATTCGTAAACCGCGCAAGTCTCGCGCGTCCCACCATCAAGTGTGCCAACGAATTCATTGACCTGTCCGCGGAGCCCGGTCTCTACATTGAAGCAATTATCTGATTTATCATTAAATTCAATAAAAAAGAGCCGTACGTTCCGTACGGCTCTTACTTTTGCTTAAACTGCATGTAATCTGAATTTCTGAAGGTCTCTGGGGCTTTCGATCTTCTCGATGTCTGCTCCCAGATTTCTTAACTTTTCAACGAAATCCTCATATCCGCGTTCAACATAGAAGATATCGTCCACCACAGTAACTCCCTCTGCCGCAAGTCCCGCAACCACCAGTGCTGCGCCTGCGCGAAGGTCGGGTGCCACGATATTTGCTCCCGTGTATTTGGAAACGCCCTCGATGATCGCTGTGTTTCCTTCGACTCTGATGTTGGCTCCGAGTCTGGTAAGTTCGTCAACGTAACGGAATCTGTTCTCGAAGATGCTCTCCGTTACTATACTGGTTCCTTCGGCAAGTCCCAAAGCAACCACTATCTGAGGCTGCATGTCCGTGGGAAATCCGGGATAGGGAAGTGTCTTTACCTGAGTGTGTCTGAAGGGTCTTGAAGCCATAACTCTGATGGTATCGTCCTCTTCATTAACATCGCATCCGATCTCCTTCAGCTTTGAAGTAATGGACTCAAGGTGCTTGGGGATCACGTTCTTGATAAGAACATCGCCCTTGGTGATGGCTGCTGCCAGCATGAAGGTTCCGGCCTCGATCTGATCGGGAATGATTGAATAATGTGCTCCGTGAAGTTTGCTTACTCCCTTGATACGGATAACATCGGTACCTGCACCCTTAATGGATGCGCCCATGCTGTTTAAGAAGTTTGCCACATCAACGACATGGGGCTCCTTTGCAGCATTTTCGATATATGTCTGGCCATCGGCAAGAACCGACGCAAGCATTACGTTGATGGTAGCTCCGACGGAAACCACGTCAAGATAGATATGACTGCCTTCCAGTTTCTTTGCCGAGCAGACGAGACATCCGTGCTCGATCTCCACATCGGCGCCAAGAGCTCTGAAGCCTTTGATGTGCTGGTCCACCGGTCTGGAACCGATGTTGCATCCGCCGGGAAGAGCGACCTCAGCCTCGTGATATTTTCCGAGAAGCGCTCCCGCAAAATAATAGGAGCCTCTGATCTTTTTGATTCCGTCATTGTCAAGAACACTTGATGTAACGGTAGAACCGTTGATCCTGACGGTGTGCCTGTCAACCTTTTCAACATACGCACCGAGGCTTTTAAGAGCATCGATCATTATGTTGGTATCGGATAAATCCGGCACGTTCTCTATTTCGACAATCTCGTCTGCCATAAGGGCTCCCGCAAGAATACCGAGAGCGGCATTTTTGGCTCCGCCGATTTCAACCTCGCCCACAAGATGAACTCCGCCCCTTACTGCGTACTGTTCCATAAACGATTCCTACCTGTCAATCGTATCCTCCCCAAAGGGGAGAATAACAAAATCTTACAATACTAAACTGATATATCACAAAACTCGCATTTTGTCAAAATTGCCCTATCTCGAAATGTACTTAAGCGGGTCAACGGCCTTGCCTCCGATACGGATCTCGAAGTGCAGGTGAGGTCCCGTAGCAACACCGGTCATACCGGAAAGACCGATCTTCTGGCCCTGAGATACGTAAGAGCCTGTGCTGGTAAGAACTCGGCTCAAGTGAGCGTATCTGGTCTGTCTGCCGTCAGGGTGAGTGATAAATACGACGTTACCGTAGCTTGCCATCCATCCGGCGTATGTAACCTTACCGCCGCAGGAAGCAACAACGCTGGTACCAATCGGGCAACCCCAGTCAACAGCATTGTGGTAACTGGTCATACCGGAAATAAGTACAGTTCTGTATCCGAAGCGGCTGGTTATTACGCCGCCCGAAATAGGCTTAATGTATGTAGGCGGAACTTTGGTTCCCTTTTCAACGATCTTGGGAATCGCGTCCACAACGATTTCTTCCATAACAACTTCGGTGGAAACCACGGTGTTGTTTTCATAGATTGTTTTCTTGACGGCCTTACGATATCCGGAGGAAGGATCCTGAAGAGTCTTTCGCGTGGTGGTATACCAGTCGTCATTGTACTTATAGATTACGGGAGCCTCATAGCTTTCTTCGTAATATTTGATCTCCTCGTAATATACGGAAAGCTCGGGCTTGGGAACCGTGATGGTGATCTCGTCGCCGACACGGATGATGGATCTGACGCTTTCGATGTTGTCGTTAAGTGCAATGATCTCATCGATGCTGATGCCGGTCTTGTTGGATATACCCGAAAGAGTATCTCCCGGCACAACCTCGTAAATCTTCTTTTGTTCTTTGTCCTTGGTGACTTCGGCGATGGCCTCGTCTATAGGAGTAATCTGACTCTCGGGAAGATAGGAAGGAACCACTTCCACGGTATTGGCAAAGGATACGTTGGCAATCTCGTTTACGTCCTTATAATCGTCGAGGTTTTCTTCTTTTTCGGGAGAAGCATTGTCCACGACCTTCTCAAAATCGCTGAAGAAGCCGCAGTCCTCAAGATAATCGGATGCATATCTTGGTCCGGAGGTTTCCTTTTCCTCAGTCTTGATTATTTCGGGAATAAGTATCGGAAGCTCTCTTTCGGAATCCGCGATCAAAGAAACGTTGAAAGAAGTATCGCTTACGTATCGCCTGATGGAGGCCTCCAGCAGATCCGTGACCTCACTGAGGGAAGAAACATTGACCATGTATTCATCGATCTTGACGGTGTAGGAACGCTGCATGGTCTCCTTAATGGAAGAACTGTATTCTTCGATGATCCTGCCGATCATCTCGTCCTCATCATCGGCCTTGCCGCGAAGGACTTCCTTCCCCACCAGCTCGCTGTCCGCTTCGATCATAACAATGCCCGGCTCCTCATTTAAGACGATCCTCCTGGCTGTACGCATGATCTTGTCGGCCTGCTCGGAATCCCTGACCTGACCGATCTCTTTGTTATTGATAAAAAGGGTGAAGATATTGTTGCCGACGCTCCGAACGGGTTCAAAGCTGGGCAAAAAGAAAGCGGCGAGCACGATCGCAAGCATAGAAATACGTAAATGTGCCACCTTACATTTTTTATGATAACGTGAAACTAAGACCATTGGAATACTACCCGACGATTACCGCGAAATGCGGATAACCCCTTATATGTAAACGGCTCCGTTAAGAGCAGAATAAGCCTGTCTGCTAATAAAATCTTAATTAATTCTATCAGCAAAATGTTCTGTTGTAAAGTGCGGTGACATGTGATAATATTTATCTAGTACATATGTTCGGGGAGACCATGGACAATATTTTCTTTCACATCGATGTGAATTCCGCTTTTTTGAGCTGGACCGCATCGGAAAAACTTAATAAAGGCGAGACCCTCGATCTTCGCACAGTTCCGGCCATTATCGGCGGGGACCGTGACAAGCGCCACGGAATAGTTCTGGCCAAATCCATCCCCGCCAAGCGCTACGGTATCGAAACTGCGGAGCCTGTGGCTTCGGCTCTCAGAAAGTGCCCGGGGCTTATAGTTGCCGCCCCAGACTTTCGCATGTATTCCGCCAAAAGCCATGCCATGTTCGAATATCTTTATTCCCTCACCTCAGACATAGAGCCCGCCAGCATTGATGAGTGTTACCTCTATTATACGCCCATAGCCCATCGCTACGAATCTCCCCTTGCGGCCGCCACTATGATACGCGACCACATAAGAGAGACTCTGGGCTTTACCGTAAACATCGGTATCTCCGACAGGAAGGTCCTTGCCAAGATGGCTTCCGACTTTCAAAAGCCGGATAAGACCCACACTCTTTACTCATGGGAGATCAAAGAAAAAATGTGGCCCCTTCCCGTAAGAGACCTGTTTCTTTGCGGCAAATCCGCCGCCGCGGCTCTTTCAAAGCTTGAGATAAAAACCATAGGCGATCTTGCCACCACCGATCTTTCGGTCCTCACTTCCCACCTTAAAAGCCACGGAAAGACTCTGTGGGAATTTGCCAACGGAATTGATGATTCCATGGTGGTTACCGAGCCACCCGAAGCTAAGGGCATCGGAAACTCAACCACCGTCGAACGGGATATAACCGACAGGGCAGAGGCCTCCCGCGTGCTTTTTTCTCTCTGCGAGTCCGTGTCCGACCGTCTTCACAAACACGGCTTTAAAAGCATGCTGGTCACCGTTGAAATCAAATATTCAAATTTCAGATCCTGTTCGAAACAGGCCGGCCTTCCTGCACCCATAGAAACCGCAGACGCCCTTCACGGGGCAATCATGCCTCTTTTTGACGAGCTTTGGAATTCGGACCCGATAAGACTTTTGGGCGTCAGAGCCACCAAACTTGTGGATTCGTCGGAACCGCTCCAAATGTCCATTTTTGATTTCGAAGCCGAGAAAAAAGCCACCGACGATGCTTTGTCCGGGCTTTCCGAATCAAACATCACGGACAGCGAACGCTCCCTGAAACTCGAAAACGCCCTCCGGGAGATCCGTGGGCGTTTCGGAAAAGACTCTGTTAAACGTGGTCTTTGATTATTTGTTTTTCTTTTGAACGGAATAGCCGAACTTCCCGAGTTCCTTACCGAGGGTGTAGTACTTTCCGTGGGAGTAAGCCACCGGATCCGAATCCTCGAAATGAAATCTTCCGTTCTCATCCATATATTTCTCATCCGCATGAACCGCCACCACTTCTCCGTAAAAGATGGTATGGGTCCCAAGGTCTTCGTGCTTTTTGACAACACACTCGATACATACGGGGCACTCATCGATCATGGGTGCTTTTATTATCTTGCAGGGCTTGGGGGTAAAGCCCGTCGCCTTCCATTTGTCCGTGTCCCTTCCGCTCTTCACTCCGCAAAGGTCCATTCCGAATACCGTGTCCGCATTCGTGAGGTTTACACAGAACTCTCCGCTTTCAATCAGCATCGGATAGGAGAAGCGTTCCTTGCGAACCGAAATTGAGATCATGGGCGGGTCGGAGTTGATGGTTCCTGCCCACGCAAGGGTGATTATATTCGATTTGCCCGATCTGTCGCTTACGGTAACCATGATCACGGGCAGGGGATAAAGCATGTTTCCCGGCTTAAACTCAACTTTACTCATTACATTGACCTAGAAAGAAATGATATTCAGAGAAATAAGGAGCTGCGCGATGATCCCCACCATCGAAACGCCGCCGAATACAAGAGCGATGATGGCGATGGGCTTGGTTCCGCGAACCTTCTTCTCCATGCGGCGATGTTCGGCAGCAATTGCTTCGGACTGTTGTTTCAGTTCTTCAACTATGGAAGCCTGAACGTTTCTGTAAACGCGTACGTTTTCTTTGTGCACGTTCTCTTCCTGATTTTTGAAGGACTCTTCCATCTGAGCCTTCAGACCGTCCATGGCTTCCGTAAGGGTTGAAATCTCTTCGGTGGAAACACCCGAAGCACTTCCCGCATCCTCAAGTCTTTCGATGGCGCCCTTTGCAAGCTGAGTGGTAAGTTCGTTAATCTCCGCACATTTAAGGCTGAGTCTCTTCATTTCTTCGACACTCGCTTCAAGTGCTTTGATCCTTTCCTTTGATTCTTTAAGTGTTCTTGCCTCTGCTTCGGAATTGGCCTTTATAACCTCACCGGCTGAGCCGAATTTCTGTGCGATTCTATCCATGAAACCGTCCATTTTTCTTCCTCCAAACATGTCATTACCCCTCCGAATAACCAAGACTCTGAACTTCCTGATTCAAAAGCAGCATGCGGTCGTCAAGCCTTGATACCATCTGTGCGCAGGCAACCAGTTCTTCCCTGATGTCCTCGGGAACGTTGCCTTCGAATTTATAGTTAATCTTATGTTCAAGACTCGCCCAGAAGTCCATGGCAACGGTACGAATCTGAATTTCAACCTTGGTGTGAACTATCTTGTCCGAAAGGAATATGGGTATGGTCACCAGCATGTGATAACTCTTATAACCGCTTGCTTTCGGGTTCTTGATGTAGTCCCTGACTTCGATGACCTTGATGTCCGACTGGTTCGAAAGCATCTCGGCTATCTTATAAATGTCGTTCGTAAAAGAACAGATCACGCGGATACCGGCAATATCGTTAACGTAAAGAACCATGTTTTCGATGGTGGATTCCTTGCCGTATTTCTTTAATTTTTTGACTATACTCTCGGGTGTTTTGATCCTGGATTTGATGTGCTCTATGGGGTTGTACTGATGTACGCTCTGAAGCTCGTCATTAAGGATCTCAAGTCTTGTATTTATTTCTTTAAGTGCAGAATTATAAACAAGCGTAACCTCGTTCCAGGTCTGCACTTCGTTGTTGTGCTCTTCGCTTTCGGCCATTCCTCGGTCTCTCCCTTCCTTTATCAGCAAAAGTGTCCTGTATTCCCGATTGTTCCAAGGCATGTAATCGGTGCCGGAAATGATTTTTTTGCTCTTTTCTATGGCTTCCTCAATGGGCATCAGGGCCACATGCATGTTTTTCCTGATCTCCCCCGGAGTGTATTTCGGCTCTGATATGCTGTCATCCACATCACAAAGAAAGATCTTGCTGATCTGATGCCACAGGGCGCGTTCCTTGAAGGAAGCACGCTTTTCTTCTATCGTATAAAACAGTCGCACGGTCTCGGGGCGCACCCGCCTGCCGGTCTCTTCCAGTACCTCTCTGACCAGTGTCTCGATCTCCGTTTCATTTCCTTCCATTCCGCCCCCGGGTAACTTGATCTCGCCGTTTCCCGTTTCGACCACAAGCAGTTTTCCATCCAAAAAGATAACGCCTCTCATCGATCTTCGCTCGATAACCGGCATATCCTCAGAGTAGTTGCCCGAATCCAAAAGCAGATAGTTGTCCATGAAAAGACCCTCCGTGCTTTTCCATTATACCATAAATAATCTAATGCAACTCAACTTTGCTTCTTTTATTTCCCTGTATATTATAAATAAACAAAAGGTACGTGTAAACACGAAAGTCCTTAAGAACTTTTTAGGAATTTTTCAGAAATTAAGTCCTTGTACCGTATAGAAAAAGATGCTATATTATAGTTGATTGTAAGATGTACATTTCTATGGAGGCAGTTACTGATGGTAAGCCAAAAAGTGGTGATTAAAAACCCTACCGGACTACACCTAAGACCCGCAGGTATCCTATGTAAGGAAGCTATGCAGTTTAAATCGCTTATTACTTTTTCGTATCGGGAAAACACAGCCAACGCCAAAAGTGTATTGAGTGTCCTCGGCGCCTGTGTCAAATGCGGTGATGAGATCGAATTCGTGTGTGACGGTGAAGACGAGGATGAAGCATTGGAAAAGCTGATTCAGGTCGTCGAAAGCGGCCTCGGCGAATGATTTTTGAGTACACACCCCTGTTCCCCTGCGGAACGGGGGTTTTTTTATCTTATTGTTTTATACATGTATTCAAAGAAACACTACGTGTTTCAACATATAAGGAGGCAAAACATGCTTAACTACAAACGCTATCGCAGGAATCCTGTGATCCGGTATCCCGAGCGGGAATGGGTCAACAGGGAAATCGAACACGCGCCCATCTGGTGCAGTGTTGATCTAAGAGACGGAAATCAGGCACTGATTGACCCCATGGTCGTCGGTGAAAAGGTTGAGCTGTTCCTATATATGGTAAAGATGGGCTTTAAGGAGATCGAAGTAGGTTTCCCCGCAGCCAGCCAGATCGAATACGATTTTCTTCGTGAACTCATCGACAGGAAACTCATTCCCGACGATGTCTGCGTTCAGGTGCTTACCCAGTGCCGCGAAGAGCTTATCGACCGGACATTTGAAGCCATCAGGGGCGTAAAGAAAGCTATCGTCCACATCTACAATTCCACATCCGTTTTGCAGCGCGACGTGGTTTTCCACAAGAACAAAGAAGAGATCAAGCAGATCGCCATCGACGGCACCCGCATGGTAAAGGAGCGTGCCAAGGATTTCGACGGTGAGATCATCCTCGAATACTCTCCCGAATCCTTCACCGGAACCGAGCCTGAGTACGCACTTGAAGTCTGTGAAGCAGTTCTTGCCGAATGGGGCGCTTCACCTGAAAATAAGGTCATCATCAACCTGCCTTCCACCGTTGAAATGACCACTCCCAACGTTTACGCGGATGTCATCGAGTGGGAAAGCAAACATTTTAAGGACAGGGATTCCATTATCTTAAGCATACATCCCCACAATGACCGGGGTACAGGCGTTGCCGCCACCGAACTTGCGCTGCTGGCAGGTGCCGACCGCGTTGAAGGTACCCTTTTCGGAAACGGAGAAAGAACGGGTAATGTGGACATCCTCACGGTTGCTTACAACATGTTTTCCCAGGGTATCGACCCGAAGCTTGAGCTTTCACACATCAACGAGACCATCGAAATATACGAGCGTCTCGTAAAGATGCCGGTCCATCCCAGACACCCCTATGCAGGAAAACTTGTATTTACGGCATTTTCCGGTTCCCATCAGGATGCCATCAACAAAGGCGTTCAGGCCATGAGGGAAAGAAAGAGCGAATACTGGGAGGTTCCCTATCTTCCAATCGACCCCGCGGATATCGGAAGAGAATATGAGCCCATCGTCCGAATCAATTCCCAGTCCGGCAAGGGCGGCGTTGCCTTTATCATGGATACCTACTTCGGATTCAAGCTTCCCAAGGGCATGCACAAAGAATTTTCCAATGTCATTCAGGCCATATCCGAAAAGCAGGGCGAAGTTTCTCCGGAAGAGATCATGGATGCTTTTTCCGCAGAATATCTCGACAGAAAAGAGCCCTATTGCTTCAACAAGATTCATGTACAGGACTTCGAAGGCCAGCGTCGTGAGGACTTCGACACAAGCGTTGAGGTGCTTTACACCGACCACGGTGTTGAAAAAACCTTCACTGCGGACGGTAACGGACCCATTGATGCGGTTAAGCGCGGACTCATCCAGACCCTGGGCATCAACGTCAAGATCCTTGACTACGAAGAGCACGCTCTACAGGCAGGCTCCAATTCAAAGGCTGCTGCCTACATTCACCTGCTTAACGTGGACACCGGCGATGTAACTTACGGCGTCGGCGTAAGCTCCAACATCACCAGGGCTTCCGTAAGAGCCATCTTCTCCGCTCTCAACAGACTCTTTAAATAAGCAAAACTTAAGGCGGCACCCTTCGATGCCGCCTTTCTTTATTCTACTTTACCGTCAGGAACGCATGCTCTTCAAAGCTGATGCTTTCTGTTAGTTTCAGGAAATCCCGCTCCCCGAAAATCTTGGGATTCAAATATACTATGTAGCAAAAGAGCCCGCCTTCTTTTTCTGCTATTGCAAAATACCACTCGTTGTCGGGGCCTCTGTCAAGCTTACCCAAAAATCTTTCGATAACCACATCGCCCAGTTTGATCGGGGCATATTCGGTTTCTTTGCTTACAGAAGGCTGTCCTTCGCCATACATCTCTACGCCGCCGTATGACTGCTCTTCAGCTGTAAATCCGGTATTGCCCCAGTCGTGGATAATATCCTCGCCCTGTTTGATAAGATAAGCGCCGCCGCGGGATCCGATCCACGACCTGTATTCACTTAAAATGTATCCCTCGGGAAGATCAAAGGTGATATAGTCACTCATGGGAATATGGCCGTTTAGAACGTGTTCTATATTTCCAAGTCTGATGTCTCCTGCCGCTTTCTCATAAAACGGCTCGTCAAACGGCGACAGAGAAAGATAATCCTCACTAAAAACTATGGCCACCTGCAGATACTGATAATCGATTACTCGGAGATACATGCGCTCTCCTTCATAAAGAAACGGTATATGGCACTGAAGCACTGCATTAGCATCGCGCTTGGGCAATTCCGTGTACTGTTTTATGTCGGTGATTGTCAATGCGTCGTGTTTTTTCGATAATTCAATCACCGCTTCCGCATCAAGCACGGGTTTGTTTTCGTTCGATGTCTTTCCGTCATCCGAACTGTCTGTTTCCTTATTTTCACCAATATTCGAAGCTTCGCTTGCGCTTACCGATGTAACCGTGCTTACGGATGCCCCGCCGTTATCGATTGAAGCAGCGCTCCCGCCGGAAGCCGTCCCGGATTTGCACCCCGAAAGAAAAAGCAAAACTGCCAGCGAAATTATCGCCGTTTTTCCCATTCTCATACTCATACTCCCATCTATGCATATAATCGGGAATTCCATTCCCGTAAAAATCATAAAGCAGCCAAAACTATATGTCAATTGACAGCGGCGGAAACTATACACTACTTTATTCCATTTGCAAACGAGTCGGATTGGGCTATAATATGAGGGAAGCGGAATGCTTTGGGGGATAGATGAGTATAATTGGGGAAAATATCAAAAAATATCGTACGGCAAATAATCTTACGCAAAAAGATTTAGCCGACCATCTGCATATCACACCTTCGACTCTTTCACGATGGGAAAACGGAAGCCGAATGCCTTCATCCGAGGATATCGACAATATTTCCGCTTTCTTTTCAGTTCCTCGCTCGGCAATATGTCCCGAAGATACAATTGTTATTAAGAAATCTCATCTGAAAATCTTTTTGCTTTCGTTTGTAATCGTATTCTTAATAATCGGCGGCATCTGTACCTGCAAATATTTCAAAGAAGACCGTTATACGCTCATAGTCAAAGAATCATGCCCCGATTTCTACGGTGATTCGGCATTATTGCACCACTATATTTTACCTTCAAATTATTCCTATGAATCTTTTGTTTCATTCTGTGCCAAACTTCAAAAACAGGTTGAGCATTCGGATGACACGGAATACGGCTCTTACGTTTTCTATTTCTACAAAAGCAAAGAAGATTACCCCGATAATTATGAACTCTATTATATGGCCAGAAGAGTCAGCGGCAAAACTTTGATTTCCCGGAAACAATAAGCAAGTTTCCGCCTGTGTCAAATGTGTTTCCGTCATTGTCAATCGTGTTTCCGGCAATGTCAATTGCCTTTTTCCTTTGCATATCCTAGGATTTAATTGTCAACGTTGATATGTTTCAATTTTAGGTTAAAACAATGGGGCTTGCGCAATCTGACGCAAGAAAGGAGTACAAACATGAAGAATCGTCTATTCAGAACTTTAAACCGCCTGCTGATTTCTTTTTGCATTATAATATCAACTTTGGCGGTATCTGCATGCGGCGAGAACAAATACAACAACTGTAATGAGGTCACCATCTCCGGTAAGACGCTTAAATTCGGCATGACGGAAGCCGAAATTACTGCTTTGCTCGGAGAACCCAACGGTGGGCGCGAAGAAGGTGCCGACGGAATCAAGCTTACATATGAAGGACTTTCTTTTCTCGGTTATGAAGTAAGCACTTTATCACTTTATATCCAAAACGACAAAACCGACTCCGATCAAAAATCCGTCAAAAACCGCGGGTTATACTACATTAACATAGGTATGCCCGGGGCTGTTGAAAGCGCATTGATGCAAAGATTGGAAAAGGAATACGGCAAATTCGTCAGGGATGATACAAATCTGCTAAAAGGAGCTCCTCAAGGCGATCACGGATTTTTCGTATATACCTATGTTTTCGACAAATCGGCATTGTCAACTCTTAAGAGGGCAGATGCAGATAAGCTGAAAACACTTTATGAATCACTTAATTCAGATCCGCTGACCGACGATCCACACCTTACGGAGTGGAGAGTTTTCGGTAATAGTGATAATCTTGGGGTTTCCCTTATGATTGACGGCAATCTTGCTGCCATATATAACCGCTGCGTTAAATAAAGACTTTAAAAATCAAAAAGCGGAAGGCACTGCCTTCCGCTTTTGCTGTGTAAAATTCTCTATTTTTCAACCCAAACCGGTGCCGTAACGGCAAATTTGCCGTCTTTTCTTACTACCTTCAAGAAGTAATATCTGCTTCCCTCCGGCAATGTGGCATTAATATCCACCAGATTTCCGGAAAGAGGTTTTGAAAGAAGTACCGTTTCATGCTCACCGTAAACATCGACTCTTTCGAATTCACCCTCGTCAAGCTTGCCCCTAAGGCGCATTACAAGGGGTTCACCGCCTTTTATGATCGAACCCTGAATGTTTCCGTTTACGGAGAAAAGAACTCTGATTCCGGGTGCTCCGGAAAAATAAACCCGGCGGTTCTTCATGGCATCAAATATATGTCCTGCCGTCAGATTCTTTGCAATTACCGCAGTTCTCATATCGTTCTGGGTTCCCCAGTCTTCCCTGTGGTTATCCTGATTACCGACGGGTGCTATGTGCCAGCCCTCATCAAGAGCCGCAACGTAGTACTTCAAAATCGTATCCTCGGTATTCTCTATATCGTGAAGTTCCATTGTGCAGGTAATCTTGTCAAGTTCGGGATCGTAGGGCTTAAACATGTCAAGATGACGGTCGCCGCAGGACCAGGGATGATTCCACTGGTTTATGACATGCGGATACTGCTTAAGCTTCTCATAATACTTTAACGTATCGTCATATTTAAACTCATAGGAGTTTATATAGAAATCGGCGCAATATAAGTTCACGTGGCCGAAACGGTTATAATATGTCGTTTCCGAACCATACAGGCAGACAAAGCAGCCGTTTTCCGTCATTCTTTCGGCCGTAGCCTTTATGTCCCTGAACTTCCTGCTCTTATCGCAATCGAAGGGCTCATCAAGGCAGTTGCTGTGCTCTGTGATTCCCAGAAAATCCATCTTTGCCACATTCTTTGCGTAATCATATGCAACTTCCGGTGTGGCAGAGCCGTCTGAAAATGATGTATGCGAGTGCATGTCTCCAAAGAAGACTCTGTATTCTCCGGATTCTTCCTCAGCAGGAAGATCTTCCCTGTAGTCAAGAATCTTTTCGGAAAGTGTCGGATGCTCACCCATTGTCAGCCAGGCCATCCAGAATTCCTGAGTTTCGGGGAGTTCCGAAAGCACTGCATAAAGATCGTGCACCCCTGTGATCCTTTTATCCCCTGTGTCCAAAACCTCAATAGCAAGTTCAGACCATTTTTTCCATTGTTTAGCAAGATGTATCTTCCCTACCAAAGGGCCTTCAAGTCCGTCAAGCCTGAATTCCAGGGTAAGATACTGTCCTTTGCATTCGATTCCCGTCATCATTCTGACCTGATCGAACACACCGTCTTTAAAATCAACGCCTTCAAATTTCACCCACGCACCGGACTTGTCGGAGTGAAGGGCTGTGAGAGTGAAACCGGGCTCGAGCTCCTCGGTTTCTTTTTGCGTAAAACCGTGAATTTCAGAGGCATATACAGCCTTGACCTTCGCAGCGGTTATATCTTTTTCTACGGGAGCCGCATCGGCGTTTCTTCCAAAAGCGGTAAAGTTTTTAACCGTAACGGTTCTGTCCTTTGAGTGATAAGAAACCGTAAGTCTGATATACCTGGCTTCTTTTTCAACCGTGTAATCCCTTCCGGCCGAAGGCTCGTGCTCCGAGTCGCTCTTCTCGAAAAGAAAATGCCAGTTGATCCTGTCATTGCTGTAATCTACGTGATACCTGTAATAATCGTCTTCACCGCCGAAAGCAAGGTGAATATTCGTAACAAAGCAACACTTCTTAAGATCCAGCATTATCCACTGGTAATAAGGCTCCGCCTTCCAGCAGGTCTCATCATCGCTTAAAACATTCCCCGGAGGAAATCCGTCCGACATGCTTCCACAAAATACTTTTCCATCCAGTTTTTCGATATTTAACATATTACTCCGTTTCTGCAGCCCGACTCATGAGCTGTCGGGGTGCTTACTGCCCATTATGAGCAGTTCTTCACTTTTCCGTTACAGCACGCTTTACTTTAAGTCTCTGGCCGAAAGCGTAGCTTTCGCATTTTTCTATATAACCGCTCTGTGAGAGAGTTTTCCGATTGATCTTGAATACAGCCGTGTTTTCGGGAATACCCATGTCTGCCGCAACATACCCGGGGCAGATCACAGGCTCGATCTCATCCAGAGTCTCCTTTGAATGAAGTCCCGTTCTTTTTCTGATGGAGTTTAAGAGACCGTTTTCTTCGATCTCCTCCTGTGTGACTCCCTCAAGGAACTTTTCCGGAACAGTGGATTGTTCCCAGGCAAAGACCTCACCCTCGACTCTGCGCAAACGGGTAAGCTCATAAACCTTCTCTCCGTCCTTCAGTTCAAAGATCTGCTTCGACGAAGCAGATGCATCGATGAGCTTTAAGCTGATAAATGAGAAGGTAAGTTCCTTCCCCCTTAAATTCATCTCTTCGGTGAGTGAATAAGATCCCGTAAGGGTTGCTTCCACAGACGGAAGCGAAACGAAAGTGCCTTTACCCTGCTTACGCACGAGATAATGGCTCTGAACCATTTCCTTTAAAACTTCTCTGACCGTCATCCTGCTGATACCGTAGATCTTGCAAAGTTCATATTCACTCGGTATCCGGTAACCGTCTCCCCATTCGCCGGAATTGATCTTCTCATACAGTGCACTGCGCAGCTGATACTGTAATGTTAATGGCGAATTTGCGTCAAGCATAGGTACTCCTTCCCGTATTTCGGCGTATATCAAGCTCTCACAGGAGAGCAGCCGGTATAGAATTGTTATGTTGTTATAACAACTTTACAGCCTTAATATCGCACACTTAAATTCGATTGTCAATACAGCATGATCAGGCTTTTTTAATCCGCTTTCCCTCTTTTATACCCATCTTAAGTATCCCCAGAGCTCTCCGCCAGGGAATATCCCGGCACATGAGGGTCCTTTTGGTATACACAAAACGAAAACCGAAGATAAAAGCGAGCCGGCCATAAAGAAAATGATAAAGCACTCCGCGGTCAAAGAAATACTTTTCATCGTAGCCCTTAAACCAGGTGGAGGGCGTTGCCTCCTCCTCACCGATGAATGCGGTGGTCCGATAAAGCTTAAGCCCCGCTTTTAAACAGTCCTTTATGAACAGACTGTCTTCACCGCAGGAAAACTTCGCACCCCCTCCGAAGAGTTCGGAAAAACGCAGTTTCTTTCCGTCAAGGGCTCTTCTTCTGAGGGCAATGCTGTAGGCAGGGTACCGACCCGAATTGAAAAGGCGAACCCTTGAATAATCGCTGTTCCAGTAGGTACGTCTTTCTTCGCAGACCTTTACGTTGAAGAAAAGGCCGTCTGCCTCCGGATGCTTTGAAAACTCTTTCTTGACAATCTCTTCATAGCCGTCGACGTAAATTATGTCGTCATCGGTAAAAAGAAGGATATCTCCGCTTGCCTCGGAAAGTGCTTTGTTACGACTCCTTCCGACGCCCTTTTCATCACTTGAAAAGACTTTGACCGTACCGTAAGGTCTTTCGAGAGTATCAAAAGAAACTCTGCCGCACTGGTTCACCAGGACGGCAGGGCTTGCTATTTTCATCTTTTCGATAAGTTTTTCGGGGTCCGCGTTAACAGCGGCAATAAGATGTTCCAGGATCATTTCCGTAACCCGCAATATACTGTAAAGCTTAAAGCATTACGTTCTGAATAAGGTCCGCAAGCTTTCTTGCTTCCGTCTCAATGAGTTCTTTGTCCGATCCCTCGATCATGACTCTTACAAGGGGTTCGGTGCCGCTGGGACGGATCAATACCCTTCCGTTACCCGCAAATTTGGCGGTAAGCGCCTTGATAGCCTCAGCAATCTCGGGATAATCCATGTAAGACTCTTTTTTATGATTGGGAACCTTGGCTCCCACAAGGGCCTGAGGAAGGATATTTACGACCTTAGCAAGCTCCGACAGGGGCTTTCCGGTCTCAACCATGACCTCCAAAAGATGAAGGGCACTCAGAAGTCCGTCACCGGTAGTATTGTCATCAAGAAAGATTATGTGTCCGGACTGCTCGCCGCCGAGATTCGCTCCGATCTCCCGCATACGCTCCAGTACATATCTGTCTCCGACCTTGGTCTGCTCGATGTGTATGTGCTTTTTCTCACCCATCTGGAAGAAGCCCAGATTACTCATGACCGTAGCAACAATGGTATCTTTCTTAAGTTTACCCTTTTTCTTCATGTAGCAGCCGATGATGCCCATTATCTGGTCACCGTTGACCTCACGGCCGTTTTCGTCAACCGCAAGAAGTCTGTCCGCATCGCCGTCGAAGGCAAGACCGAGGTTTGCTTTTTCATAAACGACTCTCGCCATGAGTTCCTCAAGGTGTGTGGAGCCGCAGTTTGCGTTAATGTTGGTTCCGTCGGGAACATTGTGGATCGGGATAACGGTGGCACCCATTTCCTTAAGGGCTTCGACGCTGGTGTAATAGGCGGCGCCTTCCGCAGTGTCCACAACGATCTTAAGACCCGTAAGATCCGAATCTATGGCCTTTATTGAGTGGTTGATGTATTCTTCTCTGGCATCTGTACGGTATTTAACCTTTCCGACACCTGCGCCTATGGGGAACTTAACCCCCTGAAGGCCGTTTTTTATGAGTTCTTCGATCTCGTCCTCAAGGGCATCGGGAAGTTTGAATCCGTTACCGTCAAAGAACTTGATACCGTTGAATTCAACGGGGTTATGGCTGGCGGAAATGACTACTCCCGCATCAACCTTATACTTTTTCGTAAGATAAGCGATGGCAGGGGTAGGCAGCACGCCTACGAATACGCAGTTTGCGCCGACCGAACATGCACCTGCCATAAGGGCATTGGCAAGCATATCGCCCGAAATACGGGTATCACAGCCGACCATAATGGTGGGTTTATGCTGATTTTCCTTTGAAAGCACGCATGCACCCGCCTGTCCTAGTTTCATGGCCAAATCGGGGGTAAGTTCTTCGTTGGCTACTCCGCGCACTCCGTCTGTACCGAACATTCTGCTCATAGTTTATATCCGGGTCTGTTATTCCGCACGACCCTCTCCTTCTTTTTTATCTAAATGAATCTTGAGTCTTACTTTTTCTTTTTGAGTGATACCCGCCGGAAGGTCAAGGATCAGGTCAAGCTGATAAGTGCCGGGCTTGTACTCCGAAACCGCATAGTCGGAAGCATGCTTTATGAAGTCAACCCTGTAATTAAGGGATGAGATCTGGAGTTTTTCAAAATCCTGCGTAAGGCCCTCGAGGGTAAACTCGACATTGTCTTCGGCCTCTGCCCACTCGGCGGTAAAACCTTCGGGCAGGTTCTGCATTTTGACGTTTTGCAGGTAGATACCGTAGGTGTTGGTGTGAAGTGCTTCGATATATACCGACAACTGGACTTTTCCGTTGTTGTTGGGGTCTTCTACGAGCCTGATCCCCTCGGGAAGATAATTTTCGATGTCCAACACCGCAGTAAGGGTATCCGTTTGCCCTGTAACGTTAAGCTCCGTCGCCGGGATCTCGATCTGTGTCACGCTAGCGATATTGTTGGTGGGACCTGCTATTACAACCGTTTCGGGAGTGCACTTTATCTCCCCGGTAAGGGCGTATCCGTCCGCAGGACTTCCGATGGTGTCATAACGTATGGGAACTTTCTTGGTGGCAAGGATCTCAACGTCGACGCTGATGCTTTCAACGCTCAGAGTAAGTTCGTCATCCGGTACGATGTTTCCGTTCACATCAAAAAGAATGATGTCCGAAACCGTAGAGATATTCTCGGTAAAATCGGTGAGCTGCACATCGACGGAAGCAGACTTGACAAGGCTTACCACCGATTCGGGACCGCTTACCCGAACCTGATTCTGCCCCAGAGAAACCTTTCCCTTAATGTATCCGCTTGCAATACTTCCGGAGGTTGTTACCTGAATGGGCAGCTGGATCGTTTTCTTGTCCTCTATTTCGACTAAAAGCTTATCGTTGTTGCTCTTTATGTTGTCGATCCTGTCGCTGTATTTAAAGGTCGTAAAGCTGATGGGTACGGTCTTATTGTCTGCGGAAAGGTTCGAAAAATCCGCCGTGGCGATAATGTTATCGGAACTCGTTCCCAGCTGTCCGATGATGGAACGGGGTGCTCTCACAACTACTTCGGAAACCACATCCGAATGCTTAAGAACACGAACTGTTTTGTTGCTGCCCACAACTGTGGTGTTTACAAGTCTTACGGGAACATTTCTGAATGTTCGTGTCTGCAGCGGATCCGTGATGTTAATCACCAGGATCCAAAGAATGATGGCAACCAAAACGGAAATGATCTTAAGCCCGATATTGTTCAATATATGTCTTTTGGAGAAGAATTCCTTGGGATTAAACTTCATTTTTCACGTTCTTCTTTCTGAAATGAATGCGTTTTTTCTCAGGCACAGGTTTGTTCTGAATGAATTCAAGTTTCTTCCTGAAGGTTTCGTTGTCCACGTTTCTGATAAGCTCGCCCTCGTAGGCAAGACTTATACGGCCCGTTTCCTCGGATACGATGATGGTAAGGGAATCCGTAACTTCCGATATGCCCACACCGGCTCTGTGTCTGGTTCCCAGATCCTTACTGAGAGTCAGATTATCGGACAAAGGAAGATAACAGGTTGCGGCAGTGACTCTGTCGCCGCGTACAACAACAGCACCGTCGTGAAGCGGTGTGTTGTGTTCGAAAATATTGATCAAAAGCTGGCTGGAAACCATACCGTCGATGGAAATACCGGTACGTTCGATATCCGTAAGGGGATTGTTCTGCTCGACAACGATCAGGGCTCCGGTCTTGACCCTTGCCATATCGTTGCAGGCTCTGATGATTTCGGAAATGGTCTTGTCGGAAAATCTTCCGTTCACTTCCTTGTTGGATTCAAAAGGCAGAACGGCGGAAAGGAAATTCTTCTTTCCGAGCTGCTCCAAAGCTTTTCTGAGCTCCGGCTGAAATACCACGACTATTACCGTCGCCAGGATCGTAAACAACTTACCCGCGATCCAAAGTATGGTGTTCATGCCAAGCAGTTCGGCCAGTAGCAAAAATGCCGCAATCACAAAAATACCTTTTAACAGAGACCATGCCCGGGTCTTTTTAAACCAGAGCAGGATCTCGTAAACCAGGTAAGAAATTACGATTATTTCAACGATGTCAGTCCATGACACGTTGGGCATATTGAATTTTTCAAAACTTGTTCTAATAAATTCAAAAATTTCAGCCATTCATTTATCCGTTCCGTAATTTATTTGAAATCGTCCTCTGAAAGAGGTTCGATCTTCTTTTCTTCGCTGCGCTGCTTCTCGGCGAGTTCTTCTCTCTTTGCCCTTGCGGCAGCTTCCGCCTTGAGTCGACCCTCACCCGCGGGTCTTCCGCCGGTGAATCCAAAGATACCCTTTTCCGAGGCGGGTTTTCTGGGTGCGGGACGTGTGGGCGCCTTTCTTTCTGCGCGTACGGGTGCCTCAGGTCTTGCCGCGGGTTTCTCTTCGGGAACCTTTACCATGACCTTCTTGACGGGGCGCTCCTTCACGGCGGGGCGGATCACACCGGCCATGATATCGGATGAACGCTTGGGCACAGCCTTAACGTAGTAGTAGTACTCGTCGTCCTCAAACTGCACTCGCTCGGTCTTATTATAATCGAGACTAAAGCAGAAAAATTGTAAGATTATATTAATAATTACTGAAACCAGCAATCCCAAAAACTCTCCGCCGAGGCCGATGCCTGCGTGAAGAGAAGCGTTACCGACTATCAGTACAAAAAAACCTGCCAGACTTCCCGCACCGATGGCTATATACCAGCAGTAATCGATGGGCAGACGGCGGATGATATACACAATGATAACCGTGATTGCATAGGCTGCGGCTACCACAAACATTGCTTTGTTTCCGATAAGGGCATCGATGATGTCCTTAAATTTGCCGATTTTGGATCCGCTTCCGCCGATATTTGCAAGGTCCTTCGAATTAAGGCTGATGTACCTGAGCACATTTCGAATGATAACGCCTGCGCCGACGGATACGGCCGATGCGGGAGAACCGAGAAGTCCCATGGAAACGGGCACAACTGCGGGAACCTTAAAGAGGAACGCTACCTGTAAAGCAAGTGTTCCCACCGCATCCTTGGATGCAAATCTGTAATAGATCAGGAACAGGATCATGAAAAGCGCCAGTACAACAAGAGCTATTTCCCAGGAAAGAGCATATACATGCGCGGTAATGATAAGTCCCAGAATAACGATGGTAAGATTCACGGGCAGGAACGATGCAGCCAGTGAAACAATGAGAGCTATAGGCATGCTGTTGAGCCTTGCCATATAGCCGAGCTTTGAGTTGATACTCATCATCAACAGCAAAGTCATGAGAAATTTTAAAAGCGGCATGATCAAAGCTTCGTTTTTGCCCACAAAGACCTTGATTCTGTCACGTATTACAAGTAATTCTTTCATGTTCTTCCTTTCATAACCCCTCTACTTTTTCTCGGAATACATGGACCCGAGAAGCCTCAGATTGTTGAAATATCTTCTGAGTCCACGCTTTGCCTTACCGTATTTCACCGTAAATGCGATGTAAACGATAACGCAGTAGATAACCGTAACTATTACATAGTTTTTCAATGCCTTGGCGGCAAACGCCCATAAGTCCATTTTGTAGATCTCTACCATGAAAGTCTCGAAATCATAGTAAATATACACAGCAAAAGCAATCATATATGCTATCGTTGCACATATGATCGCTTTCAATACCTGCAGACCCACATAGTCGCTTCGAAAATGAGCGGCCACTTCACCGTTTGAGCGGCCCTCGGTGCTTTCGTAGGAAGCCATACGGGTCATCAGTCTTATTCGTTCTTCATTTATCATAACTCACCCTGAATAAATATTTCCGAGATCACTCCGGGCGTATCAGCTTAAGAAACGCATGCGAGCCGAATCTCTCGGATCTTTCTTGACTTCGGGTTCCGGAGCTTTCTGAGGTTTGAAGGCCTGCTGGAATCCGTTAGCCATTTCATTCTTACACTTATCGCAAAAACGTCCGCTTCTGATGGTCGCTCCGCAGCTTTCGCAAGCGAGCGTTACCATGGAATCGCTTGTAAACTCAAGACGTTCCTCACGGAGCCACTGCTGGATCTGGGAAACCTCAACCTCACAGGCTTCGGCAACCTCATGAATACCGCAATGAGGATTCTGCTGGATGTAAGTCTTAACCTCTTTAAACTTCTCTTCCAGAGCTTCCTTGCACTGAGGGCAAATAACAGGTCCCATTGCGTGATTAAACAGTCTTCCGCATTTCTTACAATTACGTACGTTCATAGTGTAACCTCCGAAACAGTATTATTAAGTACCCGCTGCGGTGACGGTCAGAAAATAGACGCGTTTCACACCGCTTTCTTTCAACACCCCTGCCAAAGAATCGATCGTGCTTCCCGTGGTGAAAATATCGTCCACGATAATCACCGTATCTAATTTTACAACATTTTCTCGCACAATAAAAGCCTTTTTGACATTAATTAGCCTTTGTTTGCGATTAAAAAGCTTCTGTGGAGCCGTGTTGATGACTCTATCCACACATTTGTCCGCGACGGGGATACCCGTAAGGGCCGAAATCTCGTCGGCGAGTATCTTGGATTGATTATAGCCCCTTGCTATTAACCGCTTTTTATGAAGGGGGACCGGAATGAGAGCCTTGGCATTTAAAGACCGTATCCAGCCGCCAAGTTCATCGTTTATGACCCGGGCATAGGTTTTTGCGTAGGCCCGCCTGTTCATGTATTTAAACCTGTAGACCCCCGCAGAAACGGATGCATAGGAAAAAGCAAAGCGACCTCCGTCATAGTTTCGCTTTGTTCCTTCGCAGTCTTCACAGTATTCTTTTTGCTTTTCAACGGGACGCCCGCATTTCATGCATACGGGTTCTTTGATAAGTGCGGGGTGAGCTGCGCATTCGGCGCAAAACCCCCGCCTTCCGAAAGGAATGACGGTGTCACAGGCAGGACACCTTTCGGGATAGAGTAAATTTAAAATCTTCACGTTGCAAATATTTCCGTAATTCTCTCCCTGAGTCCGGAATATCTCAAATTTTCTTTATCGTTTTCGATCATCTCTTCCACGGTCTTACTGCTGCCGAGGATCACAAGACACTTCTTTGCGCGGGTCACCCCCGTATAAAGAAGGTTTCTGTTCAAAAGCTGTCTGGGGCCGTCCAGGATCGGCATTATAACTGCGCCGTACTCACTTCCCTGGGATTTGTGCACGGTGATGGCATAGGCAAGCTCCAGCTCGTCAAGCCCCGAAAAGGGATAGTCCACCCGTCTTCCGTCGTCGAATTCCACGGTGAGGGAACTGATGACCGGATTGATTTCGATTATACGCCCCATATCTCCGTTAAAAACACCCATTCCCGAATCGATGGGGATGTTGTGTTTCCCGAATATTTCCCAGGCAAGCTGGTAGTTATTCTTTATCTGCATCACCTTGTCGCCTTCCCGGAAAATGTCCTCTCCGTAAAGATATTCTTTTTTCGAATGATCCGCGGGATTCAGTTTCTCCTGAAGGTATCTGTTTAGGGCAATAACGCCGAGGCTTCCCTTTCGCATAGGGGTAAGCACCTGGATGTCGAAGGGCTTGGCATCAACGTAGGGTGGCAGCTTGGTGGTAATGAGTTCCACCGTATTTGCAAGGATCCTCTGCACGTCATTTCGTTCGAGCATAAAGAAATCCTTGCTCTTGTTGTCAAAGTTTATAGGCAGTCCCCTGTTTATATTGTGGGCATTCATAACGATATCGCCGCTTCCCTCCTGGCGGTAGATGGTTTCAAGTCTCGTTACGGGGAAACATTCGCACTCAAGCAGGTCACGAAGAACCTGTCCGGGACCGACGCTGGGTAACTGATTTGCGTCTCCCACCATAACGAGTCTGGCCCCCACGGGTATAGCCTTTAAAAGCGCTTTAAAGATAAATATGTCCACCATGGACATCTCATCGACGATGATAACATCGGCATCCAAAGGATTTTCTTCATCCCTTTCAAAGCCCGCATCGCTTGAGTCTCCCTCTGCCGCTCCGTTGACTTCAAGGAGTCTGTGAATGGTCTTTGCTTCATACCCGGTGGCTTCCGTCATTCTCTTGGCGGCTCGCCCGGTGGGAGCGGCAAGGGCAATGTCCATGCCCTTTGAGTTAAAGTATCCGATTATGGTCTTGATGGTGGTGGTCTTTCCGGTACCGGGGCCTCCGGTAACGATGGAAATCCCGTATAAAACCGCGTTCAGGACAGCCTCTCTTTGAAGATCGTCAAGGTCAAAATCCTGTCTGCGGGCGATGGTATCGATTTCTTTTAAGAGAGTCTTTTCGTCTTTTTCGCTTTCAAAAAAGTTAATGAAAATACTCCTGAGCATGCCGGCGCAGGCCTGCTCGGTGTAGAAGTTTACGGGGGTATAGACTGCGTCATTCTTGGCGATCAACTTCCGATCGACTATAAGATCTCCGATCCTCGGCTCGATCTCCCCGGGGGAAACTTCCAAAAGTTCGGATGAAACCCTTATCAGTTCGTCCTTCGGAAGATACATGAAGCCCTGCCCCATGGCAAGGGAAAGAGTATAAAGAATGCCCGCAGAGATCCTGTATTCGCTGTCTGCTTTAAAGCCGATGGCGGCGGCGATGGAGTCAGCGGTCTTAAAGCCCACGCCCTGAATATCTTCCGCGAGGCGGTAGGGATTGTCTCTTAAGACCTGATAAACATCATCTCTGTAGTAGTTGTATATCTTGATGGCAAGCACGTTTCCGATGCCGTAACGTCCGAGGAAAATGACCGCATCTCTGTATCCGCGCTTTTCGTTTACGATGATGCCGATTTCCCTTGCTTTTTTAAGGGTAATACCCTTGATCCGTTCAAGTCTCTCGGGTTGCTCTTCAAGCACAGTGAAGGTATCTTTTCCAAATTCGTCGACGATCCTTTTGGCAAGAGTGGGGCCGATTCCCTTGATGACTCCGGAGCTTAAATAGCGAAGTATCGATGCTTCGTCATCGGGAGCTATGCTTTTGCAGGATACGGCCTTAAACTGCCTGTCATAAACGGGATGAATGATCCACTCCCCCGTGACCTCCAGCATTTCCCCCTCGGAAAGGGGCGCAAAATTGCCTACGACAGTCTCCTCGTTACCGTCGCACACAAAAGAAAAAACCGTATATCCGTTTTTGTCGTTGTGAAATCTGATGGCAGAAATATAACCCTTAATCGTATCCATTCAAAAAGAAACCTTTCCGCAGAAACCGCCGAAGGTTAAGAAATATATATCAGAGATCGTAATTTCTCTTCATCTGCTCATAAAGCATCTGAGCAAGGCCAAGGCCTTCCTTTTCCGTGGACTGCTCGGCGATAGTCTGAATAAGATTGTCCCGGTAAAAATCCACAAGTGTAGAAGTGGAGGCGGAAGAAAACTCGTCTTTGCCGACGGTCTTGTACATCTCCTTAAAGCACTGCTCCAGGAAATATGCCTCGAATTTTTTGCACACCGCCATAAGTTCATCTTCGCTGGCACCGGAGTAGTCCTTCTTTAACTCGGCTTCCGTAGGCGCAGTGGCAGAACTCTTGGAGGCGGTATCTTTAATAAACTGGGTATAGAGGTTTGAAATATTGTTAATATCCATAAAAAACCTATAAAGTTATCTTAAATTGTTCGCCTGCTGGAGCATTTCGTCGGAGGCGGTGATGGCCTTGGAGTTAAGCTCGTAAGCACGCTGTGCGGTTATAAGGCTGACCATTTCGTCCACTACCTGAACGTTGGAGCCTTCCAGGTAGCCCTGAGTCACTTTGGTCCTCTCAAGATTGGTATCGAGGGTCTCGTTCAATGCGCCGCCGCTGGCTGCGGATATCTGGAAAAGACCCGAATCGTTTTTTTCAAGTCCTGCAGGATTCGCAAACTGGAAGATACCGAACTTTATCTCTCTTCCGAGCCCATCAAGGAGGGGCATGGGATTATTCTTTTCATCCGGATAGCAGAAAGTACCGTCACCGGTAACCGTTATCTTGGAAGAAACAAACTCATTGGTAAATGAAAGGGGACGTCCGTAAACATCCAGCACGGGAAGTCCGTCACTGGTGGCGAGCATTACACCGCCTTCATCGTTAAGTGCCCAGTTAAAGCTTCCGTTTCTGGTAAAATATGCATTTCCGTCCTCTCCCATTACCGCGAAGAATCCCCTTCCGGAAAGAGCGAAATCGGAGTCACTCTGGCTGGCAAGCAAAGGTCCGTCCGTAAAGATCGATGTGATGGATGCATTCCTTACACCCAGTCCCACCTGTGCGCCCACGGGCTTGGGATCTCCGTTTGCCGATGTGGTCTTTGTCTGCATTGTCTGGTATAAAAGCGATTTAAATCCGTTTACCTCGGTTTTATAGCCTGTAGTGTTGACATTTGACAGGTTGTTTGCAATTGTGTCAACGTTGGTCTGTTGCGCGCGCATTCCCGTTGCCGCGGTCCATAAACTTCTTACCATACAAGGCTCCTTTCTTTCACCGAAACCGGTGACCGTATCCGATAGATCCGGGCGTCAGTTTATACCCGGCCCAGCTGATTTGCCGCAATATCAAGCGTTTCGTCGATAGATTTGATTATTTTCTGGTTTGATTCGTACTGTCTGGTAATGGCGATAAGATCCACCATTTCCGTAACGATGTTTACGTTGGACATTTCAAGATATCCGGAATAAACCTTAAAGTTGGCCTGCTTCATGCGGGCGCCTTCGACGGGCTCAAGGAAGTTCTCCCCGTACTTCTTAAGGTAATCGTAATCTTCAAAATCAGTGATCTTAAGCTGTGCCACCGGCACACCTTCCTGAGCGATGAGACCCGAAGAATCCACAGATACATCTCTTAAAGGATCCAGTTTGATCCTTCCGTTTGTACCCATGACATAGTCCCCGTCCTTTGTAACAAGATATCCTTCCTGAGTAAGGGTAAAGGAACCATCACGGGTGTACTTTTCAGATGTTTCGCCTGCTTTGTTGGTAAATTCTATCGAAAAGAAACCGTCACCTGACAAAGCAAGATCCAGCTTGTTGTCGGTGATCTTAAAAGAACCTTGAGAATAATCGGTGTAGTTTTCACCGATTTTGACTCCGAGCTGATCGTATCCGATACGTCTCGGAATGTTGGGAGCCTCAGAGGTGTCCTTCAGCTTGTACATAAGTACGGTGTCGAAGGACTGACTGGTGGTTCCCTCTTTTTTAAATCCGACGGTAGTAGAATTGGCAAGGTTATTGGTTAAAACATCCATACGATGCTGTTCGTTGATCATTCCCGTATAAGCAGTATATAAACCTTTAACCATGCCGTTTCCTCCGAATTAATCTTCGCGACAACCCGCAAGATATTCAACATACTTGCCGGTTCCGATGGCAACCGCAGTCATGGGATCTTCGGCTGTCATTGTATTGATACCCGTTCTCTCGGATATAAGGTCTTCAAGACCGCGAAGAAGGCTTCCGCCACCGGTCAGCACGATTCCTCTCTCGCCGATATCCGCCGCAAGTTCGGGAGGTGTAATCTCGAGAACCGAGTGGATGGCGTCAACTATCTGGGAAGTGGTATCCTCAAGGGCTTTTCTGGTTTCCTCCGAGGAAATCTCAACCTTGACGGGAAGACCGCGAACCAGATCACGTCCGCTGACCTTGTAGTATTCTTCTTCGGGGCGCTTGAAAGCACATCCGATCTTAATCTTAACGTCTTCAGCCATTCTGTCGCCGATAAGCAGATTGTAATGGGTACGCATGTACCTCACGATGGCGTTGTCAAAGTCATCACCCGCGATCTTGATGGATGTGCTTGCAACGGTTCCGCCAAGCGAAATAACGGCTATATCTGTAGTACCGCCGCCGATGTCGACAATCATGTTGCCGCAGGGCTTGGCGATATCGATTCCGGCTCCGATGGCAGCTGCGATGGGCTCCTCGATAATGGAAACCTCACGGGCTCCTGCCTGGTATGTAGCGTCTTCAACGGCCTTCTTTTCAACTTCGGTGACGCCGCTGGGAACGCAGACAGCGATTCTCGGTTTACGGTAGGTGCGGCGGCCGATGGCCTTCTGGATGAAATATTTCATCATCTTTTCCGTAACCGTATAATCAGAAATAACACCCTGGCGAAGCGGTCTTACCGCAACGATATTCCCGGGTGTCCTTCCCAACATCAATCTGGCGTCCTCGCCGATTGCCTTTATTTTATTGGTATCTCTGTCAAATGCCACAACGGAGGGCTCTTTTAATACGACGCCCTTACCGCGAATATAAACAAGAACGCTGGCCGTTCCGAGATCGATTCCTATATCTGTATACTGCATCTCTTTTACCTCTCCAAACAATAAAAACTACAAAAGATTATAACTTATACGAGGGACAAATAAAAGAGATTTAAAAAAAATTTTATTTTTCGTATACTTCAATATGTATATCGGAAGAATACAGAAAAACTTTAACTGTTTTTCAAAATTGTTTTCGCATCGAAGTACAGTTTTTCATCCATCCGCCTTTTTACGTGTCCCATATCGTTAAAAAGCTCTATCCTCGGCAACACGAATTCATTTACATCCTCAGGAAAATTGATTATCGTAACCGAACATAAGCCATAGGAAAGCACCGAAAGAACATATGCAAAATCCATGTTCAATATATGGGACAAAGCACATGCCCCCGACCCTCCGTGAGAAAACAGAGCCACAGTATCACTGTTTTTCTTTGTGCAGAAATAACGTTCATCCCTTCTTTCGTATCCGAGTTCCCCCAAGAGCCCGTCTATGTTTCCGGATATCATGTCGTAATACTCCCGGCACCTGTTGTTTTTAAAATAGGGATGTTCGGTCCAGTTACGGGAATTATCCACCGGGTTTTCCTCGCAGAGCAGCCTGTAGGAAAGCGTCCAGGGATGTCCCTCTCTGAGGACTTCGTCCCCCTCCGGATTTCCCCACCGGATCTCATGCATGTATTCAAGGATCCTTACGGGCAGAGCGTTTCTCTTCGCGGTATAGGATGCTGTCTCCTTTGCTCTTCCCATGGGAGAAGAAAAGACAGCCTTTACATTTTCTTTTTCAAGTCTTTCGGCGGTATCCGCCGCCTGTATACGTCCGAGTTCCGTCAGGCAGTCATGCTCGTAGTCCGGTTCTCCGTGCCTTACAAAAATCAGTCTCATGTCAGTCCTTTTCTATCCTTTCACTGCACCTATCATAACGCCCGTCACAAAGTATCGCTGTGCAAAGGGGTAAACTGCCAGCATGGGCAGAGTCGAGACCATGATGGTGGCATATTTTATAAGCGGTCTGAATATCATTATATCCTGTCCGTCCGTATCTACAACAATAGCATTGTCCGAAGCAAGAAGCACAACCTCTCTCAGCGTAAGCTGCAGCGGGTACAGCGTCCTGTCCGTAAGATAGATCGATGCGGAAAACCAGGAATTCCAGAAATGGATCGCATAAAATAACGTTATGACCGCGATTATCGCTTTGCTCACGGGAATCACCACGGTAATGAGGATCTTCAGATACCCCGCCCCGTCGATCCTGGCAGCATCAAACAGTTCTTCCGGAATCTGTGCAAAGGATGTGCGCATTATGATTATATTATAGGCCGAAACCACAAACGGGACCATCATGGCCCACCTGGTGTCCAGCATGTGAAGATTCTTTACCAGCATATACCCGGGGATAAGGCCACCGCTGAATATCATGGTAAATGCGATGATTCCCGCCATGAGTCCCTGCCAGTACAGATTCTTTCTCGAAAGGACATATGCCGCGATGGTTGTCATCACCAGCGAAAAAGAAGTTGCTCCCGTAACATAGATAAGGGTGTTAAGATATGACCGCACGATTGCGGAATTCTGCATTACAAGCTTATAGCCTCCCAGCGTGGGCTTTCCTACCGGAAGAAGGATCAGCCCCGAATGGGCGGATATCTTCCCGGGATCCGATATGGATGCCATGGCCACGTGCCATACGGGAAGGATGAATATAATACACAAAAGGCTCAGAAGAATAAAATTGAATACTCCGAAAATCTTCTCGCCCCGGGATCGTTTTATCATGTTGCCCTCCTTTACCACAGTCCGCTGCCGCTTATTTTCTTGCCCAGTTTGTTGGCGACGGCAAGAACGATGAAATTAACCACCGAATTGAAAAGATTTATGGCGGTGGAATAGGAATAATTGGCCTGGATCAGGCCGACCCTGTAGACATACGAAGATATCACGTCCGCCGTCTCATAGGTCGCAGGCTTGTACATCAGTATGATCTTTTCATAGCCGACGCTCATTATGGAACCCATCCTGAGGATCAGAAGGACCACAATGGTGGAAGCAATGCCCGGAAGGGTGATATAGAGTGTCTGTTTCCACCTGCCGGCACCGTCTATCTTGGCGGCGTCATACAGTTCCGGGTCTATCCCCGACAGAGCGGAAATGTATATGATGGCGCTGTATCCCAGGTGCTGCCATATGTTTGAGCCTATGAACAGGGTTCTGAACCACTTTGGCGAAGAGATCAGGGCGCCTCCCTTCCATCCGAAGGCGGTTGCGGCATTTGTCAGCACTCCGCCGCTTTTCGTAAAGTCAAAAAGGATCGAAACCACCACCACAACCGAAATGAAATACGGAAGATAGGATATGGTCTGAACCGCCTTCTTAAAGCCTTTGCGCCTTACTTCGTTCAGGCAGAGAGCAAAGATGATGGGAAAGGGAAAAGAAAACAGAAGCCCGTAGAAGCTTATCAGAAGGGTGTTTCTCAACACTCTGATAAAATACTGCGATCTGAAGAACTTTAAAAAATGCGCAAAGCCCACCAGGTCGCTTCCGAACAGACCTTTTTTGATGTTGTAGTCCTCAAAGGCCATAAAGACACCGGCCATGGGAATGTAATGAAAAATAATGAAATATACCAGGACCGGAATAAACAAAAAGTACAGGACCTTATTTCGTTTAAAGTCCGCTTTTATGATCTCCGCTCTTGACTTTTTGTAGGCTGAATCTCCCGCCCGTTTCATGTATAACCTCCTGTTTGAAAATCGGGGAGGAACCGTGTCCTCCCCGATCCTGTTCAAATACTTTTGGATCGCTTAGCGCGCGTTGTATCGGTCTAACGCCGCCTGCTTTAATTCAATACATCTTTCGATACCCATGTCTTTAAGGGTCTGTCTGAAGGAATCGTAATCATCCAGAGACATTTGTCCCAGAAGGAACTTAACATTACATTCCGCAACATAGGTTTCGATATCGGTATACAGGCCCGCCAGTTCGCTTTCTTCTTCCGTGGTCTGGGTTATCCTGTCGGGAATGTACCCGGATGCGGGATATTTGGTCCACAGGAAATATCCGGCCTGTTTGTTGTCATCCGCCTGCTCGATCTGAGCGCCTTCCACCTTTACGGGAGGGTTCTTTGTCCAGTATTTTCCGAGTACAGTGGCGGAATCAAGTCCGTCGGGATTGGAATAACGGAAATCGTAAATACCGATACGATGATAAGGATCGCCGTCATCCGCAAGTCTCCAGACCACATCCTTTTCGGAGTCGATGCCGTAGTTGGAATTCAGATAAATGTCCCGTGCATAGAAGCCGTCAAGCCATCTCATGGCAATCTCTACGTTCTTGCTGTCTGCACTTACGGTCCAGACCGTTCCCGCCAGGGAATCCTCGCCCGTCGAGGGCTTTCTGAATGTGGGATCGGGTGAATCGAGAGTCTTCTTGGGCTGTTCGCAGGCCACAAGATAGAAATCCGGGTTGCTTGCTCCTCTGATGTAGTAGGTATCCGAAAGTCGTGAACCGTAATCGATGAGCGCACCTACCTTGTCGTTTAACTGCATGTCATCATCGGCCTTAACGCCCCAGGACTGTCTGGTGGCAAAATCCTGGTCCAGAATGCCCTCTTCGTACCAGCCGCGCATAAACTTAAGATATTCAAGATATTCATCGTCAAGAGGTCCGTAGCAGACCTTACCGTCCTTCTGATAGAAGTCGGGTGCGGTTCCGAAGCCCGCCATAAATTCACCGTAATCAACGCCTTTGCTGGAAGTGTAGAAAGGAGCCTGAATGTGCAGCTGATCCCTGAAAGCTCTCATGACTTTTGTCCATTCGTCATAGGTCCTGGGAACCTCCATGCCCACCTTGTCCAGGAAGTCCTGCCTGATGCAAAGACCGCGGTCGGTAAGTACCGTATCCTTCATGGTCTTGGTGATGCCCCAGAAGCCGTAAAGATTACCCATGTCGGTAAAGGCGGATTTTCCCGTAAGTTCGTTTGAATTCAACCAGCTTACATAGTTGGGACAGTAATCGTAATGATCGCAGATATTTACAAAATAACCGTCCTCGATGGCAGCATCCTCACCGCGCTTATAGGTGCAGCTGTCCGCATACGCCATTACGATATCGGGCATGTTGTCCGATGCAAAAAGCAGCTGGAATGCGTCACTGGTTCCTCCCACAGGGGGAAGGATAAATTCTATGTGTACGTTGGTGAGTTCTTCGTACCACTGCCAGAATTCCCCTTCATTGGGGTCCGAAAGCGTTCCCATGGATTCCGCTATGGGAGCCCAGAGTCTTAAGGTAACCTTTTCTTCGGTAAGCGGATACTTCTGCTGATTGACTTCTCCTCTCACGGTATCCGTTGCGGGAAGTCCCGCAAAGCCCTTTGCGGCTCCCGCCGGAGTCTTTGTTTCATCGAGTGCCGTCGTTCCGCCCTGAGCAGAAGCGCCGGTTCCCGATGTTTCCGATGACTTGCCGCATCCGCTAAAGATTCCTGCGGTCATGACAAGCGTCATCAAGATTGCCAATAGTTTCTTTTTCATGTTGTAACCCTCCTGTTTTATACACTCAGCCGAGATCTTCAGCATTGGTTTTGATAACATCCCCGAACCAGAAATAGCTTTTCTTCGGAGCTCTGGCCATATCTTTAACGTCTGTGTCGGTCCTGTTTACGTAGATAAAGCCGTAACGTTTCTTCATGGTGCCCTGAGAACTCAGTATATCGATGGGGCCCCATGCAAGAAATCCCATAAGATCCACATGATCCTTTTCCACGGCCTTTTTCAGTTCCGAAATGTGCGACCGGAAATACTCGATCCTGTAATCGTCTTCGATCACCCATTTTCTTTGTCCCGGGGCATTTGCCGGATCTGCGCCCTCCATGGGGCTTTCGTCCGCTCCCAGTCCGCACTCGATAACAAAGACCGGCAGCTGATAACGGTCATATATGGTCTTCACCGCATATCTGAGCCCTACGGGATCTATCTCCCATCCGAAATCGCTTTTGGAAAGATACGGATTTTTTCCTTCCTGCCAGGGTTCTTGCGCCGAAGAAAGTGCCGAACGGTAATAGCTTATGGGAATGAAGTCCATCTTTGCTCTTGAGATCTCCTCAAGATCCGCGCTGCTTGGCACAAACCCTGCCTTCTTCCACTCTCCCAGCAGTTCCTTCGGATATTTTCCCGTGGCGAACACCGTCAGATGTCTGAAGCACTGTCTTTCGGCTGTTGTCCGGGCCGCCAGAACATCCTCCGGCCTGCAGCTTGCGGGATATACCGGCATGCAGTGGACCATTCCTCCCACCAGCGCCTCAGGGGCGTAGGATCTCGCATAGTGCTTGACCGCCGCCGAAGCAAGAAAATGGTGGTGAAAGATCCTTGCTCTCATCAGGGCCTTTTCTTTTTCGGAAAGCTCCTTGGGAAGCATGCCGCAGGCGATGTCTATGGCCGCATTCTGTTCGTTTACAGGCACGTACAAAGAAACCGTATTTCCGAAATGTTCGATGACGGTCCTTGCAAAAAACTCAAAGGCCTCCAGGACCCTGCGGTCACTCCAGCCTCCGTATTTTTTGTAAAGAGCCAGGGGCATGTCGAAATGATTGAGACATACCATCGGTGTCATGCCGTGTGCCTTCAGGTCTTTGATAAAATCGTCATAGAACCGCAGGCCTTCTTCGTTTATCTCTCTCTCACCCGTGGGAACAATCCTGGACCAGTCTACGGAAAACCTATAGCAGTTAAAGCCCATCCCCTCGTAGAGTCTGTTATCCTCGCTATACCTGTGATAGGTATCTATTGCGGTCTTCCAGGCATCGGTGTGACCGAGACAGATCTCAATATCGTCGTATGTTGAGGGTCCCTTGCCGCCTTCCTGCCATGCACCTTCCGTCTGCATCCAGGAAACCGAGCCTCCCCAGTAAAAATCCTTTTTGAATCCCATTTTTCTTTTCTCCGAAATCTTGTTGTCAGCAATATAGCATCGGTTTTTTTCACCTTCAATAAAATCGGGCTCTTCGGGAACATCCTTTCAAAATTTGCATTAAAAAAAGCCCCCGGAATGAAACTTTGTTTCACTCCGAAGGCTAAAGGGCCTTTTTTGTATTTTATTCCTTTTTTGTATAATCGTAAAACAGCTTTATCGATTTGATGGCATCATCGTCATTTTTCCGGTTCTTCTCGTAATTCATTACCATGGTCGTTACAAAAAGCACGTCAAGGAGGTATTTCATGGCCGTCGCTCCGTTTACGCCCGTGGTCATGGAAAGGGTCACATCCCCCTTGCCGTGGCTTATCCGCAGCCAGTCATGGCAGTATTTCTTGATCTCGTTATCCGCTCCTCCCATGATCCCGAAGGTGTAGTATCCGTTGTCTTTCATGGCCTTGGCAGTCTTGATGATGTAAGGATTCTTGCCGCTCATGGAAAGTACTATGGCCACATTGTCCTGCTCATCCCGCCTTGACTCGATGGCGTGGTCGTTGATCCCGCAGAAGGCTCCCGCCCTTATTCCGATGGAATTGAGCAAAAAAGCAAAAATGTTTCCGAGATTGTAGGCAACCCCCAGTCCGTAAATCTCCACAAAGGGCGCTTTGACGATCTTTTTCGCGGCACGTCTGACAACAGCCTCATCTATGCACATGCGGGTAGATGTGATGGCGGTGTCGTAAATGGCCGGGATCACGTTCAATACCGAAGAAACCGAACTGTTCTCGTCAATGCTATTTTCGTCCATCAGGACGCTCATCCGGTACAGTTCCTTGGTCTCCCTTTCAAAGGAACGCATGAAATCCCTGAAGCTTTCAAAGCCCATTTTCTTGCAAAAACGTATTATCGCCGCTTTACTGGTATAGGTCTCTCTGGCAATCTGTTCCGTGGTCTTTCCCACGCAGTCTGCCTTCTTTTCCAGCAAATAATCGGCTATGGACCTGTCCGTCTCCGTAAAATCCTTCTTTGCTTTAAGATCTTCCAATATCATAATGTCCCCCGCTGATACCCCGAAAACTTATCCTTTTATTTGTCCGTTCCCTTTGAAAAAGCGCCGTTCTTCATGGCATTTCTGGTTTCTTTGATGGCCCGGTCTATGTATACGCCGGTGGCGGACTTCTTAACCTTCGCCACCTCCTCGGGCGTTCCCTTGGCAATTACCCGGCCACCCGCATCTCCGCCCTCGGGACCCATGTCAATGATATAGTCGGCAGTCTTGATCACATCAAGGTTGTGTTCGATGACGACCACAGTATTTCCGCCTTCCACCAGACGCTGCAGGATCTCGCAAAGTCTGCGGACATCATCAAAATGGAGGCCCGTGGTGGGCTCATCAAGAATATAGATGGTGCGTCCCGTGCTTCTCTTGGAAAGCTCCGTGGCCAGCTTTACACGCTGTGCTTCACCACCCGAAAGCTGGGTGGAGGGCTGGCCGAGTTTGATGTATCCGAGGCCTACCTCGTTAAGTGTCTTTATCTTGTCTCTGATGCCGGGCACGTTCTCAAAGAAAGTGACCGCTTCTTCAACCGTCATATCCAGTACGTCATATATTGACTTACCCTTATAAAGAGCCTCAAGAGTCTCTCTGTTGTATCTCTTTCCTCCGCAGACTTCGCAGGGCACGTAAACGTCGGGCAGGAAGTTCATTTCGATCTTGATGATACCGTCACCCTGGCAGGCCTCACAGCGTCCGCCCTTGACGTTAAAGCTGAAACGGCCTTTCTTGTAGCCCCGCTCCTTGGCCTCTTTGGTGTTTGCAAACAGGTCTCTGATGGAATCAAACACGCCGGTGTATGTGGCGGGATTGGATCTGGGGGTACGTCCTATGGGGGACTGGTCGATGTCGATTATCTTATCAAGCTGTTCCACGCCCTCCATGGAATCAAACTTCCCGGGTATGGTGCGGGCTCTGTTTAAAACCTTGGAAAGGTATTTGTTTAATATTTCGTTCGTAAGCGAGCTCTTTCCGGAACCGGAAACACCGGTAACACAGGTAAATACTCCCAGAGGGAAGGAAACATCTATATCTTTTAAGTTATTTTCCTTGGCTCCGTGAATGGTAATAAATCCCGTGGGGGTTCTGCGCTTTTCGGGAACGGGGATGAATTTCTTCCCCGCAAGGTACTGACCCGTCAGGGACTTTTCAACCTTCATGACTTCCTCGGCGGTACCCTGGGCCACCAGTCTTCCGCCATTGACACCCGCTCCCGGGCCTATGTCTATGATATGATCCGCTTCCAGCATGGTCTCGGCATCGTGTTCCACCACAAGGACGGTGTTTCCAAGGTCCCTTAAATGCTTAAGAGTCTTTAACAGCATACCGTTATCCCTCTGATGAAGGCCGATACTGGGCTCATCCAGAATATAGGTTACGCCCACCAGTCCGGAACCTATCTGAGTCGCAAGTCTGATACGCTGGGCTTCACCGCCTGAAAGACTGGCGGTGGCACGGGCAAGAGTCAGGTAAGAAAGTCCCACATCCTTAAGGAAATTGACTCTGAGTCCTATCTGCTCAAGAACCTGGCGTCCGATGAACTTCTGCTGTTCCGTAAGCTCAAGACCATTAAGGAATTTAATCAGGTTCTCGATAGAAAGGTTGGTTATCTCGTAAATATTCTTATCACCGACAGTGACTGCCAGGGATTCTTTCTTAAGACGCATTCCGCCGCATTCCTGACAGGGAGTGATGGACATAAAGGACTCGTACTCCGCCTTGGAAGCTTCCGAGAAGGTTTCCCTGTATCTTTGCTCGCAAAGGCTGATGATGCCGTCGAAGGTGACTCTGTACTCACCACGTCCCCGCTGACTGGTGTACTGAATGGTGAACTGTTCTCCGCCGTTACCGTACCAGAGGATGTTCTTGATCCTCTCGGGATAGTCCCTGAAGGGCGTATTGAGGCTGAATCTGTAGAGTTTGGCCAGAGCCTGAAGGGTCGCTCCCGTCCAGCTGGTGGGATCGGATACCGACTTCCAGCCGTTTATGGCAATGGCGCCCTCGTTTATTGAAAGGCTGTCATCCGGGATTATGAGTTCCTTTGAAAACTCCATCTTGTATCCGAGACCCGCGCAGGCGGGACATGCTCCGAAGGGGTTGTTGAAAGAAAAGCTTCTGGGTTCGATCTCCGCTATACTGATATCGCAGTCCGGGCAGGCAAAATTGGTGGAAAAAGAAAGAGCTTCTCCTTCCACGACGTCTATGTTCACAAGACCTTCCGCCAGAGCGATGGCATTCTCCACGGAATCCGTCAGACGCTTCTGCATGTCGGGTTTGATCACCAGACGGTCTATAACGATCTCGATGTTGTGCTTAATGTTTTTATCAAGTTTGATCTCTTCCGTAAGTTCGTACATGTTGCCGTCGATGAGCACACGCACATATCCGGACTTTGAAGCCTTTTCAAGAAGCTTTTCATGCATGCCCTTCTTGCCCCTGACTACGGGAGCCAGCACCTGAATCCGGGTCCCCTCGGGAAGCGCCAGGATCCTGTCCACTATCTGATCCACGGTCTGTCTGTCGATGACACGGCCGCAGTTGGGGCAGTGAACTATACCGATACGGGCATAGAGAAGCCTGAAGTAATCATATATTTCCGTAACCGTACCCACAGTGGAACGGGGATTTCGGTTGGTGGATTTCTGATCGATGGAAATGGCGGGCGAAAGTCCTTCGATGCGTTCTACGTTGGGCTTTTCCATCATTCCCAGAAACTGACGGGCATAGGAAGAAAGAGACTCCATATAGCGTCTCTGACCCTCTGCGTAGATCGTGTCGAATGCAAGAGAGGACTTACCCGAACCGGAAAGGCCGGTAAGCACCACCAGCTGATTTCTGGGAATGTCCACATTCAGATTCTTTAAGTTATGTTCGTTGGCCCCGCGGACCTTGATTACGTCCCTGCGGGGTAAAATTTTCTGTTCCATAGTTTATCCTTCCGGGTCGCCGACTTGCCCTGCAGGTCGATACGCGCCCAAGGATAGTCCCCCGGACTATCCTTCATAATACGTCAGCAATTCCTGCTTAACTTCCTGCAGGCGGTCTCTGAGGGAGATGGCCTCCTCGAAGTTAAGGTCTGCTGCAGCTTTCTTCATCTTCTTTTCGAGTCTTGCGGCTTCTTTTTCAAGTTCGCGGCGGCTCATGGATTCCGTATCCTTCACATAATCATCACCGTCCACGGACTTGCCTGAGATGGTAATGATGTCCCGCACCGCTTTTTTGATGGTGGTGGGAGTGATGCCGTGCTCCCTGTTATAGGCTTCCTGGATGGCGCGGCGTCGCCCGGTCTCTTCAATGGCCACCCGCATGGAATCCGTTACGGTATCCGCATACATGACCACGTGTCCGTCGGAGTTCCTGGCGGCACGTCCCACTGTCTGAATGAGAGAAGTGGCAGATCGCAGAAAACCTTCTTTGTCCGCGTCAAGCACAGCCACTAAAGCGATCTCGGGAATATCGAGGCCCTCACGCAAAAGGTTTATACCTACGAGCACGTCGAATTTATCAAGACGCATATCTCTGATTATCTTACTTCTCTCCAGGGTGTCAATATCCGAATGCAGGTACTGAACTCTGATACCCACCTCTCCAAGATACCCCGTCAGGTCCTCGGCCATCTTTTTGGTAAGGGTGGTAACAAGAACCTTGCCGCCCTTCTCGGTGGTCTTTCGGATCTCCCCGATAAGATCGTCCACCTGGCCGGTAACGGGCCGCACGTCAATGGGTGGATCCAAAAGCCCGGTAGGTCTGATGATCTGCTCTGCGCGGAGAAGCTCATGCTGCTCCTCATACTCTCCGGGAGTTGCGGAAACCATCAGCATCTGGTCGATGCGACTTTCAAACTCCCCAAAGTTAAGGGGGCGGTTGTCAAGGGCGGAGGGCAGTCTGAAGCCGTAATCCACAAGACAGGTCTTGCGGGATCTGTCCCCTGCGTACATGCCGCGGACCTGGGGCAAAGTTATATGTGACTCATCAATGATTATAAGAAAATCATCCTCAAAATAGTCCAGCAGACACTTGGGCGGCTCTCCCGGCGCCGAACCCGCCAGATGCCTCGAATAGTTTTCTATGCCCGAGCAGAATCCGGTCTCGCGCAGCATTTCCACGTCAAAATTGGTGCGTTCCGCGATCCGCTGGGCTTCGATGAGTTTATCCTCGGACTTAAAGAACTTTACACGTTCGTGCATCTCCTCCTCAATAGCGTCACAGGCACGTTTCATGGTATCCGGTGAAACCACATAGTGAGACGCAGGGAAAAGAATGATATGCTCAAGAGTCCTTAAGACCTTCCCCGTCAAAGCATCAAACTCCGTTATGCGATCGATCTCGTCTCCGAAAAACTCTATCCGCACGATATAATCGGGCCCGTGGAAAGAAGTGGAAGGCGCCACCTCCAGAACATCGCCGTGAACCCTGAAGTTGCTGCGGGTAAGCTCCATGTCGTTACGGGTATACTGAATATCGATAAGGTCTCTTACCACCGTATCTCTGTCAATCTCCTGCCCGCGGCGGAGAGACACGCACATGGCCTTAAATTCCTTGGGGGAACCTAGGCCGTAAATACAGGATACGGAAGAGACCACTATAACGTCCCTTCGCTCCGTCAAAGATGCCGTGGCCGAGAGTCTCAGCCTGTCGATCTCGTCATTTATGGAAGAATCCTTCTCAATGTAAGTGTCCGACTGAGGGATATAGGCCTCGGGCTGATAGTAATCGTAGTAAGATACAAAATACTCTACCGCATTCTCCGGAAAGAATTCTTTCATCTCCGAATAAAGCTGTCCGGCCAGAGTTTTGTTGTGTGAAATGATAAGAGTAGGCTTGTTTAAGGCCGCAATAACATTGGCCATGGTAAAGGTCTTGCCTGAGCCGGTAACGCCAAGAAGGGTTTCAAACTGGTTACCCTGTCTGAAACCATCCACAAGTTCCTTTATAGCCTCCGGCTGGTCACCGGTGGGTTGAAATTCCGAGTGAAGTTTAAAGTCCATGGATAGAGTATAGCATTACAGAATATAAATGTCCACAAAAATATGAACGTACGTTCGTGTTGATTTTTCCGACTTTTTTTTAGAAAATTGTGTAGGCTTTATATATTTACCCGATTACATTTTGAAAGGACGCTTAAAATGACCGCAAACTCAAAAAAGAAGATTATTTTCTTTGTTATCCTGCTCTGTGTTCTTCTGGCGGGAGCCGTTACCTGCACCGTTTTGTATTTTAATAAACAGCAGGAGGCAAATGACACTCAGGATAAAATCGAAAAACACGAAAAACAGCTTGAAAAGATAGAATCATTAAACAGAGATCTTGAAAAACTGACGGCTGAGGTTCAGACAACCGAAGATAATCTGTCGGCTCTGAAAGAATCCCTTTCCCAAGAAAAAAACATACCCGAGGCCGTGGAACCCGGTGACACACTGAAGGATATGTATCTGATCGCCGACAATTATTCTTTTCACGCGAACGATAAGATAGTTACATACTACGAAACGCTTCTTAAGGGCAGCGAAATAAGTAAAGCATATGATGAATATTTAAGATCCGTCTTTGAATATTCCCAACAGACAGATGCCGGAAAAAAACTGCTGAAAATGATATCCGCAGCCGACAATGTCGATCCTCCCACCGAGGAAGGCAGGAAATTAAAGCAATTTATCCTGGCAAACAAGTCCGATTTTTCTCCCGGAAATGACTGTATGTTCCATTTAGTGGGCGACTCTCTTTACTTTATGGGAACGGACAATATCATATTCGAAAAACCCAAGTATCCGACTGCCGGCAATTTGGGATCATCTATCATATATTTTGGTGGGTTTTTCCCTGATTGGACCAAAACAGAAGGCATGTTTCTGTTGGCGTACATGCTCGCCGACCGTTCGGAAGATCTGGGCCTTAGTCTTGAAGATGTCATCGCAACATATGTGACTCCGGAAATGATCAGAGTTGTCGATGACTCGAACAACTTTACCCGTGATTACGAGTATTATTATGACAATAACAGGACATACGACTTTTATGAGTTCCTTCATGAGTCTGTTACGGCGGAAGAAGCTGCAATCAATAAACTCTATCTGAAATTTGTCCATAAAGTCGCTCCCGATCTTACCCCCAATCTTGATGGCGGAGTTCCCGCCCTGTGGCAGCTTATGCTCGGGTACGTCGAGAACCATCCCGACGCTTCGTTTGCTTCCGAATTTATTTTTACGGGCCCCGATAATGATAAGATCGCAGCTTTGGAAACTCAGATCAACGATGAATCCGCAAAACTGAAAAAACTTGATGCGGACCTTAAGGCGCTGAAGACAGAAGCCCAGGGATCCGAGTACAAAGAAGACGTTAAGAAACTTCAGAAAAAGATCGACCGCTTAAATGATGATCAAGCATCGATATCGTCTGCGGCAAAAGTATTTATGATCGCAGCCATCGTATTTGCAGCCGTCTTTGTAATAAGCGGGATCATTTTCCCCATATCTCTTAAAAGATCAAAGCATTGACCCCAAACACAAATCCCCGCGTACTCTGCGCGGGGATTCTTTTATTCTCTGTATACGTTTCTTTTTCAGGACCTAGAAGGCTCCGTCGGCAGCCATCTCGTTTAGCACCAGTTCCGCCCTCTCAAAATCGTTGAGTCTGGGCACCAATTCACCGTTTGTGAGCATGTAACGCTCCGCACCTTTACCAAGAATAAGCACCGTGTCACCGGGCTTGGCGTCATGAATTGCCTTGGTGATGGCTTCGTCGCGATCTACGATAAGCTCATAATTGTGAGCCTCGGGAACCGTAGAAACCATGGTCTCCACCAGCATCTGCGGGTCTTCGTAGCGGGCGTCCTCTATGGTGAAATAGTTGTAATCCGCAATAGCTGTGCAATACTCGGCCATGTCGGTCCGTCTGTGAATATCTCTGGATCCGCCGGCACCCACAACTACCCTGAGCACACCGTCCGTGAGGGTTGATTTTATGTATTCCATCAGGTTCTTGACCGCATTGGCGGTGTGGGCGTAATCCACGATGACCCTGAAGGGCTGTCCAAGATCGATAACCGACTGTCTTGCTTCCACGGGCTTAAGTTTTGAAACACATTCGACGAGCTTCTCCACCGGGATTCCGAAGTGGTTGAGAGTGACGATCACAGCCATCAGGTTATAAACGTTAAAAAGTCCCGAAAGATTGCACTTTACTTCATGCCTTCCCAGTTTCCCGTTCATTACAAAGAAAAGGTCACTGTACTTTACATCTATGTCGGTGGCGTACACGTCTGCGCTTTTATCTTCAATTCCGTAGGTTACCACGGGGGCATTTGCTTTTTCTTTAAAAAGACCCGAGTATTTATCGTCGGCGTTTATTACGCAGATCCCGTCGGGTTTGGTATATTCCATGAGCTTTGCTTTGGCGGCACCGTAATTTTCCATGGTCTTAAAGATATCAAGGGCGTCTCTCGAAAGATTGGTAAAGATTGCCGCGTCAAAGTTTACTCCGAGGAGTTTCCCCGTGCCGAGCCTCTCTCCCGAAGCCTCCATGGAAGCAAAGGAGCATCCGTCCTTCGCAAAACCGTCAAAGGCTTTGAAAAGATCCGCGGGCAGGGGTGTCGTATATTCACAGTCCATGGAAAAGCCCGAAGAAAAAACACCGTTGGTGCCGATGTATCCTGCTTTCTCTGAAAGCATGTTAAGGATCTGATACATCATATCAGCGGTGGTGGTCTTCCCGTCGGTACCCGTTACTCCGATAAGTTTAAGCTTGGAAAGGGGATCTTGGTACAAACGATTAAGAGCCTCGTTAAAGGCTCTGTCGGTGTTGTCTGTGACTATTTGGGGAACCGTGATCCCATCGATACGGTGCCTGCAAAGAATTGCGGAAGCACCGTTCTTTACTGCGCTCGCGGCATACTTGTGCCCGTCAACCGTTAGGCCTTCGATGCAAACAAACAGAGTGCCCTCGTGCGCTTCCCTGGAATCGTCGGTTATGTGGGTTATCTCCGTGTCGTATGGACACGGGATGATTTCAGATAATTTCATTTTCAACCCTTTTTCAAAATCCTTCGCCTCGCTTACGCTCGCTCAGGATGACACTGTCAATACTTTACTTCAATACTTCTTTCGTTGCCTCAAGAATGATGTTTAAGCCCTTCAAAAGTTCTTCGTCGGTGATGGTAAGGGGAGGAAGCAGCTTTACGACCGAATCACCGCGGCCTGCGCGCTCAATGATCATTTTCTTTTCAAAGCACTTGTCCGCAATCTTGTGTGCGATCTCTCCGCCGTTTTCAAGGGCGCCGAAATCAACGCCCCAGATAAGACCGATACCCCTTAAGGAAATCTTGGAATTCAAAGGAAGAAGGTTCTTTTCGAAGAAGTCCTTTACGATATCGCCCTTTCTGCGAACATCGGCATTAAGGTCGTGATTTACATTGTATTCGATGGCTTTCTTTGCGGCCACAAAAGCAACCTGATTACCGCGGAAGGTTCCGTTGTGCTCTGCGGGCTTCCAGATATCCAGTTCGTCCCTGATAAGAAGGAGAGACATGGGGAAACCGTAGCCGCCGATGGATTTGCTCAAAGTAACCATGTCAGGCTTGATCCCGGCTCTTTCGAAGGAGAAGAAAGTACCGGTTCTGGAGCAGCCTACCTGAATATCATCAACAACAAGCAAAATGTCGTTATCCCGGCAAAGCTTTTCAAGTCTCTTGAGCCACTCAACGCTGGCAACATAGATTCCGCCCTCTGCCTGAACAGTTTCAACTACAACCGCTGCGGGCTTTTCGATACCGGAATGGTCGTCCAGCAGGATGTTCTCAAGATAGTCTATGGAGTCGATCTTGGTGTGAAGTCCGCTTTCGTAGGGGATGAAAGTCACATTGTCAAGAGAAACTCCCGCACCGTCACGGCTGGTCCTGTCCGTGGTAAGAGCAAGGCTTCCCAGTGTCATTCCGTGGAAAGCACCCATGAATGCTATGATGTTTGAACGCTTTTTATTCTTGCGACAAAGCTTGAGAGCCGCTTCAACGGCGTTGGTTCCCGTGGAACCGCAGAACATGATCCTGTACTTAAGATCTCTCTTGTCAAGGATCTGAGTCCTGAAGGTCTCGATGAATTCAGCCTTTGCCTCTGTATACATATCCATTGCGTGGGAAATGTAGTCGCCTGCAAGATAGTCGATGACCGCACCCTTGATCTCGTCATTGTTGTGGCCGTAGTTAAGTGCGCCGCAGCCTGCAAGGAAATCAAGATATCCGTTGCCCTCTCCGTCGTAAATGTAAGAGCCTTTTGCTTTTTCAAATACTACGGGATACTTGCGGCAATAAGAACGCACGCAGGATTCGTTTTCTTCAAATACTGATATAGGTTTACTCATAATCATACCCCTTTTCTATACGTACGAAGGCTTTGCGGGCACTTCGTTCTTGATAAAGTATATTTCGTACCAGATAAGGAAAGCGTAGACGGTATAGATCTTTCTGCCGAAATTCCACTTTCCGTTCTTGTGGTCATTCAAAAGTTTCATGAGTTCGGCGGTGTTGAAGAATTCGCTGACCCATTCTTTTTCGAACATGGACTTAACCTGCTCGTACCAGCGGTCCTCCTTGATCCAGTCCTTGAAGGGAACAAGAAAGCCGAGTTTCTTACGCTTCGCCCATTCCTCGGGAATGGTCTTGTTGGCGGCCTTTCTGAAGGCATATTTGGTTATATAGTCGTGAATGATGTATTTAAGCGGTATCTCTTCGCTGACCTTGAAAACTTCCCTGTCAAGGAAAGGAACCCTGAGTTCCAGTGAATTTGCCATGGTCATCTTGTCTGCCTTAAGAAGGATGTCGTAAGGAAGCCACAGGTTCATGTCGAGGTACATCTTCTGCAAAAGTTCGGGCTTTCCTTTGATCTCCGCATATCTGAAGGCGGTGACTTCCTCGTAGCGTTTGCCGTTACGGTAAGCGGGTTTAAGGAGCTTGTCCGCTTCTTCGTTGTTCATGATAAAGGCCTGGCCGATGTAGGATTCCTCCAGTTTGGAGCCTGCCTTTATCAGGAAATGTCTGCCCTTCATGTTGGGAAGCCTTTCCGCAACAGCCTTCACTCCCCGTCTGAACCAGAAAGGAAGCTTTTTATATTTGGCGTATTCCGGAGGTGTCTCGTACTCGTAATATCCGCCGAAAAGTTCGTCCGCACCCTCGCCGGAAAGCACTACCTTAACCTCTTTGCTTGCCATATTGGCAAGGTAATAAAGAGGAACCGCCGAAAGGTTCGCGTGAGGCTCGTCCGAATGATACTGCACCGTGGGAAGTATATCAAAGAACATCTCCGGTGTAATGTGCTTGCGGGTGTGCTTCATGTGGAGGATCTCGCAAAGGTCGTGAGCATCCGCGGTTTCATCGAAGCCGCCGGCCTGCTCGAAGCCTACGGTAAATGCTTTATCCACATTTGCATTGGCAACGATATAGCTTGAATCCACACCGCTTGAAAGAAATGCACCGACTTCAACGTCACTGATCTTGTGATACTCGATACTTTCCTTCATGACTTTGTTAATCTTCTCGACACAGGTGTCAAGATCGTCGTCGTTGTTGCGATAGTCGATCTTGAAGTACTGTCTTATGGACATTTTCCCGTCCTTGAAGGTAAAGCAGTGACCGGGATTTAACTTGTGCACGTCAACAAAGAAAGAGTCCGTCGGAACCGAATACTGGAACATGAGGTAAGTCTTGAGGGCGTCCTTGTTAAGCTCTTTCTTGAAGTTGGGATGTCTTAAAAATGCCTTGATCTCGGAACCGTACATAAAAAGATTCTCGCCCGTGTAATAGTAAAAGGGCTTGATCCCGAAGGGGTCTCTGGCGCCGAAAAGTTCTTTGTTCACGCTGTCCCAGATAACAAAGGCAAACATTCCCCTTAACTTTTCAACGATTGCTTTGCCGTACTCCTCAAAGCCGTGAACGATAACTTCGGTATCGGAGTTGGTGGCAAAAACGTGACCCTTGGAAATGAGTTCTTCACGTAATTCTTTATAGTTGTAAATCTCGCCGTTAAAGTTGATGGCGAGGGTCTTGGTCTCGTTAAACAGCGGCTGGTTTCCGAGGCTTAAGTCGATGATGCTCAGGCGTCTGAAGCCCATGGCAATACTGTCATCCACATAAAAACCTTCACCGTCGGGGCCTCTGTGCTTTATGGTGTCTCCCATTTCCCTGATAATGGGATTTTTCTCTTCAACGGAGAGTCCGTCAATAAAACCGGCAAATCCGCACATGAATAATTCCTCACTTTAAATCGTGTTTTTGTTTATCTTATATTTCTTGCGGTAATTCCAGGCACGGAGCACCAGATAGAAACGGTGCTTTATGGACTTATCGCCTCTGTATCTCAAAGGATCCACTTTCTTTCGCTCTCGCCAAAGCTTAAGAGCTTCTTTCTTGTAGGCCTCGTTTGAGATATATTTCTTTATAACGGCCTTGGGTACCATGGAAAGAAGCACTTCTTTTTCAAGAAGCACGAAATCCCTTTCAATGTTGTCAAAGACGTCTTCCACAAGATAGCCTATAAGATTGTGTCCGAGAGCCGCAAGATAGTAACTTGAGCGGGCCTGTCTCGGATTTATTTCCATGACCTTGAAGGTCCCGGTGCTTTCGTCGTATTTAAGATCGAATTCGCAGAAGCCCGTGTAGTGGATGCTTTCAAGGAATTTCTTAAGCTTCTCCACGGTTTCTTTGGTGTTTCCGAACTGGTTGTAGCCGTTGATCAGAACGGTGCAGTTTCCGATGGCGGAAGGCCCGTGCTCCTGAAGTCCTATCTGGGCGAAGGAAGCAAGTTCCGCTTTACCGTTCTTGTTGCAGTAAAAGACGGCGTCAAAGAGCCTTGAATCGTCCCCGGGTATGAATTCCTGAACGATAAGGGTGTCCCTATAGCCCGCAGCCTTGACCTTATTTATGAAATTAACGGTGTTGTCGGGAGTCGTTGCCTTAAAGACCTTGGGCTGGCCTTCAAACCTGTGCTTGCCGTATTCTATGGCATTGCTGGGCTTAACGATAAGCGGGTAGCGAATGTCGATGGGCAGAGGCGCGGTTTCTTTTTCCATGCAATCATAATACAGCGTGCGGGGAAAATCCAAGCCCGATTTTTCATAAGTTTTATAGAATTTTTCCTTAACAAGAAAGCTGTCCACGATCTCGTAAGAGGGACAGTTAAAGACAAAGTACGGTTTTAAAGCCTCGGCGTTCTCCGTAAGGAGTCTCACGTAAACGTCGTGGCAGGGGATAAGAAGCGTCTTTCCCTGATCTATGTGGTTCCGGCCGTATTCGGTAAGAGCCTTTACAAAGCCTTCCTTCGTGCGAAGGTCGCTGTGATATTCGATGTTAACTATGGATGAATACTGGGTGAATCTGATGGGCTCCGTGGCGATCACATCCACGGGCTCGCCGTATTTTTCATGGCAGCATCTGGCCATGTAATACACGTTCATGTCAGAGCCCAGTAAGGCTATGTTCCTTTGCATAATCTCTCCTATTCAACATATATACGCGGTATGGAGGAGTCAATTCCCGTCATTACCTCGTACATGGTGGTGCCGATATGGGTGGTGACCGAAACGATGGGCACGTCACCGCCGATGACGGTTACAAGGTCACCCTTCTTAACCGTATCGTTTGCAAGCACCTGGCACATATTCATGCCTACTTCGCCTATTATGGGGCAACGCTTGCCGTTTATCGCAACAAAGCTGCCCGTTCTTCTTCTGTCTATTCCGTCGGCGTAGCCGATATCTATGGTCGCGATGATCTCATTTCCCGCGGCTCTGTGGAAAAGTCCGTAACCTACGTACTCTCCCGCCTTTGCGGTCTTAACCTGAAGTACTTTGGTATATAACTTAAAGGCCTTTTTGACATCATATTCCACGATGGGCTTGCAGGGTTCCACGGAATTCCTGCGGTTGTGATTCTCCCGCTGGAGCTTGCGGATTTTACCCTTTAAGGTATCGGGGAAATCGTGGACGGTGGTAAATCCGTAGAGGGCAATTCCGATTCTGGCACCGTTTGCATATGCGGGGGTATCATGAAGAATCACCGTCTGAGTCTTATCAAGATGCACCATGGGAACATCCGACAGATTCACGTCCTCCGTAAGATATTCAAAACGTGTCCTGTTCTTTGCGTATTCCGTATCCTGAATTCCCGAAGTGTGGAAATGGGAAAAGATACCTTCGAGAGTCAGGTTCTCGTTCTTGCGGATCTCCGCAACCACGCGGTTGATTTCTTCCCTGTCCTTAAAGCCCAGTCGGTTCATGCCGCAGTCGATCTTAAGCTGGATTTTAAGCTTTAAACCGCTTAAGGAAGCTTCCTTGAAAGTATCGATATCGGAAATGCACACAGAGATGTTGTTTTCCGAGCATATCTTTAAATAATCCGATTCCACCGGCTCAAGCATAATAACAGGAAGGTTTTTCTCGTACTCTCTGACCGCCATGGCTTCGGAAAGTCTGGCAACGGCAAAAGCATTGATGCCCCCGCGTATCATGGCGGGAATCACGCCGTAACCGTGTCCGTAGGCATTCCCCTTTACAACCGCAATGTTGTATTTGTGAGGGAAAGCTTCACACATAAGACGGGCATTATGCTCGATAATGCCGTTATTTATTTCAACATAAGCACTTCCGTTAAGGCTTCCGGTCATTTGCCGTCTCCTTTATCTTAACAGGTAGTCTATTGCGTACTCCAACTGGTTGTCAACAGGATTCTCTTCGTCATAATACTTTTCGGAGTCGAATTCAAGCTCTATATCGGGCGTGATTCCCTTTTTGTGAACGCACTCTCCGTTTGGAGTAAAGTAACTTGCGGTGGTAAGTTTGACCGCCGTTCCGTCGGTGAAGGGATAAAGACTCTGAGCGATACCCTTTCCGTAGGTGGTGGTTCCGATGATGGTTGCTTTTTTATGGTCTCTGAGGGCTCCGGTCATAAGCTCGGAAGCGCTTGCCGAATAGCCGTTAACCAGAACGACCATGGGGATGTCTATTTCATGCTTGCCGCTGCAGGTGAATTCCTGACGCTGACCGTCCTTGTATTCAAGGTAAGTGATAAGTCCCTTGGGAAGGAGCTCCTCGCAGATGTTAAGGACCGTCGAAAGGTTGCCGCCGCCGTTTCCGCGAAGGTCGATGATGATACCGCCTACGTTCTTTGACTTAAGGTCTGCCAGAGCTTCCTTAAACTGAGGCTCCGCTACCTCCGAAAATTCCTTGATCTGTATATAACCGATATTTCCGCGCTTAACATCCGACTCTACGGAAATGGTATTGACCTTGCCTCGGGTAACCACCACCGTGAGATTGTCCTTACCGTCCCTAATGATGGTAAGGGTCACATCGGTGTTTTCGGGACCTCTGATGAGCTTTACCACATCGGTAAGCGCATATCCGCCCACGTTTTCTCCGTTAACCTCGTAAATGATGTCGCCGTTTCTTAAGCCCGCTTTGCTGGCGGGTGACCCGTCGAACACGCCGCTTAACATGGGATACTGGGTCTTTTCGTCAATGGTCACGTAGGAGCCGATGCCGTAGTAGGTTCCGGAACTGTCTTCGGTTTCCGATTCCCATTCTTCAACGGTGTAGTAAGTCGAGTAAGGGTCGTTTAACGCATCAAGCAGGGCTGCGTACATCTTCTCCTGCATTAAAGAAGTATCGATGTTGTCTTCAAAATAGAACACTTCATTGATGAGTTTGTAGATCTCGCCTGCTTTGTAGGTAAAATCCTCATCTGCGGGACCGTCGGGATTGTTTTTGGTTTCACCCGGCTTAGGATCTGTCTCCCCTCCGCTGTTTGAAGCCGAGGATGCGCTCGTGTCCCTGTCTCTTGTGACATTGATGCGCGAATCCTTCGCACCTGCTTCCATTCCGATGATGAAACATATGAAAAATGTACAAAGCACAAGAGTCGTAACACATACACCTATGAGAACACCCAGGAAAAAGGATTTCTTTTTCTTTTCCCCGGGTTCTTTGAATTCAGGATCTGTAAAATAGTTCGTTTCCATTGCTCATTTTGTTCCTTTCAAATACGGCCACGGGCTTACGTAGGTTCCGTTTAATCTGGTGCTGAAATGCAAATGATTTCCCGTAGACCTTCCTGTAGTGCCGACGCAGCCTATCTGTTCACCCCTGATGACCACGTCGTCCTTTTTTACAAGCAGTTTGCTTGCGTGCATATATACGGTAACAAGTCCGTCACCGTGGTTGATCATTATATAGTTTCCCATTGAATAGTCATAGGCGGCGGCCATGACCACGCCGTCATAGGCTGCAAGGATTGCGGTACCTCCCGCAGCGCCTATATCGATACCGTTGTGATAGGAGCTCCTTCCCGTGAAGGGGTCGGTGCGCCATCCGAATTCATCGGTGATGAGCCTGGAGGTGGCGGAAGGCCAGGTAAACTTGCCTCCGTCATAAGAAAGCACGATACCCTTTTGTCTCGCGATCTCTTTCTGCTCTTCCAGAACCGCCTTCTCAAGGTCTGCGATCAGCTTGTCTCTTGCTTTGATCTCATCCTCATAGGCTGCTATCATCTCTTCGTTGGCGGCGATCTGCTGCTTGTATTTTACAAGCTCCGCTTCTCTTTCCGCGCGGATTTCCTGAAGGGTCGCTTCCTCGGCTTCAAGGGCTGCCTCGGCGGCATCAAGAACTTCTTTTTCGGCCTCCAGAGTATCCTTGCAAAGCTGGGTCCACTCTCTTACAGCCGTATATTCATCCAGTTTCTTACGGTCATACGCCGACAGTCTTTCGATGTAATTTGCCTTGGTAAGCATATCACCGAAGCTCTTGGCCGAAAACATGAGTTCCAGGTAAAAAGAATCACCGCGTTCGTACATGAAACGCACGCGGGTTTTCATGGCTTCGTATTGTTCTTCCTGGACGCGGATGGCCTCCTCAAGTTCGGCGGTCATCTCTATGATCTCTTCAACCTTGTCGGCAATGAGTGACTGGTAATGAGCGATATTTTCTTCAAGTTCCGTTATCTGGGAGTCGATCTTGGTAATGTAGGCCGTCAGGTCGTTTTTCAGGGCCGTAAGCTCTTTTTTGAGAGCCTTGGCGTTTGAAAGGTTCGATTCCAGATTCTTTCTTTCGGTTTCGGAATTCTTGATCTTATCCTGTTTTTCCTTGATACTGTCACTTGTTATGGCAGAAAGCGAGGATCCCGCGTACGCCTTGGGAGCGCAGAAAAACATCATAAAGAACGTTGCAAAAATAAGGCATGCAGTTTTCTTAAGTTTCTTCATTGGGACCTCCTTTCACAAATTTTGATTTTGATCAGACTCTTAAATGCTTTCTGACTGTCAGGAAGCTTCCAAAGAAACCGATCCCCACGCCGATTCCGAGAGAAATGGGAAGAAGGAGTCTGAAGATCTGTTCAACGGACATGAAATTAAGCAGCGAAGAAAGCACGGAGAACTGTTTGGTAATAAAGTTCAACGCCCTGTTATAAAGGAAATATATGATCCCCATGGGGATCGCTGCTCCGATGAGTCCGATGAGAATACCCTCTATTACGAAGGGCGCACGTACGAAAAAGTCCGTGGCACCGATATATTTCATGATGGAGATCTCTTCCTTACGAACTGAAATACCGATGGTAACGGTATTGCTGATAAGGAAAACGGATACGGCCAAGAGAATCGCAATGATACCGAGGGATACATATCCGATAAGTTTGTTTGCGTTACTGAGAGTAAGAGCGGTAAGTTCCGAGCGCTTTACTTCTCTGATGCCGGGAAGGGACTCAAGATAGGTTACGAGAGCGCTCTGCATGGA
>DBVS01000100.1:0-2137 GCA_002308235.1 Lachnospiraceae bacterium UBA1258
GGTCTTGACGCTGAGGCACTTGATAAACGCATATTGAGGGACTTTGAGGAAGAAAAGAACAAGCTCTTTAAGAATTCTCTGGACGCACTTTTGCCTCAGAAACTGATTCCGGTGATAGTGGAGCGATCGGCCATAGACGAATCAAAACAGGTAAATTCCGTAACGCGTGAAGAGCGCGAAAGACTGGTAAAACTTATCAAGAACTTTGAGATCTCCGTTTCGGGTACCGCTGACATCAAAGAAGCGGTCATCACCAGAGGCGGGATCAATGTCAAGGAAATAAATCCCGGCACCATGGAATCCAAGCTTGTGAAGGGCCTTTTCTTTGCGGGAGAGGTGCTGGATCTTGACGCCATGACAGGCGGCTTTAACCTGCAGATAGCCTGGTCGACGGGATATCTTGCCGGAATATCGAATCAATAATGGGAGGTGCGAGCATGAGTTATCAGATAGCAATAGACGGACCTGCGGGAGCGGGTAAAAGTACGATAGCCAAGGCTGTTGCAAAGGAACTTTCGTTTGTTTACGTGGATACGGGCGCAATGTACCGGGCAATGGCTCTTTTATGCATAAGAGAAGGTCTTGATAAGACCGATGAAGAAGCGGTTTCTTCATCCTGTGAAAAAGCGGTCGTGGAGATCAAATATCAGGACGGAGCACAGGTGGTCTTCCTTAACGGGGAAAACGTAAACGGCCTCATCCGCACCCAGGAAGTGGGAGATATGGCAAGCGCCATTTCCGTATACGGGCGGGTTCGTGAGAAACTTGTAAGGCTTCAGCAGGAGCTGGCAAAGAAAGTCGACGTGGTCATGGACGGTCGCGACATTGCTTCCTGCGTGCTTCCCGATGCTGACCTTAAGATCTATCTTGACGCCGACGTCTCCGTCAGGGCAAAAAGACGCTATGACGAGCTTGTCGCAAAGGGTGAAAAGCCCTGTCTTACCCGGATCGAAGAGGAAGTCAAAGAAAGAGACTACCGGGACATGCACAGGGATATCTCACCCCTTGTGAGAGTTCCGGAAGCCATGCTTGTTGACAGTTCATATATGACCATAGAAGAAGTAAAGAAGTGCATCATTGATGCCTTTAAAGGAAAAACAAAATGAGAAACGTAATAGTTTCCGAGCATGCGGGTTTCTGCTTCGGTGCAGGAAGGGGCGTGGATTTTCTTGAAGAGGCGCTTAAAGACGGCGGCCCGATTTATACCTACGGCCCGATTTTAAATAACGCCCACGTGGTCGAATCCTTTGAAAAGCGCGGTGTCAGGGTAGTGGAAAGCCTTGAAGAACTTGCTTCGCTTCCGAAGGGCAAAGTCGTAATCAGAAGCCACGGAGTTTCGAAGAAGGTTTACGAGGCCATAGAAGCAAGCGGACACGAGGTTATCGACGCCACATGTCCTTTTGTCAAAAGAATTCATTCAATTGTCGAAAAACAGAGTCTGTTGGGAGAGACAATTGTGGTGATCGGAAACCCGAAACACCCCGAAGTAGAGGGGATTGTGGGCTGGAGTACGCGTGGGGCGTACACGGTCCAGGACGAATCCGACATCGAAAAAATACCCCTTAACCGGGAAGAAAAATTATGTATTGTATCGCAAACCACCTTTAACCGCAACAAATTTCAAGAATTAGTTGAAAAATTTGAAAAAAACGGTTACAATACTAATGTTATGAATACGATTTGTGACGCTACGAATGTACGCCAGACCGAGGCACTCGAATTGGCGGCCAAAGTTGACGTCATGATTGTTATAGGTGATACTCACAGCTCCAACAGCCGAAAGCTGTACGAGATATGCAGCAGCGTGTGCCGAAACACATTGTTTGTGCAGACCGTCATGGACGTTTTGGGTAAGCTTCCCGAGGCGGAGGGAACAATCGGAATCACTGCCGGTGCTTCCACGCCAAAATACATTATTGAGGAGGTTCAAAGTTATGTCAGAAATGACTTTTGAACAGATGCTTGAAGCATCATTTAAAACAATACATTCGGGAGAGGTTGTAGAAGGTACCGTAATCGACGTTAAGCCTACCGAGGCTATCCTGAACATCGGTTACAAGTCCGACGGTGTGCTTACCAAGACAGAATACAGCAACGATCCCGGAGTAGACCTTACCAAGGCGCTTAAGGTCGGCGA
>DBVS01000100.1:2183-3874 GCA_002308235.1 Lachnospiraceae bacterium UBA1258
TACAAGAGACTTGCACTTGAGAGAGGCTCCAAGAAGCTTGAAGAAGCCGCAGAATCCGGCGAAGTTTTGAAGGCAGTGGTTTCACAGGTTCTTGAAGGCGGTATCTGCGTAGTGGTTGATGAAGTTCGTGTATTCATCCCCGCAAGCCTTGTTTCCGACACTTATGAGAAAGATCTTTCCAAATATGCGGGACAGGAAGTTGAATTCGTTATCAGCGAATATAATCCCAAGAAGCGTCGTTTCATCGGCGACCGCAAGAAGGTTCTTCTTTCCAGAAAAGAAGCTGCTCAGGAAAAGATCCTTTCCACCATCAAAGCAGGCGATGTTGTTGAAGGTACCGTTAAGAACGTTACCGACTTCGGTGCATTCATCGATCTCGGCGGAATCGACGGACTCCTTCACATCTCCGAAATGAGCTGGGGCAGAGTCGAGAATCCCAAGAAGACCTACAAGCCCGGAGATAAGCTTAATGTTCTCATCAAAGAGATCTCCGACAAGAAGATCGCTCTGAGCCTTAAGTTTAACGATACCAATCCCTGGATCAAGGCTGAAGAAAAGTATGCTGTGGGAACCGAAGTAACCGGTACCGTAATGCGTATGGCAGATTTCGGAGCTTTCGTTGAATTAGAGCCCGGCATCGATGCACTTCTTCATGTATCCCAGATCACCAAGGGCCACATCGAGAAGCCTTCGGACGTATTGAAGGTTGGCGATGTCATCACCGCAAAGGTTGTTGATTTCAACCTCGAAGAGAAGCGCGTAAGCATCTCCATCAGAGCACTCACCGCTCCCGAAGAGCCTAAGAAAACTGATGATGAGGATGTTGCAAGCGTAGACATCGACGCAGTTATCGCAAGCGAATCCGAAGAAGAGAAGTAATTTAACAGTTTGTTAAAAAAAGTGATTATAATATTGGGTAGTCAGGAATGACTGCCCAATATGTGTTTTAGGGGTAAAAACTATATTTGACGGGAGAATGTTATGGCATACGATTATGAGCAATTCAAAAAAGCGGTATTTGAACTTACAAGCATTGACTTAAGCTCGTACAAAGAAAAACAGATGAAGCGTCGTATCGATACCCTTATCGAAAAGCGTAAGGTCGACGGTTATGAGAATTACGTCAAACTCCTGAAAACCGACAAGGATACCTTCGAAGAATTCGTCAGTTACTTAACCATCAACGTTTCGGAATTCTACAGAAATCCCGATCAGTGGGAACTTCTTGATAAACAGATCATACCCGAGCTTATTTCAAAGTTCGGAAAGAATTTAAAGATCTGGAGCGCTGCCTGCTCCACCGGCGATGAGCCTTATTCACTGGTTATGGCGCTTTCACGTCATATTCCACTGAATCAGATCAAAATCACGGCCACCGATATTGACAAGCAGATCCTTGAGAAAGCAAAGACCGGTCTTTACAACGACAAGAGTATCGAGAACGTGCCCGATGATTTCAAAAAGAAATACTTCACCAAGATCGGACCTTCCTACAAGATATCCGATGAGATCAAGTCCCGTGTAAGCTTCAGCCAGCACAATCTTCTTAAGGACAAGTATCCTACGGATATGCACATGATTGTCTGCCGTAATGTTTTGATCTACTTCACCGAGGAAGCCAAGGAAGAGGTATTCAAGAAGTTTAACGAATCTCTGGCCCACAGGGGAATCCTCTTTATCGGAAGCACAGA
>DBVS01000100.1:3944-8302 GCA_002308235.1 Lachnospiraceae bacterium UBA1258
TTCTTTTTGCGAATCACATGCTCATGTGATTAAGGATGTGCGAAACGTAGCGGGAAAAGAATTCTCTGTCTGTTTTTAATTCGTCCGTAAGTTCAAAGAAAAGTTCTCCCGACTTATAATCCCGTTTAAAGAAGGGGGTTACGAGAGTATCCCATTCGGGAAGGTACTTTGAAAACTTTCTGGTATAGCAATTGGAGGCTTTGGCCTGCTCCCTGTGTGCTTTTTCCACGAAAGAAGAAACGGATTTGTGAAGGGCTATGTCTTCTGCGGGGAGGTAGTAATAATCCTCGTAGTTTGCGTAGAAGTATTTCATTTCTTCTTCATAAAGAGGAACCTTTATCATGCAGTGATTTGCGGCTCCCGTGAAATAGCAGGTGTCGTAGATAAAGGAAACCGGAACCGGAAGTTCTTTTTCAAGTTCAAAGGCTATCAAAAGCTCCGAGCGCTTGTTCCCCTGTTCATCTTCAAAATAATTGGCAGAAACCTTTGTTACGGTATGGAGCCTGTTAAAGAGCTCCGTAAAGGCCAAAACGGGCAGGATCTCCACCATGCCCTTAATATCTTCATAGTTATGCAAAAGGAGCAGCTTTTTGAGCTCTTCATCGTTATTTGCAACGTAACTGTGGTAAAGTCCGATAAGGTCTCCGCCTGAGAATTTGTCCTCTCGCTTGATACCAAGGAATTTTTCTATTGTTTTCTGCTTGCAGTTTTCCAAACGCAGGAAAGTTTTGTAAGGGGTTATGCGGCGGAAAACGTCGATACCTTCGAGATTTTCAAATGCAGGTTCTATGTTGAATTCCTTACACTTTGCTTTAAGGTAAGGAATGTCAAAGTTGTTTCCGTTGAAATGAACCAAATATTTGAAATTTTTCGAAAAATCACAAAATTCTTCCAGGACTTCGGCCTCATCCGAATAGCGGTTCGCAAAGAACTGGGTGGTATGGAGGGCGGAACCCGTACCGTATACGCAACCAATCAGATAAAGCTTCGATGTGCGGGGCGTAAAGCCCGTTGTTTCGATGTCGACAAACAGGTAGTCCGATATCTTTGAGTTTTCATCGGGGTTGTAAACTGTTTTGATGTCGGAGAGTTCGTGCATTATAGTTTCCATGCCATGATCCTCATAATAACACTCGTGTCATTTTTCTCCTTATATGATATCATTTCAGGGTGATATAAACAAGATTATTCTTTTGACACTAGTGTTAAAAAATAGTATAGTATTAGTGTCGGCGAGAAAAATCGCCAAACAGAAATGAGAAGGTTGGGTTACATTTTATGGCTAAAATGACGTTTTCCGGCGGAATACACCCCTTTGACGGAAAGGATATGTCCAAGGATATTCCGATTAAGGAGATTACGCCCAAGAGCGATCTTGTTTACCCCTTGAGCCAGCATATCGGTGCCCCCGCAAAAGCAATAGTTGCCAAAGGTGACAGAGTTCTTGCGGGACAGCGGATAGCAGAGGCCGAGGGCTTTGTTTCGTCACACATCTATTCAGCCGTTTCCGGTACCGTCAAGGCGATAGAAGAAAGAAGAGTTTTGACGGGAAACAGCGTTCTTTCAATCGTTGTTGAAAACGATGGTCAGTATGAAGCAGTTCCCGCATGGCCGGTTAAGCCCCTGGAGGAAATGACCGGTGAAGAGATAATAGAAAGAGTAAAAGAAGCGGGCATTGTCGGAATGGGCGGTGCAGGCTTCCCGACCCATGTTAAACTTTCCGTAAAAGAACCTTCCAAGATTGACTACGTTATCGTTAACGGAGCCGAATGCGAACCCTATCTTACCAGTGACTACCGCAAGATGGTGGAAGAGCCCGAAAACCTCATTGCGGGTCTTAAGGTTTATCTTAAATTGTTTCCTTATTCTCTCGGCATAATCGCCATAGAAGACAATAAGCCCGATTGTATCAAAATATTCAAGGCACTTACCAAGGAAGAACCCAGGATCACGGTCAAGACATTAAAGACCAAATATCCCCAGGGTTCCGAAAGGCAGCTTATTTTTGCGGTAACGGGCCGGGAACTCAATTCAAAGCTTCTTCCCGCAGATGTGGGCTGTGTGGTTAACAATGTTGACACGGTCAATTCCGTAGCCAATGCGATTTATCGCGGCCTGCCTTTGCTTCGCCGGATCGTTACCGTTACCGGCGATTGTATCAAAAATCCCAGAAACTTCTCGGTTCCCATCGGAACGCTCTACTCAGATCTCGTTGAAGAGGCGGGCGGATTCAGAAAAGAACCGGTCAAGATAATTTCGGGCGGCCCCATGATGGGCTTTTGCATGTTCGGTCTGGACGTTCCCATAACCAAGACTGCATCTGCTTTGTTGTGCCTGTCGGAGGACGACATCAGCAAGGCTGAACCTTCCGCCTGCATCAACTGCGGTCGTTGCGTGGAAGCCTGCCCCAGCCGCCTTGTTCCGAAGATACTTTCGGACCATGCGGAAAATTTCAATGAAGAGGAGTTTTTGTGCGGACACGGTCTTGAGTGCGTTGAGTGCGGATGCTGCAGTTTCGTATGCCCTGCCAAGAGGCCTCTCACACAGAATATAAAATCGATGCGTAAGATATTGCTTGCCAAGAAGAAACGCTGACGGGAGGAAAGAAACGTGAACGGATTATTGAATGTTTCATCAAATCCACATACACGCTCGAAGGTGACCAGTAGCAGCCTGATGTTTACTGTTATTGTCTCTTTGCTTCCCGCTGCGGGTTACGGCGTGTTCAAATTCGGGCTGAATGCCCTGCTTTTGATCGGGGTTACTGTATTCAGTGCGGTGATGGCCGAATTGCTTTTTGATTTAATCACACGAAGAAAGATAACCATAGGCGATTTTTCCGCCATGGTTACGGGACTTTTGCTCGCACTGAACCTGCCTCCGGCTGCGCCCTGGTGGATCGGTGTTGTGGGGGCTTTCTTTGCCATCGTTGTCGTAAAGATGCTTTTCGGTGGTCTCGGACAGAACTTCATGAACCCGGCGCTGGGTGCAAGGTGCTTTCTTGTTATTTCCTTTGCGTCCATCATGACCAATTTCTCGGTTGACGGAGTTTCGGAGCCTACACCTCTGGCTCTTTTAAGACTGGGCGAAAGACCCGATCTTGTTGAGATGGTAAAGGGCAACACTCCGGGTACCATCGGTGAGACCAGTGTTATCGCACTTTTGATAGGTGCCGCCATTCTTATAATCTTCGGAGTTATCGACCTGATCATTCCCGGAATGTACATACTTACATTCCTTCTTTGCATGGGATTCTTCGGCGGCCACGGCTTCGACCTTTATTTCCTTGCCGCTCACTTTTCGGGCGGCGGACTTTTGCTGGGTGCTTTCTTTATGGCGACGGACTATGTGACGCGGCCCATAACCAAACTGGGGCAATTTGTTTACGGTATCATACTGGGAATACTTACCGCCATTTTCCGTATCATCGGACCTTCCGGCGAGGGCGTTTCCTTCTCTATCATTATTTCAAACCTGCTTGTTCCTTTGATTGACAAAGCAACGGCACCCAGATTCTTCGGCAAAGGAGGTACACGTAATGAGTAAAGACGTGTTTAAGTCCATCGCCGAGATCGAACGTGCGGAAAAGATAAAAGAAAAGAAGGCCGCAAAGCGTGTTTCTTCAGAAAAGAAGGCTTCAGAAAAGAATTCTTCCAAAAAAGAAAAGGCCGGAAAGCCTGATAAGCAAAAGGGCAGAAAAGTTGAAGCTTCCGAGATTATCGAGCTTTTAAAGAATACCCTTATTATGCTTCTTATTACGGTATTTGCCGGAGGAATCCTTGCCTTTGTTTACGAAAACACCAAGGCTCCCATTGCGGAAATGGAGATCAAGACCAGACAGAACGCCTGCAGAAGAGTATTCTACGAGGCAGCTTCTTTTTCGGAATCGAAGATTTTGGAATTCCCGGTGACTGAAGAGTTTAAGGCTGCATATACGGGCTCTGAGATTACCGATTGCATGGAAGCCTATGATGAAGCCGGAAGTCTTAAAGGGTATGTCGTTGAAGTGACGAGCCATGAAGGCTACGGCGGAGATATTGTATTCTATGTCGGAATCGGCGACGACGGCACCGTTAACGGCGTTTCCTTCATTGAGATAAGCGAGACGGCGGGTCTCGGAATGCGCGCGCCTGAAGTTTTGGCGCCTCAGTTCCGCGGACGTAAAGCCGAAGTATTCGAGGTTGTCAAATCGGGTGCCGCGGATGAGACTCAGATCGATGCCATCAGCAGTGCAACGATTACCTCTAAGGCAGTTACGGGAGGCGTAAATACGGCCCTTGCCTATTTCAGAGAAATTTTGAAGGGAGGTGTCGGCAATGAATAATAAGCAGGATGAAAACCGCAGTTTGATCTCCGAT
>DBVS01000100.1:8394-17957 GCA_002308235.1 Lachnospiraceae bacterium UBA1258
ATCAACGGTCTCGGAATGGGCGTTTCCACCATGCTCGTGCTTGCCATGAGCAACCTGATCATTTCTCTTTTGAGAAAGATAATACCCGATAAGATCAGAATTCCCGCATTTATCGTGATCATTGCGTCTTTCGTTACGATAGTTGAGCTCTTGATGAAGGGTTACATTCCTTCGCTTTACAGTGCGCTGGGACTTTACATTCCGCTTATCGTTGTTAACTGTATAATCCTGGGACGTGCAGAAAGCTACGCTTATAAGAATCCCGCACTTCTTTCTTTGTTCGACGGTCTCGGAATGGGAATGGGCTTTACCTTTTCCCTTACCCTCATCGGTGCCATCAGAGAACTTCTCGGCTCCGGTAAGGTCTTTAATGTATATGTGATGCCTGAGGGCTTCGTACCCGTAAGCATCTTTGTTATGGCGCCCGGTGCGTTCTTTGTGCTGGCTTTACTTACCGCCATCCAGAACAAGGTTAAGGAGATCGGTGAGCGTCACGGAAAGGATATGTCCAAGATACAGTCGGGCTGCGGCGGCAACTGTCTTGCCTGCGATAAGTCCTGCAAGGTCGAGATGATCCCCGAAGAGCCCGAAAGCGATATCGAGACAGAAGAGATCACTGAGACAGAGAATATCACTGAGACAGAAGCAATCCCTGAAACCGGTGATTTGAGCGTTGAAACGGAGGACGTAAAGAATGTTAAGAAAGCTGTTCCCCTTGCGGGCTTTTTGGCACGATTTAAAGAAAAGTTTGAAAAACGCTCTGAAGGCTCCGAAAAGAAATCTGAAGCAAAGCCTGAAAAGAATAAGAAAAAGTCTGAAGACGGCGATAAAGAACGTAAAAAATCCGATAGTATGTCAGAGAACGCCCGTAAAGAAAAATCTGAAAAGGTGCGGGAAGAATCTGAAAGCCTGCGTGAAGAACCTGAATCTGTCGAAGAAAAAGATGAAAATATAGAGGTTAAAGAAGAGCCTGCAAATGAGGCTGTTGATCCTTCATCCGATACCGAAATTTCGGAAGACTCCGAGAATAACGGCTCGGAGACCGAAACGGATCCGGAAGCGGACGGCAAAACCGAAGAAAATTCTCCGGAAGTATACAATGACCAAACTTTGACGGAGGAACCTTCGGAACCCGAAACGGAACAAACGAAGGAAACCGGTGAAAATACGGACTCTGTCGAAAGCAAAGATGTGACCGAACCCCCGGATGCATCCGAAATGCCTGAAAAGACCGAAACACCGGTTGCTGACATTACGGACGATCAGGACGAAATGGAGATCTGGGATATTTCGGCATACAAAAGAGCAATCAAACGCGAAATACCTTCGGGAAAGCGTCCCGGCAAAAAGAAAAAGGCCATGGAAAAGGCCCAGAAGATGTTAAACAGTGCTACAGAGGCAGGAAAGGAGGACAACAATGATTAGAAATCTTATTATTCTGTCACTCGGTTCCGCCCTCATCAATAATGTCGTTTTAAGCCAGTTTCTGGGACTTTGTCCCTTCCTGGGCGTTTCAAAGAAGATAAAGACTGCCTTCGGTATGGGTACAGCGGTTATCTTTGTAATAACCCTTTCAAGTATCGTTACCGGGCTTCTTTACGAGCATCTTCTTGTTAAGTTTGACATTACCTACCTTAAGACCATCGTATTCATTCTGGTTATTGCGGCACTTGTTCAGTTTGTGGAGATGTTTTTAAAACGCTTTGTGCCGCCTCTTTACAAAGCACTGGGCGTGTATCTGCCGCTTATTACCACCAACTGCGCGGTCCTTGGCATAGCTTTGACAAACGTTTCCAAGGATTACAGCCTTTTGGAAGGTACCGTTAACGGATTTGCCACAGCCGTAGGTTTCACCATCGCTATCGTGATTCTTGCGGGTATCAGAGAAAAAATGCAATACAACGACATTCCGAAAGCCTTTAAGGGCATGCCCATCGTTCTGGTGTCTGCAGGCCTCATGGCAATTGCTTTTTGCGGATTTTCGGGACTTTTGTAATATCAGTTTTCAATCATCCGATGGAGAGTATCGGATACAGGGAGGCTTAGGGTGGATTATTCAGCTTTAGTTACAACGCTTGTGATTATAGGCATAATCGGTATAATAATCGGCGTATTCCTGGGCGTTGCGGGAATCGTCTTTAAGGTTGAAACGGACGAAAGGGAAGAGCTTATTTTAAAAGAACTTCCCGGCAATAACTGCGGAGGCTGCGGATATCCCGGATGTCAGGGACTTGCAAGTGCCATTGTCAAAGGAGAGGCCGCTGTCAACCAGTGCCCCGTGGGCGGTGCTGCCGTTGGAGCCAAAATTGCCGCCATCATGGGTACGGAGGCCGGTGAGACGGTCAAGAAGGTAGCCTTTGTGGCCTGTCATGCTACCTGCGATGATATAACAGTGGATTATGACTACTACGGAGTCAAGGACTGCCGTATGTTAAGCTTTGTTCCGAACGGCGGACCCAAATCCTGTAACCAGGGGTGCCTCGGTTACGGAAGCTGCGTGAGCGTCTGCAAATTCGGAGCCATCCGGGTTGAGAACGGAGTTGCCATAGTAGACAGAGATAAATGCGTGGCCTGCGGCAAATGCGTTGAGGTTTGTCCGAAGCACCTGATTTCTCTGATCCCTTACAATGCCAAGTATACCGTTGCCTGCAACAATACCGAAAAGGGCCCCGTCACCACCAAACAGTGTAAAGTGGGTTGTGTGGGCTGCGGACTTTGTGTAAGAAACTGTCCCAACAATGCTGTCAAAGTCGAGAACTTCAATGCTGTCATCGATTACGATGCATGTAAGAACTGTGGAGTATGCGCGGAGAAATGCCCGCGTAAGACCATAAAGGAAATGTATTGATCCGATATGAGATTAAATAACGATTACGATGATTCGGGTAAAAGCAAGACTATAGCGGCAATCTGTTGCGTAACGGCAATTATTGCCGTTATTGTTATTGTGCTTTTAATGAACAAGGATCAGATCGTAAGGAAAAATACTTCCGCAACGCCCGACCCCTTGCAGAGTAAGATAGACGAACTCAAAGCAGCGGACGCGAAGGACCCTTTGCTTTCTTTTTCACTGGATGATTCCACGGGGCTTACGGTGAGTGACCTTGATTTTTACAACATGTATCCGAAGGATGAAGATCAGACTTCGGTTTCCGAAGAAAAGCCGGAGGAAAAGCCGGACCCCGCCGAAGAGATCAACGAGACAAATGACGGAAAGCACACCCGTATAGTTTATGAGGACGGTAAAGAAGAATGGGTTGCCATCAGCCAGATCCTGCCGAAGAACGAATACGATTTTACCAATCTGGTGGATCAGTCGGGAAAGATGAAATACTTCGAAAAGGGCAGATGCACCAGTTTCCTGGGAGTTGATATTTCCAAGGATCAGGGATATGTGGATTTTGTCAAACTTTCAAAGGCAGGCGTCAATTTCGTAATGATCCGTGTGGGCCAGAGGGGTTATCAGACGGGACAAATCACCGAAGATGAGTATTTTGCCGACAATATAAAGCGCGCCACGGATGCGGGCCTTTCCGTGGGAGTTTATTTCCTTTCTCAGGCCATCACCGCCGACGAAGCAAAACAGGAAGCCGATTTTGTGCTTGAAAAGATCGGGGATTACAGACTTAAATATCCCATAGCCTTTGTTATGAAGTATGCAAAGGGTGATTCTTCCAGAGTGGAGCCTCTTTCAAAGAACGAAAAGACCACCGTTGCCAGGACCTTTCTTTCTGCCGTTTCGGCAAAGGGGTATAAAACCACAGTCTACGGAAACAAAGCATGGCTTTTAAAGAATGTGGATCTGTCAAAGCTTATAGAAGATTATGATGTCTGGTACTCGGAAATGGGAGCGGGAATGCCCGATTTTCCCTACAGTTTTGATATGTGGCAGTATTCGGGAACCGGAAGCATAGACGGAATCGCGGGATACGTGAACATGAACATTTGCTTTGTGGACTATTCCCTTAAGTAGGATGAAGGGACAGGATCCTGTCGGAGATCTTTAAATCCGTATAGATGCTTGCGTATTCCTTCGGGGATACGTCATCCAGGTAATTCTGCGGAAAAGCCTTGTCAAAGCCGTTTTTTATAAGAACATCAGCCGCCTTGTTATATGCAATGGCGGCTTCTTTTTCGGTTGCGTAGTTGCCGATGACATAGTCGGACCTTAAGTGGATCACTGCCTTGTATACGGTACTGATAAGAGTCTTCTTAAGGCGAACGCCGTGATATCTGTTGATGATCTCTATATTTTCACGTCTGTAATCCAGAGTGTCTTTGTTTATAAAAAGAAAATCCCTTCCTTCAACAGCAAAACTCTTGATGCCGAAGCGCTCGCGAAGAGAGGTCTGCATTCCGAATTCCGAGATAAACAAATGATTTCCGCGCTCCATAATGCGGTGCCTCGAAAAATAGAAAAGATCGTCCATGTCGAATTTCAACTCGCGACTGGGAGAAAGAAAGTAGGAAAAATCACGCTTATTTAAATATATGGGAGCAGGAAAATATATTCCGTTATCCAGAAGATTTATGAGAGATACGTACTTGTCGAACTTAAGGGGACAGCCGGCAGGGTAGGAGGAAACCTCAAAATGTCCGGCCTTTATCAAATCGGACGCGAACCGATAAGCCCTGTGAGCTTCACGCTTCGATCCGTAGCTTCCGAGGCTTATGTGTTTTCCTTCATGGGTAAGACTTGCCCTGTAGTTGGGCTTACCGTTTTTCAGTTTGTCGACGTAAACTCCGGTTGCCAAAGCAGGCTCCTTTCATAAGTCTATTATAATAATTATAATATTTTTGTTAAATAAAAATAGGGTATTGAAGAATAAATTTTTTTCGGTTATCTTTAGTAGTAGCATTTATCGAAAGATAAGGAGAAGATGATGTACTATACAAGCACACGTGACAACAGCGTCAGGATCACACCTTCCATGGCGATACTCAAAGGCCTGTCGGAAGAGGGCGGACTTTTTGTTCCCTGCGAATTTCCGAAGCTTTCGGCTTCTCTTTCCGAAATAGCCAAGATGGATTATAAAGAAACCGCGTATCTTGTTATGAAGGATTTTCTTACCGACTTTACGGAGGAGGAGTTAAAATCCTGCATCGCAAAGGCTTACGATGAAAAATTCGACACCGAAGAGATCGCACCCATTGCGGAAGCGGACGGTGTTTATTATCTTGAACTTTTCCACGGAAAGACCATAGCTTTTAAGGATATGGCTCTTTCAATCCTTCCCCATCTGCTTACCACCGCAGCAAAGAAAAACAATTCGGACAAAGAAACCGTTATCCTTACCGCCACCAGCGGAGATACGGGTAAGGCCGCACTTGCTGGCTTTGCGGGAGTCAAAGGCACCAGGATCATCGTTTTTTATCCCAAGGGAGGGGTTTCAAAGGTTCAGGAAAAACAGATGGTCACCCAGAAAGAATCAAACACTCTTGTAATCGGTGTTAAGGGTAACTTCGACGACTGCCAGTCAAAGGTCAAGGAACTGTTTGCGGACAAAGAGCTTAAGGCAAAAATGGCTGACAAGGGCTTTTGCTTTTCAAGCGCCAACTCCATAAACATCGGCCGTCTTGTCCCCCAGATCGTTTATTACGTTTATGCATACGGAAAACTCCTTTCGGAGGAGAGGATAAAAGAGGGTGAGAAGATCAATGTCTGTGTACCCACCGGTAACTTCGGAAACATTCTTGCAGCATATTTTGCCAAGAAAATGGGCCTTCCCATTAACAGACTTATCTGCGCATCCAACGAAAACAAGGTTCTTTTCGATTTCTTTGAAAGCGGAGAGTACGATAAAAACCGGGAGTTCATTCTTACGGATTCGCCTTCCATGGATATCCTTATTTCTTCGAACCTTGAAAGACTCATTTACTTTATAGTGGGTTCAGATTCGGAAAAGACCAAAAAACTCATGGAAGATTTAAAGAGCGCGGGCAAATACGGGATCAGAGACAAGTTTCCGGAACTTCGCGCCGACTTTGATGCGGAATATGCCAACTGGGACGATTGCAGCAAAAAGATCCACGATCTTTACGAAAATGTGGGCTATGTGATCGACACACACACTGCTGTTGCGGCTGCTGCGTACGATAAATATCTTAAAAAGCACTCGGATAACACAAAGACCGTTATCGCATCCACCGCAAGCCCTTATAAATTCGCCCGTTCCGTAATGAAGGCCATAGATCCGAAATTTGAAAAGGAAGACGACTTTAAACTTATAGATATTCTTTCCAAGGCGTCAAACACCGATGTTCCCGCCGCCATCGACGAGATCAGGAACGCACCCGTGGTACATGATACGGTATGCGAGATTTCCGAAATGAAGGGACTTGTGGAAAAGAGCCTTGGTCTTTAGGGTTTTTGGAGGTATGTAATGGTTTTTGAAATAATTTTGCTTTGTTGCGGAGTATATCTTTTAGGCGCCGTGATCATGATGAAGATCACGGGAAAGATCCCCGCGGGACTTGTAAACAAAAGGATCAAGCTCGAAAGATCCCATGATATCGAAGGTTATATTAAATACATGTTCCCCAGGGGCATCATATTCGGTGTTTTGCTCACCGGCTCGGCGGCCGTTTTGTTCGTAAATTATTTTGTGGCTGTTTCACCCTACATTGTTTTGCTGGTGCAGCTTGGCTATATCGCAGGTGTTATTTACTACGCGGTATGCACCATCAAGGCCCAGAACAGATTTCTTTTTTAAGAGGACTTTATGACAGACGCTGAAATATTAAAACACATCGATTATACGCTTTTAAAGCCCACGGCTGTCTGGGCTGACATCAGGAAACTCTGCGAGGATGCGGTGAAATTAAAGACCGCGTCGGTTTGCGTCCCCGCTTGCTTTGTTAAAAGAATTAAAGAAGAATTCGGCGACACCCTTAATATCTGCACGGTCATAGGTTTTCCTTTGGGTTATTCCGTAACGGAAGCAAAGGTACTTGAGGCAAAGCAGGCTATTTCCGAGGGCGCTTCCGAGATCGATATGGTGATCAATGTAAACGCGGCCAAAGACGGAAATTTTGCAGGTATCACAAAAGAGATCAAAGCTCTCAGAGAAGCAACGAAGGGCCATGTTTTAAAGGTCATAATCGAAACCTGTTATTTAAATGAGGATGAAAAGATCGCTCTTTGTAACTGCGTTACGGAAGCGGGAGCAGACTATATAAAGACTTCCACCGGTTTCGGTACTGCAGGTGCAACCTTTGAAGATGTTAAGCTTTTTAAGGAACACGTTGGAAAAAACGTGAAGATCAAGGCTGCCGGCGGCATCCGCAAAAGAGAAGACATGGAAGAATATATTAAGATCGGCGCCGACAGGATCGGTGCGTCAAGCGTAAATTTTGTTTCGGTCAGGGATTAATCTTTGGCCGATTCTTTATGCCCGAAAGGGTAATGATATACGGAGGTGATAAAATTGAACATTGTTGCGGAAAGACTCTCAAAACTGAGAGAGGTCATGAAACGGGAAGGAGCGGACTGGTTCTTTTGCACCAGCGACGACTTCCACTGCTCGGAGTATGTGGCCGACTATTATAAAGTAAGGGAGTATTACACGGGATTCACCGGCGAAAATGCGTTTCTTTTAATGAATGACAAAGAAGCCAAAATGTGGACCGACGGCCGTTTCTTTATCCAGGCGGAGAGAGAACTGGCAGGGTCCGGCGTTGAACTCATGAGAATGGGTGACGCGGGTGTTCCCACCATCAAGGAATACATCAAAGCAAACGTCAAAGATAAAGAAACCCTGTTCTTTGACGGAAGAGCCGTAAGTACAGCCCTCGGTAAGGATATCTGCAAGCTTATTGAAAAGAAAAACGGGAAGGTCGTTTGCGACAGAGACATTGCCGGGGACCTTTGGGAAAACCGTCCCGCGCTTCCTTCTTCAAAGGTATTTATCCTTCCCGAAGAAGTGACAGGCGAAAGCGTTTCTTCAAAGCTTGCCAGAATCCGCGAAAAGATGGAAGAGTACGACGCAAAGTCACATTTCATCACCAGTCTTGACGACATCATGTGGATCACCAATTTAAGAGCAAACGACATCGAATGTAATCCGGTGGCTCTTTCTTATCTTTATATTACCGATAAGACCGCGGTTTTGTTCCTGCAAAAGAGCGAGTCAAGTACCGAGGTTGCCGATTATTTAAAGAAGAACAACATCGAACATAAGGTATATGAGGAAGTATTTGATTTTCTTAACGGCGTCACAGTCAACGGCCCTGTGCTTCTTGATCTTAACCGCGTTAACTACCTGTCTTTCCTTACGCTCAGTAAGAAAGCCGAGATTGTTAACAAAGCAAATCCTTCGGCTCTTATGAAGGCCATCAAGAATAAGACCGAAATCGCAAGACTTAAAGAAGCATATATCGAGGATTCGGTCTGCGTTTCGAAATTTGCATACTGGCTTAAGAAAAACGTCGGAAAGATTGAAATCACCGAACTTTCCGCAGCGAATTATATCGATACTTTGAGAAGTAAAGTAGACGGATTTATTGAACTTTCCTTCCCTACAATCAGCGGTTACGGTCCCAATGCCGCAATGATGCATTATTCCGCCACGCCCGATAATTTCAGTGTTGTTAAGCCCGAAGGCATGCTTTTGGTTGATTCCGGCGGACAGTACATGAAGGGAACCACCGACGTGACCAGAACCTACGCAGTGGGCCCCGTTACCGACGAGATGAAGCTTCATTACTCAAAGACCGCATCCGGAATGCTTGCTTTGGCCGATGCGAAATTCCTTTACGGCTGCACGGGAAAGAACGTTGATATCCTTGCGCGGCTCCCTCTTTGGGAACTTAACATTGATTATAAATGCGGTACCGGCCATGGCGTCGGATATATCTTAAACGTTCATGAGGGTCCTCACAGCATCAGATGGAAATTTGCGGAAGGCGCAGCGGAAGCGGCCCTTGAAGAAGGCATGATCGTCAGCGACGAACCCGGCGTATATCTTGAGGGTAAATACGGAATCAGGATTGAAAATGTCATTCTTTGTGAAAAGGGTGAACTTAATTCGGACGGCCAGTTCATGAAGTTTGAGCACCTGACCCTTTCGCCCCTTGATAAGGACCTTCTTGATGTTAAGTACTTATCCGAAAAGGATGTTGAGCGAGTAAACGCTTACCATAAGCTTGTTTTTGAAAAGACCTCGAAGTATTTTGAGGGAGAGGAACTTGACTGGCTTAAAGAAGCCTGCGCACCCATATACAAATAGTGCGGATTTTTGCAGACACTGACAAGTTTTACAATATTTTTATTGATTTTATAATTCCTTTTAATTATAATATCAAGCGTGTTAACAATGTAACAATATTAATCATATAAGGAGAAAAAATATGGCAAAAATCGATTTAACCCAGATCGGTATTACCGGTACCACAGAAGTTGTGTACAACCCTTCCTATGAGCTTCTTTTCAAAGAAGAAACCAAGGACGGTCTTACCGGCTACGAAGTAGGTAAGGTTACCGAACTCGATACCGTGAACGTTATGACCGGCGTATTTACCGGACGTTCCCCCAAAGACAAATACATCGTTATGGATGCAAACTC
>DBVS01000100.1:17998-18177 GCA_002308235.1 Lachnospiraceae bacterium UBA1258
AAGAACGATAACCACCCCATGAGCGAGGAAGTTTGGAAGACCGTTAAGGCTCTTGCTCAGAAGGAACTCTCCAACAAGAGACTCTTCGTAGTTGATGCTTTCTGCGGTGCTAACGCCGATACCCGTATGGCAGTTCGTTTCGTAATGGAAGTGGCTTGGCAGGCACATTTCGTAAAGAA
>DBVS01000016.1 GCA_002308235.1 Lachnospiraceae bacterium UBA1258
CTTGTCAGCTATTCCATGACCCACCACACCCGCCAGTCGGCGCTGGGCCTCCCGTTTATTACCACAAAGACATACGGAGGCAGGGAATTCGAAGTCTCGGAATATACGATGTCGGAGATAATAGCGTCGGTGTACGATATGATGGAGACTGCAGGTGTCAGGGAGGGGATCCTTTTCCTTGACGAGATAAACTGCGTGTCGGAAACCCTGGCGCCGTCCATGCTTCAGTTCCTGCAGTACAAGACCTTCGGCAAGCACAGAGTTCCCGAGGGCTGGGTCATAGTCACCGCGGGAAATCCTCCGGAATTCAACAAATCCGTCCGTGAATTCGACGTGGTAACGCTGGACAGACTTAAGGTACTGAATGTTGAAGCGGATTACCCCGCCTGGCGCGATTACGCCAGAGAGAAGGGCATTCACGATTCTATACTCAATTTCCTTGAGATGAAGAAAGACTGCTTCTACTCCATGGAAACCACCCCCGAGGGCAGAGCCTATGTGACTGCCAGAGGCTGGGAGGATCTTTCGGATATCATTGCTTTGTACGAGGAAGAAGGCATTCCTGTGACTGATGACTTGATTGGTCAATACATTAGGAACGACCGTGTTGCCAGGGAATTCGGGGCATATTACGATCTTTACAACAAATACAGACGCGACTACCGTGCCGACAAATTACTAAACGGCGACGCAAGCGAATTCATAATCGAGAAGGCGGGAAATGCCGGCATCGATGAACGACTTGCCATGGTAGGACTCCTTCTTTCGAAAGTAAGGGACGAGATAAAGGATATCATGATAAGCTCCGATGCCATAAGAGAGATGTATGCGGGTGTGAAAGCCCTGTCTGATTCGGGGGATGTTTTGGAAGGTCTTTCCAAACAGATCGCAGCCAGAGATACGATCCTTGCCACCAAGTCGCGGGCAGGTTCTTTATCCGATTCCGAGAAACGGAAACATAAGAAAATAAAGGCTTTTCTGGGAAGATTGACCGATGCGGTCAAGAACTCTCAAAAGGACAGCCCGGAGGCCCTGAAGGAAGCCTACAACGGCCTTGTTTCGGAACTTAAGGAGAAAACGGTCCGGGAAAAGACCCGTCTCCACAATATGTTTGATTTTATTTCCAGGGCCTTCGGAGACGAGAGCAACGAAATGCTGGTGCTCGTTACCGAACTTACCGTGGGTGAGAAGACATCCAGATTCTTAAGCGCCTTCGGTTCCGATGATTACGATAAGTACAACAGCCTTTTGAAGGTTTCCGACAGAGGCGGAGAACTTAAAGAAGAGATTCTTAAGGTTCTTGATGCGTCAAAGTAACGGACACGCTTCCTTTGCTCGGAGAAAAATAAAAATGCGGGCGTAGCAATCGTATTGCGCTTGTTTCGAGAAGTGAATTATGATGAAAATGCAGCTGGGGGAGTCTGTGCTCCTTGCGGAAATTGAAGACAACAGAATAACGGTCACGGGCTATGAAGGCGCCGGAGTGGAACTCGATATTCCCGAAACCTTTGAAGTGGGAGGGAAGAACCTTCCCGTTACAAAGATCGGTGGAAAGGCTTTCTTTAACAGTTCCTTTAAAGAGATCGCCCTTCCCGGAACCCTTGAAGAGATCGGAGACTGGGCCTTTTCAAAGTGTATCCATCTGAGACGTCTGACCATTAAAAAACGCACGGATATGGGGCAGGAATTATCCGGGAAAAGCGAATTGACCCATATAGTCAAAAACCTCGATAAACCCGACATTCATGCGGTTTCTACCCGATTCGGCAGGGGCATTTTAGAGGGAGCGTCTGCCATAGAAGAGATCTGCATAGGCTACGAAGAGCCGGACGACCTTTCGTACCTTCTGGCAGCGGTGGTGTCAAAGCTTCCGGCACAGTTTCTTCTTCGGACAGGGGATCTCGGAAGCGAAGAGTGGTACGACAGCTTCGATCTGAGCCTTGATTCCTTCCTGAAGGAAAGCGATATGGGCGGTTATTCGGAACGGGTGCTTTGCGGGGAAGAGGACATTTCCTACGATGGTATCGGCTCCGTGGACGGTGAGCTTTTGGGAGAAACGGAAGCGTACGTTCGTGACAAAAGGAAACAGAAGGCAGGCCTTTGCATGCTGCGTTTACTGCATGATACGGGGCTGTCCGGAGAATATCGGGAGATTTTCAGGGATTATATCAAAGAACACGCTCTGGGAAAGCCCGACGAAAGCGCATGGCTGATGTTAAAAGACAGCTTCGGCAACAATCTGAGTCTGGTGGAACTGTATTGTGAAATAGTGAAACCCGACAGGGTCACGGTGGGAAAGATGCTTTCCGGTCTCGGAAAGAGTAACCCCGAAACCAAATCCTTCCTGATCGAATATAAGCCGCCGGAAGAAGGAGATGATTTCTTTGCGGATCTTCTCCTGTAAGATCACATTGGCCTCCGTCGGAAGAACCCTCCGTGAGGGCATGCGATTCCCGGTAGATATTTATAACAGTGAAAATACAAAAGCTCCCGAACATTACGTCCGAGAGCTTTTGATATATGAGGGTAGTAGATGAAGAGCTAAACTGTAACGATGATTCCGCCGTTGTTGGCGTAAAGGGAACTGATGCCGCGGGTATTGATGATCAGAACCTTTGCAAAGCTTGCGTGCTTAAGGATCATCTCTTTAACACGCTCCGCGCGCTCGGGAGCGTTGCAGTGGGAGATCATCAGGATCTTGTCCGTGTGGCCTTTAAGGTTCTTGATGATGTGATTAACCATCTTGGTCAATGCTTTTTTCATTCCAAGGCCCTGGTCGAGCTGTGCGATATTTCCCTTGATCCCCTGAAGTACGGGCTTGATATTTAAGGACGTGGCGATCAAAGATTTAAGACCTCTGAGGCGTCCGTTTTTTTTCAAAGTATCGAGACTGTCGAGAACGAAATAGGTTTTAAGACCGTTTCTGAATACTTCGATCCTTCCTACGATCTCGTCAAAACAAAGACCTGCTTCTTCAAGACGGATGAGTTCTTCGACTATCTGGAGCTCTCCGCAGCTGGCGGATTCGGAATCGATGATGTGAATGTTCTTCTCACCGTGTTCTTCTTCAAACATATCCATTGCAACGAGAGCACTGTTGTAACTTCCGGAAAGCTCTGCGGAAAGAGTTACCACGAAGATGTCTTCCGCATCGCACTCCATGGCTTCAAGATAAGCACCGGGCGAGGGGCAAGCGGATCTTGCTGCGTTATTCGATTCGGCAAGCATATCAAGGAACTCGGCCTGATTAAAGGTTTCATCATCCGTGATATTGTGTTCGCCGATCTGTATGGAGAGGGGGACGATGGTAAAGCGAGGGTCTTTGGCGTATTCCTCCTTTAACTCGCAGCAGCTGTCCACAATGATCTTGTATTTCATAAATGCCTCCGCATTTTTGTTGTTTCATAAACTTACACAAGTAGTTATCAAAACTACTTGACGGATTTATAATAACACCGAGATGCGGAGATGTAAATAAAATTTTTCTAAAAAATTATGTTGAAAGAATAAAAAAGATGTGATAGAGTATGCAAAGATTTGACGGATGCCGAAAATACGGCACCGGCGAGTGTTTGGACAACAATCCTTCCTTCCCACTCGTGCTTTTTCAAAACTAAAGGAGAACAATATGAAAAAGAAAAGCGTTTTGTACCTCGTACAGGCGGCTATGATCGCCGCAATCTATACGGTCCTGACCGCACTTGCCGCAGGCTTTGATCTTGCCAGCGGAATGATCCAGGTTCGTTTCTCGGAAGTCCTTACGGTGCTTCCTTTCTTTACCCCGGCAGCAGTGCCCGGTGTTACCCTCGGCTGTTTAATATCGAATATCGTGCTCGGAAGCCCCTGGCCCGACGTTGTTTTCGGAAGTCTCGCGACTCTTATCGGCGCAGTGGGATCATATCTTTTGAGAAAGAACAGATGGCTCGTCACAATCCCTCCGGTGGTGGCAAATGCACTGATAATTCCCTTCGTGCTGACATATGCCTATGCCATTCCCGGCGGAATTCCGCTTCAGATGGCTACGGTTGCCGCAGGCGAGATCATTACCTGCGTGATCATGGGTTCCGTACTTATTACGGCCCTTAAGCCCGTGAGAAAACACATATTCGGATGATCATTCCCCGTCGTTCTGATATTTTTCGAGGATTGCGTAAATATCGGAATAGGGATCGTCGATCATTGCTATATTATCGGACAGCTCAAGTAATTTTGAGCTGTCTTTTGTTACGGGTTTCCAGACTGGAAGGTTTTCACCGTTGGGATCTCCGTATTTTGCAAAGTTCACCCAGTAATTCTGCATGATCTCGGAAAGCGCATAGTCCGCGTCGCTGTAAAGCCCCGGAGCGCGCCAGAGATTTCCGTAGGCGTAGGGAAGCTCTCCCGCATGGAAATTGCTGAGAGAGTTGTTGGATTTGGTGAAATAATACTCGTAAACGGGCCTTTCTTCCGCTGCCATGTAGTTACTCCAAAGCCAGTGGCTGTAGGTAAACCAGGCCGCGCTGTAAACCTCGCACAAAGAACCTTTTGCTTCGCCCCCTGCGTCCACAAAGAAAGCCTGATCCCGCTTTACGCTTCCGGGAGGTACCAAAGCCGCCAGTTCCGTTGCGTACTTTCCGACGATGGGTTTAAGGAGATTCGTGTAATTCTCCGTGGTTGCTTTGTTCCCGAGTAAAAAAGCATCGGCTTCCTTTGCATTAAAGCCGTTTAAAAGGGCCTTTTCATGGTTGTTGCCATTTTGGTAGGTAAGGAAGGGCTGCTCAACGATCGCATAGCCGTCCACGGTCATGGAAGAATTCGGGTACTTGGTGTTTACAAGCTTTGATGCGGAAACGTTTCTTAATTCATTAACCGAGGAAACGCCGTATTCTTCAAGAATTTTACTGCCCGTGTCCAGAGCGCTTTCCATGGTACGGAAAGTGTGGTAGGGCTTCTTTGCAAGGATAGAGCTGCTTTCTGCAATGGCACGTTCAAAAAGTCCCTCCGTAAGAGGAGATACGCAAAGAGCGTTGACACTTGATGAACCTGCGGATTCGCCCGCAATGGTGATGTTGTCGGGATCGCCTCCGAAGGCTGTGATATTTTCGTGAACCCATTTAAGAGCGGCTATCTGATCGAGAAGGCCGTAGTTTCCGGTGGTTCCGTCGGGAGATTCCGCGGCAAGCTCTTCGTTTACGTAATATCCGAAAACTCCGAGCCTGTAGGCAAAGTTAACGAAGATCACGCCCTTTTCCGCAAGGGTTTCGCCCCTGTATTCGGTATAGTAGGACTGCCCCGTCGTAAGGGAACCGCCGTGAATGTAGAAAAGCACGGGCAGAGGCTCGCCGGAATAATCGGCGGGCTTGTAGATATTTAAGTACAGACAGTCCTCGCTGACGGGTTCTTTGTAATCATCGAATAAGGTCATTCTGTATTTATGGAAGCCCAGGATCTGGTACAAAGAATCATAAAGCGGGAAATTGGTCTTCTGCATGGCCATGGGGCCGTAGGAATCGCAGGCTAAGACACCCTCGTATTTTTCGGGCGCTTCGGGTGCTTTCCAGCGGAGAGTGCCTACAGGGGGCTTTGCATAGGGAATGCCCGCATAGATCTCAACGGTGTGAGCTTTGTTGTAAACTCCGGTCAGTTTTCCTTCGTTGACGGTCACCTCGGCGGTCTTTTCGACTTTAAAACCTTCCACTGCGGGAACTCTTTTGAACCTGGGCGCGGTGAGGCCTAGGTTCACGGCTATGGTAACCATAAAAATAAGCCAGGCGAGAGCACTTTTGGTCCCGTCATAGGCACCTTTCTTAAACAGAGTGCGTCTGATTCCGATTATGGAAAGAATTGAGAAAAATGTAATGATCCAGCCAAGAATCGTATTTTTTGATAACTCAAGAATGGCAAGATAAAAAACGGAAACAAGTATAACGGCCGTGTAAAAGCCGAAGGAATGTCTTTTGCCTTTCATAAAACTTTTTTCCCCTTTGTCAGACTTCCCGATTATGATACCATAAAGGTGTTTTTGTACGATTAAAATGTTGACACGAAAAACATAGAGTAGTAGGCTTGAAATAGCCTTTTTCGGCGTATAAGAGGAGGAATCGGATGTACAAATTATATGTTAATCCAAAGAGAAAAAAGGGACATTTAAACAGAGAACTTCAGGGTAACTTCTCCGAACATCTCGGACGTTGCATCTATGAAGGCCTGTATGTGGGAGAAAACTCGGATATTCCCAACATAAACGGTATGAGGACCGATGTTGTGGAAGCGCTTAAAGAAATGAAGCTTCCCGTTCTTCGCTGGCCCGGCGGCTGCTTTGCCGACGAATATCACTGGAAGGACGGCATCGGACCCAAAGAAACCAGAAAGAAAATGATCAATACTCATTGGGGCGGAGTGGTTGAAGACAACAGCTTCGGTACCCACGAGTTTATGGAGCTTTGCAGACAGATCGGCTGCAAGACCTATATCAACGGCAACGTGGGAAGCGGAACCGTGCAGGAAATGAGCGAATGGGTTGAGTACATGACCTTCAAAGGCGTGTCACCCATGGCAAATCTCCGGGCAAAGAACGGGCACGAAGAACCCTGGACGGTGGATTATTTCGGTGTAGGCAACGAGAACTGGGGCTGCGGCGGAAACATGCGTCCCGAATATTACGGAGATCTTTACAGAAGATATCAGACCTATGTCCGCAACTACGGCGGAAATACTCCCATAAAGAAGATCGCCTGCGGCGCCAACGCCCAGGATTATCACTGGACGGAAAAGGTACTGGAGACCTGCTTTGACCATGCGGGAAGAATGATGGACGGCATGAGCCTCCACTATTACACACTTCCCACCGGAGACTGGAATCATAAGGGTTCCTCCACGGACTATGATGAAAAGGACTGGTACAGGACCCTTAGCCGTACACTTTTCATGGAGACCCTTATCAAGCGTCACGGCGCTATCATGGATCAGTTCGATCCCGACAAGAAGATCGGCATGATCATCGACGAGTGGGGCACCTGGTATGATGTGGAACCCGGCACCAATCCCGGTTTCCTCTATCAGCAGAGCACCATGAGAGACGCTCTTGTGGCCGCGATCAACTTAAATCTCTTCAACAAGAACTGTGACAGGGTTAAGATGGCTAACATCGCACAACTTGTTAACGTGCTTCAGTCTGTTATCCTTACGGAAGGACCGAAGATGGTCAAGACGCCTACCTATCACGTATTCAATATGTTCAAGTGTCATCAGGATGCGGAACTTCTTGACAGCTCTCTTGAAACCGACAGGATCGGTATCGAAGATGAATTCAAGGTTCCCAACCTCACGGAATCCGTTTCACAGGATAAAGACGGTAAGATCCACATCACTCTCGGCAACCTTTCTTTGTCCGATGACTATGAGGTCGAAGTACTTCTTACCGAAACCGCACTCAGTTCCGTCAAGGGCCGGATCCTGACAGCCGGAAAGAACGACAGAAACACCTTCGACAATCCCGAGACTGTTGTTACCAAAGATTTTGACGGAGCAAGGATTGAGAATCCCGGTTCCGTACGTGAAAACACAAAGGTATACGTTAAAATACCCAAGTGCAGCGTAATTCATATTGAGCTGGCTTAATGATGTGTTGTGGGGGAAAACAATCCATCATATAAAAGAAGGGCAGTTTTATGAAATTGAAACCAAAGTTGTTTTCCGTAATGAAAACCTATTCAAAGGAGCAGTTTGTTAAGGACGTTGTCGCAGGTATCATCGTTGCCATCATCGCACTTCCTTTGTCCATCGCTCTTGCACTTGCTTCCGGCGTAACTCCCGAAAAGGGAATCTACACGGCCATTATCGCGGGCTTTGTGATCGCATTCCTTGGCGGAAGCCGCGTTCAGGTATCCGGCCCCACCGCAGCATTTGCAACCATCGTGGGCGGTATCGTGGCCACCAAGGGAATGGACGGACTTATAATCGCCACGGTCATGGCGGGTATAATCCTGATCCTTATGGGTCTCCTTCATTTCGGAACCCTCATTAAATTCATTCCCTACACCATCACCACAGGTTTCACCGCAGGTATCGCGGTAACCCTATTGATCGGTCAGCTTAAGGATTTCTTCGGGCTTTCCGTTGTTTCGGAAGAGCCTTTGATTGAAACCACCGACAAGCTGGTTTATGACATTAAGTTCATTCACACCTTTAACTGGCAGGCATTTCTCGTAGGTCTTATATCACTGGCCATCCTTATCGTATGGCCCATGATCAAGAGACCCAAATTCATCTCCAAGATCCCGCCTTCACTCATTGCGGTACTTGTGGGTATCCTGCTTGTTAACGGTCTTAATCTGGAAGTTAATACCATCGGAAAGCTTTACACTCTTTCAAACAAGCTTCCCGAGTTTACGCTTCCCCACGTAACTTTTGCAAGCGTCAGGGAACTTTTGCCCAACGCCTTTACCATAGCGATCCTTGCCGCCATCGAGTCACTTCTTTCCTGCGTTGTGTCGGATTCCATGATCAACTCACGTCACAATTCAAACATGGAGCTGGTGGCTCTGGGAACCGGTAACGTTGCAAGTGCACTCTTTGGCGGTATTCCCGCAACCGGCGCCATCGCACGTACCACCGCAAACGTAAAGAACGGCGGAAGAACTCCCATAGCGGGTATGGTTCACGCACTCATGCTCCTTCTGGTCCTGGTGGTGCTGATGCCCTATGCGGCATACATTCCCATGCCCACCATCGCTGCGATCCTGTTCATGGTAGCTTACAACATGTGCCAGTGGAGAACTTTCGTGCATCTGTGCAAAACAGCTCCCAAGAGCGATGTATTTGTACTTGTTATAACCTTTGTACTTACAGTAGTATTTGACCTTGTTGTAGCTAT
>DBVS01000082.1:0-131 GCA_002308235.1 Lachnospiraceae bacterium UBA1258
CCGGAACGACCGCGCAACTGGTTATCGATACGGCGGGATTCATGTCTCTCGGTACCTATAACCTTAAGACCTCCCAGCTCTCTTACGCCTTCACCGAGCTTAATATCGGTACCACGACCTGCCATGTTGGT
>DBVS01000082.1:243-409 GCA_002308235.1 Lachnospiraceae bacterium UBA1258
GTACCGACGAGAATGGGCTGTCCGGTGGCATGGGTCTGCACGATATCATTGACAATGGCATCCAACTTTTCCTGACGGGTGATATAGATGGAGTCGTGCAGGTCGATACGCGCAACAGGCTTGTTGGTGGGAATTGAAACAACGTCCATACCGTAGATATCACGGA
>DBVS01000082.1:463-5645 GCA_002308235.1 Lachnospiraceae bacterium UBA1258
AAGTTCTGGAAGGTGATGGTGGCAAGAGTCTTGCTTTCTCTCTTGATATCAACGTTTTCCTTTGCTTCAATGGCCTGATGGAGGCCGTCGGAATAACGACGACCGGGCATTATACGTCCGGTAAATTCGTCTATGATAATGACCTCGCCGTCCTTTACGATGTAGTCCTTGTCCTTCACCATAAGAGTGTTGGCCTTAAGGGCGGTGATGATACAGTGCTGGATCTCCATATTCTCGGAGTCAGCCAGGTTATCTATGCGGAAGAAGTACTCGGCTTCCTTTACGCCGTGCTCGGTAAGGGTGATGACTTTATCCTTTTCATTTACGATATAGTCACCGGTCTCCTGCTGCACATTTCCGAGGATCATATCAAGCTTGCCCACATCCTCCATATCGGCGCCGCGATGGAGCTGTTTTGCGAGGATATCCGCCATCTGGTAGATGCTGGTGGACTTGGTGCCCTGACCGGAAATAATGAGAGGGGTTCTTGCTTCATCAATCAGGATGGAGTCCACCTCGTCGATGATGGCGTAGTTAAGATCCCTTAAAACCAGGTCCTTCTCATAGATTGCCATGTTGTCACGAAGGTAGTCGAATCCGAGTTCGTTATTGGTTACGTAGGTAATGTCACAGGCGTAGGCTTCCTTTTTCTCGGCGGTATTCATGCTGTTTAAGGATACGCCTACGGTAAGTCCCAGGAATCTGTGTACCTGTCCCATCCACTCCGCGTCACGCTTGGCCAGATATTCGTTGGCAGTAACAACATGCACGCCCTTTCCCTCAAGAGCGTTAAGATATACGGGAAGGATGTCGGTCTGGGTCTTACCTTCACCGGTTCTCATCTCGGCAATACGGTTCTGATGAAGAACTATACCACCCATGATCTGAACAAGAAAGTGCTCCGTGTGGATCACACGCTTGGTTGCTTCCCTTGCTACCGCATAAGCCTCGACCAGTATGTCGTCAAGAGTTTCGCCCTCTGCAAGGCGCTTCTTGAATTCCTTGGTCTTATCCTGGAGTTCCTGATCGGTAAGTTCTCCCATTTTCGGACGCAAAGCATCGATAGCTTCCACCAGAGGCATGATGCGCTTTGTCTCGCGCTCGCTGTGCGTACCAAAAATCTTATCTATTATTCTCATTTAATGTAATATCCTTTCACGGGTTTACAAAATCCAAAGAATATTTTAACAGAATTAAAGGGCATATTCAACGCAAAAACAAGTCCCGTTTGTAAAAAATATGTAAACGTCTTTTGTCAAAATATGCGCTGTAAATCCCGACAAAAAAAGCGCGCCGCAAACGGGCGCGCCCAATTTATGATTTAGTATTCGCAAGCCTTTTCTTCGCCTGTAAGGACTCTCAAACCGCCCTGGCAAAGAGCAAGAAGTTCGTCTTCTCCGGGATATACGGTGAAGGGAGCGATCCAGCCTGCTTTTTCCTTTAAGGCATCACAGGTGGCCTTGCCGTATGCGATACCGCCGGTAAGGATAATCTGGTCTACCTTGCCGCCGAGCACGGTAGCCATGGCGCCGATGTCCTTTGCTACCTGATAGTGAAAGGCCTTAAATACCGCAATGGCCTTCTCGTCTCCTTCTTTGGCCTTTGCTTCAACGATCCTTGCGTCGTTGGTGTTAAGATATGCGTTAAAACCGCCGTTGCCCACAAGTTTCTTGTAAACTTCCTTCTCTGAATACTTTCCGGAGAAGCACATCTTTACAAGGTCGCCGGTGGGAACTCCGCCTGCACGCTCGGGAGAAAAAGCACCCTCTCCGTCAAGAGCGTTGTTTACGTCGATAACACGTCCGCCCTTGTGAGCACCTACGGAAACACCGCCGCCCATGTGAACAACGATAAGATTAAGGTCCTCGTACTTCTTGCCCACTTCCTTGGCATAGCGCTTTGCTACGGCCTTCTGGTTAAGAGCATGGAAAACGGAACGTCTGGGAAGCTCCGGAACGCCCGAATATCTCGCAATATCGGTAAGTTCGTCAACGACTACGGGGTCAACGATGTATGAAGGGATCCCCAACTGATCACCGATCTCTTTGGCAAGGATACCGCCCAGGTTACTTGCGTGCTGACCCTGCTTACCGACGATAAGGTCATTGAGAAGTGCGTTTGAAACGCTGTAGGTACCGCCGGGAATAGGCTTTAACATACCGCCGCGTCCTACGATAAAGTTAAGGGTCTTAAGGTCGAAATTCTTCTCCTTAAGGATGTCAAGAATCACGTTCTTACGGAAATCCTTCTGCTCAAAGATGGAGCCGTACCGGGCGATCTCTTCGGTGGTGTGTCTGAGGGTCTCCTCAAAAAGAAGGTTCTCATCTTCAAAAACGCCTATCTTGGTGGATGTTGAACCGGGATTGATAATTAAACTCTTGTATGACATTTTCTGCCTCCTGAAGGATTATTCTACATGTTCTGTGCCACAACGGCGGCAAGTGCGATGGAGTTAAGCTTAACTTCCATGGTGTCGGAACGGGAAGTAAGGATAACGGGAGCCTTGGTACCTGTAAGGATGTTACCGTTCTTGCAGGGAATCATGTGAACCATGGTCTTGTAAACCAGATTTCCTGCGTGGATGTCGGGGAATACGAGAATGTTTGCGTCTCCGGCAACCTTTCTGTTAAGTGCGCCCTTTTCCTCGGCAGCTTCTTTGTACAAAGCAATGTCCATGGAAAGAGGTCCGTCCACAACGCAGTCCTTGATCTCGCCTGCGTCCTGCATGCGGGAAAGTTCTGCTGCATCAACGGTGCAGGGCATCTTCTCGTTAACGGTCTCAAGAGCCGCAAGGATAGCAACCTTGTTGTCGGTAACACCGCAGGCCTTTGCAACGTCAACGGTGTATTCGATCATGCATTTCTTATCTTCAAGCGTGGGATAAGGAATAAACGCAACGTCGGTTAAGAACAAAAGTCTGTCGATTCCGGGAATTTCGAAAACACAAACATGGGAAAGGGGCTTGCCGGTACGAAGTCCCACTTCCTTGTCAAGAACGCTCTTTAAGAACTTTCCGGTAGGAAGAAGACCCTTCATGTACATGTCCGCTTTTCCGTCGTGAACAAGCTTTACAGCTGCAAGGGAAGCTTCAACGGTGTCTTTCCTGTCGATAATTTCGTAAGCGGAAAGGTCCATGTCAATAGTCTTTGCGATTGCACGGATCTTATCCTCATCTCCGACCAAAATGGCATTGGCGATCTTCTTGTCGTGAGCTGCCTTAACAGCCTCAAGAACGGGCGCGTCCTCCGCGCAGGCCACAGCCAGGGTTTTCGTAGGTAAGTTGGCTACTTTGCTGATAATGTCGTCAAACTTGACTTTCATAGATTCCTCCTTATATAGCATGGGGTTTTCCCATCAAGACTCGCAAGCGTTTGACTCAGTCGGGCTTAAAGTTCCGGCCTCGTCAAATCATCGTTAAAATAATATCACTGCCATGGCGAAAAGTCCATAGAAAAAGGGCGGAAGAATTCTTCCGCCCCACGAATATTCGGTTTATTCGATGCTCTTTAATCTGTCCGCGCTTTGGATCATTTCCTTTACGATTCCCTGCACGTCCTCCACGATCCGCTTGTTGTTTTCGGTAGCTTCGACGGTTGTGGTGGAATGTGCCGAAACCTCTTCGGTGATGGCGGAAATGGTCTGGATGCTCTCAACAATATCCTCGTTTGCCTTGGCAAGTTTAGAGACTATCTCGGAAAGCTCGCCCGAATCGCTTCTGATCCTTCTGGCGCTTTCGACGATCTTGTCAAAGGACTCGGCAGTAACTTCGGCGGATTCGTTCTGGATCCTGTTGCTTTCAACCAGTGAATTGATGGCGCCGATAACCTCATTCATCTTGCCGGAAATGCCTTCGATAAGGGAGCTGATGCTGCCGGTTGCCTCCTGGGTCTGGCCCGCAAGATTCGAGATCTCGGTGGCAACCACCGCAAATCCTCTGCCCGCTTCACCTGCTCTTGCAGCCTCGATACTTGCATTGAGAGCAAGAAGGCTGGTCTGAGAAGCAACGTTGTTGATAAGTTCAACGATGGTCTCCATCTGTGCCGTGGATTCTCTTAAGCCTTCAACTTCCTTGACTGCGCCGTTTCCTGCCTCTTCGGAAACCTTGGCCTGTTTGATGAGCTTGCTTATGTTGTCGCGGCCCTCGTGAATGGCCTCGACGGTATCGTTCATATTGATTCCGATGCTCTCGGAAGTCTTTGAAACTTTATCGATCTGAGTCTGTATCTCTTCGGTCTTGACCAGCTGATTCTGAACGGATTCGGCGGAATCCGTGGAGCCGGACTGCACTTCCTGCATGGCACCCAGGGTTTCCTCACTGGATGTGGAAAGCTGAACCATCTTATCTGATACAAGGTCAACGTCTTCAACGAGAACATTTGAGATTTCCATTATGGCGCCGAGCATGTTCTGTGTTTTCTCGCTTGCTTCGTTAATGGTCTGCATCCTGGCCGCATTGATGTTCGTAATGACTTTGTTTACTACTATGGAGAATACCGAGCAGACAATCATGATGAGTACTTCGATCTCAAGGTCTGCAACAGTTCCGTCCACCCAGCCCTTGCTCGCCGCGAACTTGATGGCATGCATAACGGCAATCGTGGAAACACCCACTCCGCTTGTCACCGACAGCTTAAAGTCGTTGAACATTGCACAAAGCAAAACTGCGGGAAGAGCGTATACGAATACAAGTATCGTGTTGGTGGAAATAAGACAAAGAACCAGATAGAACAACCCATAACCCAGGGCGATCACGTGCTTGATAAGATTGGTCTCCGGATTCATGCTGTAAAGAACCCAGCAGATGATCATGGGGCCCGCCGCTAAAAGCTCGATCGGAAGAATCAGACCGAGTCCCGCATTGCCTTTAATAAACTGCACAAGGTATGCAATGCAGATAAGGCTGATAAGCACGGTAAAAAGAGTACATGCCGTCTTGTTGACATATGCTTCGTTTGACTGCTGCTTTTCCATGTAGAGAAGATCTCCTTCCTGTAAACCCTGAGGTTTTATTTAATTGTATATAATAAATTATAAAGCATAGCGTGTTCTCAGGCAATTAAAAAATGACGTCCCAAAGCCAAATTTTGACTGTGGGACGCCATTTTAAGTTTACATTGTCAAAAAATTATTTAGCAGCAAGTTCAGCCTTAAGCTTAGCGGTAAGTTCGGGAACGATCTTGTT
>DBVS01000082.1:5799-7272 GCA_002308235.1 Lachnospiraceae bacterium UBA1258
GGCTTCCAGCCTGAATCAACAACGGCACGGGAACAGGAAACGGTTCCGCCAAGTACTGCAGCAAGGTCTTCAAGGATCTTGAAGTTTTCTGCAGAGCCTACTCCACGTCCGCCGGAAACAAGGATCTTTGCATCCATGATATCTGCAACGTCCTTGGCAGCCTTAACGACTTCCTTGATGGTAACGTATCTCTTGTTGGGCTTGAAGCCGGGGTTGAATTCAACGATTTCAGCCTTGGCACCCTTCTTGGGCTCGATNNGCCATCTGAGGACGGTTGTTGGGGCAAGCGATGGTAGCGATTGTGTTACCGCCGAATGCGGGACGAGTCATAAGAAGCTGATTGTGCTTCTGCTCGGATTCCTTACCGGGAATGGGGGTAAGAGGGAAATCACCGATTTCAAGCATGGTGCAGTCTGCGGTAAGACCGGTAGCTACACGTGCGGAAACGGTGGGACCTAAGTCACGGCCGATGGCGGTTGCACCAACGAGCATGATTTCGGGCTTGTATTCATTGATTACGGAAGCAAGCGCATGTGCGTAAGGCTCCGTTCTGTAGTCCTTAAGCTCGGGATCGTCTACAACGATGACTCTGTCTGCGCCGTACTCAGCAAGAGAATCTGCAAGATTCTTGATGCCGGATCCGATGAGAACAGCGGTTACCTTTGCATTAAGGGGTGCTGCAAGTCTTGTTGCTTCTCCGAGTAATTCGTATGCAATGCCGTCAACTTTGTTGTCAACCTGCTGAGCAAACACGAATACTCCCTTATATTCTTCTAAGTTCATATTTACTACCTCCTAAATTACGTGCTTTTCTTTGAGTTTGCCAACGATAATGTCAACAGCTTCCGAAGGTGATTCGGGAACGAACTTCTCGCCTGCGCCCTTACGAACCTTATCGGATGCTCTTGCAATCTTGGTAGGTGAGCCGGCAAGACCGATATTGCAATCGTCAACATCCTTAAGGTCTGCACGTCCCCAAGTGGTGATCTCAGCCTTGCAGGCATCGAAGATTCCGCCGGGAGTCATGTATCTGGGCTCGTTTAACTCGGAAAGAGCAGTAATAAGGCAAGGCATCTCAGCCTCTACCATGTGGTATCTGTCGTCATACTGACGCTTAACGGTAACCTTATTTCCGTCAACCTTGATTTCCTGAGCATAGGAAATTACGGGGATCTGTAAGTGTTCTGCGATCTGGGGACCAACCTGTGCGGTATCTCCGTCGATAGCCTGACGACCGGTAATGATGAGATCGTAGTCAAGGTTTCTGATGGCGCCTGCGATGGTGGTGGAAGTAGCCCAGGTATCTGCACCGCCAAGTACTCTGTCGGTAACAAGAACTGCCTTGTCGGCACCCATTGCAAGTGCTTCTCTCAAAGCATCTGCTGCCTTGGGAAGACCCATGGTAAGAACGGTAACTTCTGCACCGTACTGATCTTTCAAACGAAGCGCTGCTTCAAGACCTGCCTTGTCATC
>DBVS01000061.1:0-715 GCA_002308235.1 Lachnospiraceae bacterium UBA1258
GGGCAGTACTTATCGATGAGTTCACCGATAGGCTGAGCCTGCTGGTTGTTAACAAATGCACCGAGGTCCGGAAGTCCGTCCCAGTAAAGATCGATGACCTGACCGGAAGAAAGAAGAATGGACTTCTGCTCCCAGTAAGCATCCCAGCCTCTGTAAAGAAGTTCAACTTCTTCACCGATCTCTTCTCTTAACTTGGGGTTAAGCTGGTTGTTGATAAAGTTCTTCATTGCGTCGGTTTCTTCACCGGGGTAAAGAATGATAACTTTGCCGACTTCTTTGTTGCCTTTGCCGGATCCCTTACCGCAGCCAGAAAGAAGCATTGCTGCAGCCATAATGCCGGCCATTACCTTTAAAAAACCTTTTTTCATATAGCCCTCCTATAAATTTGGTTTTATTCTTTTACGGCACCCGTCATAATACCGTCAACAAAGTATTTTTGAATGAACGGATAAAGGAAAATGATGGGGCCGATGGTAACAATGGTTACTGCCATCTTTACTGTCTCCGTAGGCAGCTTGATGGTTGCCGCGGCTCCCGGAGGAACACGTCCGGAGCTTATGGCGTTGACATTCGAAAGAATGTTGTAAAGGTAGAACTGAAGGGGCCAATAGTCCCTCTTATCGACGAACATAAGGGCGCTCCACCAGTCGTTCCAGTAGCCGAGGGCGATCATCATGCCGACGGTTATGATACCGGTTTTCGTAAGCGGTACCGC
>DBVS01000061.1:779-2582 GCA_002308235.1 Lachnospiraceae bacterium UBA1258
GAGTAAGAACATATTGAACACTCCCACCAGGCCCGGAACGATCAGAGCTCTGAAATTGTTGCTGAAGCCGTACCAGTTTCTGCAAACGATGTACCAGGGAATAAGTCCCGCGGAAAAGATGATGGTAAAGTTGCAGAAGAATGAAATCACGTTTCTGTATTTAAGATCCTTGATGGACAAAGCAAAGGAACACATGCTGGTGACGGTTATTGCCGCCAGAGTTCCCGCTACGGTCACGATTATCGTAACCCCGTAGGAACGAAGGATCTTGACGCCGCTGTGTGCGAACAGATACATGTAGGTATCTTTCGTAAAGTTTCTCGGTAAGATCGAGTAACCCTGCTGTACTACCGCGGTGTTATCGGAAAAAGAAACCGATAAGACCATAAGGAGCGGGATAAAGCAAAGCAATGCGATAAACAATACAAACGCATAGGAGAAAATCTTTGTGGCGAGGTCTGCGCCTGACATCTTAACCTTTTTGGATTTAACAACTTCCATCAGAACAAGCCCTCCCCTTCATTGATTTTCTTTGCGAAATGGTTCGTTACCGTGATAAGTATCAATCCGAGTACCGACTGCATGAGACCTATGGCCGTGGTATAGGAGAAGCCCAGAGTTCTCATGGAGGAATATACGTAGGTATCAATGACGGAAACCGCAGGATAAAGAAGTACGTTGTTTCCTACGATACCGTAGATCATACCGAAGTCTCCGAAGAAGATCCTTCCGACAGACATAAGGGTCAGTACCACAACGGTGGGTTTCAGCAAAGGTAAGGTGATGCTGAATATCTGCCGGAACTTGTTGGCTCCGTCCACTTCCGCAGCTTCGTAAAGGGATTTATCGAAGTTGGTCATGGCCGCCAGATAAATAATGGAGTTATAACCGCACCACTTCCATACGTCCGCAAAGATGACTATGGGCTTCCAGTATTTGGGCTCCGCATACCATCTTAAGCCCTCGCCGCCAAATGCCTTTATCCAGGTGTTTACGATACCGTGGTCGTTCTCAAAGAATGCGTAGATGATAGCTCCCACAACTACCCATGAAAGGAAGTAGGGAAAGAACATCACGCTCTGGGAGATCTTCTTAAAGAACTTATGTCCTATGTTGTTAAAACAGATTGCGATAGTGATGGGAACGATGGTTCCGAAAATGAGTCCCCAAAAGTTAATGATCAGCGTGTTTGCAATAACCGTGGGTCCCATACCTGTTTTGCTGAAGAAATACTTAAAGTTCTCAAGCCCAACGAATTTACTGCCGAATATGCCGTCCAGGATCTTGTAATCCGTGAAAGCCATCCACAGTCCGCCGTAGGGAATGTAGCAAAACATTATGAGATAAACGATAACCGGCACACACATCAAATAGAGTTGCCAATGTCTTTTAAATTCCTTTTTCACCGTTTTTCACCTTTCCCATAATCTCTTGTAATACCTTCTTTTCTTCTCTCGTATCCTCATCCGTTATATAGATGGGGAAATTGTAGTCTTTCGCGAGTTCCTCCGGAAAATAGACCATTCCGGTGTCGCAGAACCTGCCGCCGCGCCTTAAATAGTCGGCCACATTTCTCTGAAGACTTGTTTTCATGGGTGCTTCGTCGAGAAGAAGTTTCGAATCACCGTATAACTCAACGTAAGTGGATTCTCCGTTCCAGCCCCCGCTGTAATTGAAGAACTGCCGCCTTACATGAGTGATATTTGCTTCCCTGTCCATGCAAAGGGACAGTCTTGCGTCATAAAGCCAGCTTGATGACCAGAATCCCTTGAAGGGGATCTCGGGATAGTACTTCGTAAAGAA
>DBVS01000061.1:2747-3894 GCA_002308235.1 Lachnospiraceae bacterium UBA1258
GTTTTTCTTTTTTCCGCAAAGCAACCGTAATAATGTCCGTCGTATCTTATCTCATCAAGGTCGTAGGAACCGTCTCCGTCTTCGGGAATGAGCTGCCCGAATTCATCTACGTTCTGACCCGCGTGAGGGAATCCCATTACCCTGTTATCGGAATTTCTGTAAAAGCTGTACAGCTCGCCGAACTTGCAGGGAACGAACAGGAACCTGTCAAATAAATAGATCGAAAGCGAGTAGAAATTGAGGGCCCAGGGCATGTCGTGTACCGAAAGATCCCCGCTTTCCTTAAACTTTCTCATCTGACCCACAAACATTCTGTGGGGAATGTTCTCGTAATACTCCTTCGGAACCTGTCTCTTTATGAGATCCTTTCTTGCCTGACCCATACAGGAAAGGCAGATGAAAAGATTAAGCGCCCCGCCCGTCTCTCCGAAAGCATCCGAAGCCGAATTGAAATCGGTATCGGTATCGATCCAGTAAACATATCTGGGGCCGTCGCACTGGGAGTAAACAAGGAAGGTAACATATTCCGAAAGTTCTTCGCTGTTCTCAATGTCCTTTAAATAGCCGTGAAGTTTCGATCTCTGAGCCTCGGTCAGATCATATCTTTCAATGAGGCTGTCAAGTTCTTCGTGGGAAACGATGTTTCCGTCAAGATTCCATTCTTCATAAGCATCTTTAAACTTATCGGGAAGATTTTTCGGCTTTATTTTTTCAATCAGTTGGGAGTATCCGGTCTTTTTCATCTGGCTTAATCTCTCAATTCCTTCATTTCAACCAATCTGTGCTCAACTCTTGCTTTTTCCGCGGCCATGGCCATCAGATGGCTTTCAATGGACTTGTCGATGGCTGAAAGGTTTTCTTCGCTGTTACCCTTCATAAGTTCGAAGAAACTGTCCATGATGCCGCTGTCTCCGCCGCCGTGGAAACCGGCCTGAAGGTCCGGATTGTATTTCTTCGTGTAAGGAACATCGTGCCAGGAGGAAGCAAAACGGATGATCTCGATCTCGTTTCTTGCGTCATCTCCTCTGATCTCGCCGTCCTCACACATGATCTTTATGGTACGGGTCATTCCGTTGGTAAATCCGCTTAAGTTAAAGGTTGCATGAACGCCGTTTTCAAACTCGAATACAGCAACCTGATGGTCGCA
>DBVS01000061.1:4053-9052 GCA_002308235.1 Lachnospiraceae bacterium UBA1258
CCTTGGGAGCATGTGCTTTGTTAAAGTATGTAAGATCTCCGAAGGAAGCAACGGATTTTGCCTTGCTTCCGATGATCCATGTAAGAAGATCCATGTCGTGGCAGGACTTCTGCATGATAAGGGAGCTTGAAATATCGCTGTTTCTCCAGTTGCCCCTTACAAAGGAGTGAGCAATGTGGAAATTTCCGATGTTTTCATTGTGCTGAATATCTATGATCTTTCCCAGTTCGCCGGAATCAACGATCCTCTTGATCTCGCCCCAGAAACCGGTGTAACGGAGAACGTGACAAACCATGACTTTGCACTTGTTCTTCATGGCAAGATCTCTGATGGCGATGCACTCTTCCATTACGGGAGAAATGGGCTTTTCAAGAAGAATGTCATATTTAAGTCTGAGAGCGCCCATTACGTGGCCGTAATGCTGTCTGTCCATGGTTGCGATGATCACGGCGTCGCAAACTTTACCGAGCTTATAAAACTCATTGGGATCGTCAAAGATATGTGAGTCATCCAAACCGTATTTTTCTTTTGCTTTCGCTTTATGTTCTTTGTCGGGTTCAACGAGGTAAGCGATTTCCGCAAGACCGTTGTCATGGGCATAATCTGCGTAGATCCTTCCGCGCTGTCCTGCTCCGATAAGTGCAAGTTTAATCTTCTTTTTCGCCATGGTATGACTCCTGTTTACCTTTGTTAACTTGATGTTTCCTTCTTGTTAATCGTATTATAACACCATCTGTTTCCTGTGAAAACCCGAAGGGTTTGCACTTGGCGTGCAGATATTTACACATTCTGGAATGTTGACAGTTATGTTCTTAATTAATATAATTATGAACAAAGGCAAACCGTTTAGTAAACACCGCGGTTTGTTAACCACCTGACAGAGAGGGGAAAGCAATGAGTAACATCAGAGAAGTCGCAAAGGCTGCCGGCGTATCCGTAGCCACTGTGTCCCGAGTAATAAATCATGACACCGAAGGCCGCATGACCGAAGAAACAAAGGAAAGAGTCTGGGCAGCCATCGCAGACCTTAACTACAAGGCTCCCATGGGTAACATCAGGAAAACCCAGAATCCCGCTAAGGCCGACGCTCCCCTTAAGATTGGCTGTGTCATCAGTACCGAAAAGAACAAATACAGCGATCCCTACTTCTTAAGCATGCTTTCTGCCATTGAAGAGGAAGCCCGCAAGAACGGCTGCAGCGTTCCTTATGTTATCGCCGCAGCGGAGCTTGAGGAATCTTTCTTTTTGGGATCCACCGTATCTACCTCTCTTGACGGTATTATCCTGATGAACACCTTAAGCGCTCCCATTTACGAGCATATCAAGAGGACCGTTCCCACATTGGTGGGCATCGATACCTTCCACAACGATATCGACAACGTGGTCTACAACCATTACGAGGCAGCTTCCATGGCCGTTGATACTCTTGTCAAGATGGGTTATAAGAAGATCGGTTTTGTGGGCGCAGCACCCTACGGAAACAAATTTACCGAAGGAAGACGTTTCAGAGGGTATCTGGCCGCCATGTATTCGCACAACCTTCCCATTGACAAAGAAACCATAATCGACTGCAACTGGCAGGAAGAAGCCTGCTTTAAATACATAAACGCACTTCACAAAAAAGGCAAGCTCCCCGAAGCCTTTGTGGTTGCCAGCGACCTGATGGCCATGGCGGTCTTAAGAAGGCTCTACGACCTGGATGTTAAGGTTCCCGCGGAAGTGGCGGTCATGGGAATTTCCGACATCGAAATGTCAAGATTCTCCAACCCTCCCCTCTCAACGATAAGGATTCCCACCAGAGACATCGGAATCCTTGCTTTCAGAACCTTAAAAGAAAGGATGTCCGGCTACGAAGGCCTGCCCAGAACCATTTCACTTCCCATGAACGTTATAATCCGCTCTTCGATCTAAGAAAGGAAATACCGATGGCTTACGTCGAAACGCTTTTAAAAAAAGATTTTGAGATCAACAAGATTGTTACCGTACACTACTTTTCCTACGCCAGTAACTTTTCGTTTCCGGGTGAAACCCATGATTTCTGGGAATTTGTTTACGTAGACAACGGTACCGTTGAGATTAACGGAGACGGTAACACTTTTATCCTTAAAAAGGGCCAGATCCACTTCCATAAGCCCAATGAATTCCACGCGCTCAAAGCAACCGGAGTGGATGCCCCGAATCTGGTGGTAGTTTCCTTTATCTGCAAGTCCAAAGCCATGAAGTTCTTTGAAAATGCCACTTTACCCGTATCCGATATGGATTGTGCCTTTCTTCGTACCATAATAAGCGAAGCAAAGGAACTTTTTGACAATCCCTTAAACGACCCTTCCACGGAAATCATGGAGGTCACCGAATCCCCGAGGATAGGTTCGGCGCAGCTCATCTCCGCTTCTCTGGAAGCACTTATGATCACTCTTGTGAGGGAAAACTCTTCGGAAAAGAAGAAACGCAGGGAATACACCGACATTTCCATGACCAACCGCGGAAACGACGATGCCCTTCTTTTACAGAAATTAAAGGCGTATTTTGAGGATCACATCTCAAACAACCTTTCAATAGACAAGATCTGCAGCGAAAACTTTGTCGGCTATTCAAGGCTTAAAACCCTTTACCGCAAGTATTATCGCTGCAGTCTTATGGAATATTTCTCTTCACTTAAGATTGAGGCGGCGAAACAGATGATTCGCGACCGTCATTTGAATATATCCGAGATCTCCGATGCCCTCGGTTACTCTTCCATCGGTTATTTCTCAAGATTTTTCAAGATAAAGTGCGGTATGTCGCCCTCTGAATACGCTTCCTCCGTGCTGGCGCTTTCGGAGAAGACCAATTTCTTTATTCCCAATTAGGAATTCTTTAAATACTCACCTATGGAGAAAAACAGAGCCTTTGACGCGGGGTCCGAAAGCTTCGCGTCAAAGCCGCAATATATGAATTCAGCCTTCCCTGTTTTAAAAGTAAACAGGGGGGATTTGGGTTCGTTATCGTCAAAATTGGGCACAAATTCCAAAACGGGGCTCACCTTCTCAACCATCTCGTTTATCCTTATTCCAAAGGAACCCTCGACAGGCTTCTTCCACTGATAATCCGTATATTTTTCCGTGGGAAAATGCTTTAACAATCCGTGTTTTTCATCGATCATCATGCCTACGGAAGCTTCCGAAGGAAAATGTACCGGGGACCAGAAAACAGGGATAAAGGAACTCTTTACAAGCTTATCCTTTTCAAAAAATTCGGGAGTGATAAGAAATCTTCCTTCGCCCTTCGCCGCGCGCTTGAATTCATCCTGCGTTCTGACGGTTTTTTCTTCTATGAGAGCGTAATCGGGGGTATTTTCACCGTATACAAAAATCCGCCAGGAATTGGTGTAACGTTCTTCTCCCTTATACACAGTTATGTAAACCTTTATCAGAGTGTTACCCTTTACAAAATCAAGGGGTATGTCTACGGGTGTCTTGAAACCGTCTGCCACAACCGCCGTCTTCCGAAGGGATTTTCCGGTTTTCGCATTTACAAAATCAATGAGATATTCAGGCTTTTCCAAAGGATTGGGGCCATAATCGTACAAAGAAACAAAGCCCGTCAAATGCTCTCCTTCCATGAACTCTCGTTTGGCCCACAAAAGGGGAACGGTTTCGGAGCAAAAGCCCTTCCACTCGGCTTGGGAGATCACGCCTTTTTCTTCGTACATGACATCGAGAATTCCCACGGTTGCCGTGCTTTGTCCCGTGTAGTCCGTAAGAGAAAGAAGCTCAAAACCTCCCATTCCGCGGGTACGAAGGACAGCCTCGATGTCCTCCTTATAGAGTTTGGCGGCCAAGTCTCCGGAGGCCATGATATAGTCGTGCAACCTTTCATAAACCCCATGACGAAGCATGGATTTCTTGGCTGCGTCAAAGTTTACGGGCACCATGTTTTTATTGTATTTTTCTGCAATATCCACGTCGGGATAAACGCAGTACTGCCCCACCTCAAAGGATGTAAAGGGAACAGGCACGGTTTTACGCATTTCGTCGTAGTTAACAAAGGTTCCTTCGGCAACTTCATCGTGAAGAAACTGAATACGGGCCTTTTGATGAAGAATCTCAAAAGCACACATGAAGTCCTCCGCGGGACTCAAAGGATGGTCGAAGTTTGATGTAAGCGTATAGAGTCTTCTGGGGTCCACCGCCTTCATCTCGGTGGTGATGGTCTCCAAAAGTGCGTAATCACCCAGATTTTCGTTGCCGTTTGAGAAAAACATAAAGGACGGATGGTTTCCGTAGGCTTCGCTGATCCTCAAAGCCTCATCCCTGAAATAGAGTCGGTGGGCGGAATCGTCCCCGAATTCCATGGGGGTTACGTCCCTGTTAAGCCAAAGGGGCATTTCCACCAGCAGATACATGCCCAAAATGTCCGCAGCCTTGAAGGCGGCTTCCGGCGGGCACCAGGCATGGAATCTTACATGATTCATGCCGAATTGCCTGAGTTTAAGAAAATGCTTGGCCCAAACGATCTCATCCATGGGAGGATATCCCGTTTCGGGGAATTGAGCGCAGTTTATGGTACCCCTTAAAGAAAGGGGGTGACCGTTAAGCATAAAGCACCTGTCTTTGACATATACATCTCTGAGGCCGAATCGAACGCTCTTAAAGCTTTCTTTGCCCCCGGAATTAAGCGTGACCTTAAGTTCGTAGAGGCTTGGCTCAAATTCATCCCAAAGGCAGGTATCTTCGGGTTTTATCTTGATAAATGTGCGGTTTCGCTGGCGCTTTGAATAAAGCTCGATCTCCTCTGTCTTTCGGAGAAGGGGCTTTCCGCTGGGAAGGATCACTTCAAAGGAAAGGGTCGCTTTCTTGATTTCAAGGGGCACGTGGCGGTCGCTTACTGTAACGACATGCACTTCTATCCCGCCATCTTTATGATAGACCTGGACAGATTCCACATTGTCCGTTTCATCGGCGCGAAGCTCCATTTTGCCGATTATTCCGTTCCAGTAGCCCTGGGTATCGACGCTGTA
>DBVS01000051.1:0-406 GCA_002308235.1 Lachnospiraceae bacterium UBA1258
TTATGAGCGAAAAATTGAAGGTTCATTCTGATCATGGTCTACACCTCCTATTTGTCAATTTCAAGTTCTTCGGATATTCACGGGCAATTTCCTTTAAGCCTAAGTTCAATGACTTAAAAAGAAGCTGTACGCTTTCATCCGCATAATCGTTTACCTTAAGTTCCATGCGACCTTTGTTTTCTTCTTCCGAAAAAGAATAATCCTTTTTCAAAAGTTCATCCACGGAATTGGCTAAATTTATAAGGAGAACCGAGATCGCGGCACAGACAATATCATTGCCCGCAAATCCGTGTCCGGCATGTCCCGAAGCTTCAAATCCGTAATATTTGTCGTTTTCATCGGTAAATAAGGTAACACTCGTCATATTACACCGTAATTACGCGTTGATCTTATCAATCTTAACCTG
>DBVS01000051.1:449-586 GCA_002308235.1 Lachnospiraceae bacterium UBA1258
TACTTGTAAACGATAACCTTCTTGGCACGACCCTGTTCCATAACGGTAGCGGTTACGGTAGCGGATGCAACATCCTTACCTGCCTTGAACTTATCGGCGCTTACAGCAAGAACATTATCAAATGTAACTTCGGTACC
>DBVS01000051.1:612-42099 GCA_002308235.1 Lachnospiraceae bacterium UBA1258
GAAACCTTATACTGTTTTCCACCGGTAGCTATAATAGCGTACATAGTCTGTTCCTCCTAATCCAAACCGAAAATCGGTTTTTACTCGCTAACTTTGGTGGCGTTTGGGCGCACTTATACCTAGTTATGCGGCATACTCGAATATAGTAACAGTTGTAAATACATTTGTCAAATGGTTTTTAATAAATTATTCTTCGGATGCATCCTCGCCCTTTATCACATCATAGATCGAGGAAAACTTCTTTTCTCTGGAGATCTCCGCCAGGTCCAGATTGGTAAATCCGCAAAGATTTGTTTTAACGTAATCTTTTTTAAATTCGTTTCTCAATATCTCCCTGATATCATCAAAGGCATCGGGCCCGGAAATATTGATAAAATCAACGATTATTATCCCCGAAATATTACGAAGCCTTAACTGTCTTGCTATTTCCTTTGCAGCCTCTGCATTTACCTTTAAGATTGCATCGCGTTTAGAAAGATTCTTTGAAAACTTACCGGAGTTTACGTCAATAACGGTAAGGGCTTCGGTGGGCTCTATAACCAGATAACCTCCGAAATTAAGGTTAACTTTCTTTGAAGTTGCTGTATCATAGGCCCGATCAAAGGCGTAAACAGCCTTTAACGGGATATGTTCGTCCTTATAAAGCCTTAAATTGTCAAATTCCTTAAGGTCCTCGTAAATATCCTCATTATCCGTAATTATTTCGCTGTACTTGTTTGTTTTAATACTGCGTATTCTTTGAACATACCCGGGCTTTGCCCTGTAAAGACAGGAATAAAGGCTCCTTGAGTTCATAACGGATACGATATCCGAAAGAATCTCTGAGTTTCTTTTTCCTTCTGCATAGACTTCCGAAGCATCCGCACCAATACTGTTAGTCCGAACGACAAGCCCGTGATTCAGCCTGTTTTTTGAAAAAAAGTCCTTAAATTCGCCTGCCTGTTTTTTCCCGATCTTTGATGAAACGTGAACTGACCTGTCATCGAGGGTCACCACGCACAAAGAACCCGAAACCGTAAGCCTCATGGACAGAGTGGCCCCCTTGGTTTTCATGGGTTCCTTTATAACTTCTACACAGACAAGGTCCCCCTGAACGAGACGTCCGTCATACTTTCTTGACAGAAGGCACTGAGGATATATTTCTTCAAATGGCAGAAATCCCACGCAGTCTTCCTTAAAGGTCACAAAGCAGGCCTTAAGAGAATCCTTTACCGAGCTTACGCGCCCCACATAAATATCTCCCACGTTAAAGGGCATGTCCTTTGAAAGAATAAGTTCGTCAATATCGCCGTCATTAAAAAGAAAGGCGGCGTTGTAATTCCTGTATTTTGTTACGACAAGTTTGTTATCCTTCATGCTTTGACGTGATTTAAGGGTACAAGGTTTTCTTTTTCATCCCGCATATAGGTTTCTTTACGCAGAATATGGAAGGGATAATCGTTTATATCGAGGTTTTCAAGTTTAAGCAGGGCCTCAATGAAATTAAGGGGCTTTAGATTCCCCGAACTTGAAGCATCAAGTTTAGCAAAAAGTGTATTTTCATCCTTTAAAGAAAGCTCGAAAACAAATTCCTTTACGTTTACGGTGTGCTCTCCGGATTTCGTGGTCTTAACAAAAGTAACTGCGGGGCTTTCATCGTATTTCTTTAAAAGTAACTTTAAATCCGGTGCAGTCTTATAGAAATTCAGTTCATAATCCGCGGCTGCAACACTGGACATGGCATTGATAAAGCCCTTCGGCAAAAGGATCGCATTCAAAACACTAATACCTTCAGCCATCTGAGCGTTTAACTTTTCGGGAAACAGGGAAATGTCTTCTTTATCGGCAACTTCCACATCAAAGTATTCGCCGTCGCTTTCGACACCTACGCCCAAAGGCTGCGCAAAGGACATGATCATATGGGGAGAAAAACCCTTGGAGTAGACCATTTCTATATCCGTACGCCTGAAAGCTTTCTGGAAATATCGCATAAGATCCAGATGCCCTATGTATTTAACCACACCTCGTTTGGTAAATTTAAGTCTTACTTTCATATCCTACACTTTCAAAATCATCTTCTGACACAGATACCGCAGTTAAATCTTGCGGTACCGCAGCCTGAACAGCCGTCTCTGCAATTATCGGTAACAACACCTTCCTGAGCCTTGTGCCATTCCCTCAAAAGATGGGCTTTGGTCACGCCGCAGTCAATAAAATCCCAGGGGAAGATCTCATCATCCGCCCTTTCCCTGGTAGTATAGAAGGTAGGGTCTATGCCGCATTCTTCAAAGGCTTCCATCCATTTGTCGTGATGATAGTATTCGCTCCAGGCATCGAAAATATTGCCCTTTTTGTAAACGTTTATGATAACATCCGCCAGTCTTCTGTCGCCCCTTGCCAGCACGCCTTCAAGCATGCTCACATCGGACTCATGCCAGTTGTACTTGATTACCTTCTGATTGAGCTTCTCGGAAATAAAGCGTTTACACTTGATTGCTTTGTCAATGAACTGTTCCGCGGTATTCTGCTGTGCCCACTGGAAGGGCGTAAAGGGCTTCGGGACAAAGAAACTGGTACTGGTCACTATCTGAACCCTGCCGTTAACACGTTCTTCTTTGGGAACGGTCTCATAGAAGGCTGCGGCAATATCATTTGAAAGCTGTGCAATCCCGTCGATATCCTCATCCTCTTCAAAGGGAAGACCCAGCATAAAATATAGTTTGACTCTGGTCCAGCCGCCCTTAAAGGCCAGGATTGCACCGTTTAAGATATCGTCTCTGGTAAGACCCTTATTGATGATATCTCTCATTCTTTGTGACCCGGCTTCGGGCGCAAAGGTAAGGCTTGATTTCCTGATATCCTGAACCTTGCTCATGGTATCGACGGAAAACTGATCGATTCTGAGGCTTGGAAGAGCAATGTTCACCTTTTTGTCGGTACAGTCTTTGACCAGATAATCAACCAGCTCCTCTATGTGGGTATAGTCGGAGGAAGAAAGGGAACTTAAGGAAATTTCCTCATGGCCCGTGTTTTTAAGAAGCTTTGCGGCCTTATCTTTTAAGAAGTCAACGCTTCTTTCCCTGACGGGTCTGTAGATCTGACCTGCCTGACAGAATCTGCAGCCTCTGATACAGCCACGCATTATTTCAAGAACGACACGATCCTGTGTGGCTCTGATAAAGGGAACCACGGGCTTTTCGGGATAATATGTGTCGTCAAGATCTGTAACTATCTCTTTTAAGACCGTCTTTGGAATGCCATCAAACTTTGGTACGAAAGACTTAATTGTAAAATCCTCATTATAAGTGACTTCATAACAGGAAGGCACGTACATACCGGGGATCTTTGCCGCACGGATCAGGAATTCTTCTCTGGAAACCCCTTCTTTGCGAGCTTCTTTATAAACATCCAAAAGCTCTCTGTATCTGGTTTCTCCCTCCCCGATGTAGAAAATATCGAAAAAAGCATACAAAGGCTCCGGATTGTAGGTACAGGGACCACCGCCAATAACAATGGGGTCGTCCCAGGTCCTGTCCTTGGTTTCAAGGGGGATTTTAGAAAGATCCAGTATCTGAAGGATGTTGGTATAACACATCTCATACTGAATGGTGATACCGAGAAAATCCAGGTTCTTTACGGGTTCCTGCGATTCTATGGTAAAAAGAGGGATATTTCTTTCCCTCATGATCTTATCAAGATCGGGCCAAGGCGAATAAACACGCTCGCACCAGGTATCCTCAAATTTATTGAACATATCGTACAAAATCGCGATGCCAAGGTGTGACATCCCGATTTCGTAAACATCAGGAAAGCACATGGCGAACCTGACGGCAATATTGTTTTTATCTTTATAAACTGCGTTTATTTCGTTTCCGATGTAACGCTCCGGTTTATCGATGGCCATGAGCACATCTTCCGGTAATGCCAAATTCTGCATAAATAATTCCTATCGATTTGCTAATTCAGTCATGATCTCGTCCCAGGTTACACCCTTTTCCACCATAAGAACCATTACATGATAAAGAAAATCGGAAATCTCGTACTTGATCTCGCCGGCTCCCGGGTTTTTAGCCGCAATGACAATCTCCGTTGCTTCCTCTCCCACTTTTTTAAGAATCTTATCGATGCCCTTATCAAAAAGATAATTCGTATAGGAACCTTCCTTGGGATGGAGTTTACGGTCCTCAATTACAGAGTATACATCATTTAAAACCTCAAGAGGATTTTTTTCTTCAAAATCGTATGTAAGAACGTCATTGAAAAAGCAGGAAACCGCACCGGTGTGGCAGGCAGGGCCGTCGGGATCGACTCTGGCAAGCAGCGTATCGCTGTCGCAGTCATAGCTTAATGCCTTTAAATGCTGGTAATTTCCGCTGGTTTCACCCTTTAACCAAAGAGATTGCCTGCTCCTTGAAAAATAGGTCATAAGACCGCTTCTTAAGGTCTTTTCGTAGGCTTCTTCGTTCATATAAGCAAGCATCAGCACCTTGTTGGTACGATAATCCTGAACGATCACGGGAATAAGGCCGTCGGAATTAAGCTTATAAGTTGAAAAAGGCACATAAGTCTCTCCCACGAGGCCCTTGATACCTTCATATTCTTTATAATTTTCGTTTACGACTTCACCGGTGATGCCTTCGCAGTTGTCAGCCTTAAGGTGCTCTATGATCTTGTCGAGAGAGGCCTTCGGAAGGATCGAAATATAGGAAAGTCCCGTATTCTTGAAAAAATCATCCTTTGCTATGGAAAGATCGTGAAGAAGAACGGTCTTCGTATACTGAAAAATGAGATCCTTGTTATCGGTAAGCTCATCCATGGTCTTAACCGAAGCAATGATCTTATTCTTGCCGAATTTATCGGAAACCTCTTTTGTGATGTCGATGTTTGACTGCTTGGAATAGTTTAACACCGCACGCTTACAGCCCGCATAAAGAAGCTTTTTCACATCCTCCATGCGATTAACATTACCGGCACCGATAACAGGTATTTTAACGGTCCCGCAGATCTCCTTGATAAGGGCAAGGGATCTTTCATGCTCCTCATCTCCCTTTGAAAGGTCAAAGATCAAAAGTTCATCGGCACCGTAATCCGCAAAACGCTTGCAAAGAGCCGAAGGGTCGTTTTCCACTATGGTATTGTCTGAGAAAAAAGCAACCGCTTTTTCGTTTTTAAGGTAAATACAGGGTATCAGTTTCTTTTTCATTATAAGGAACCTTTCGTGGATAATACGTCTTTTATTCTGGGGTCGATGGAGGAAGCCTCATCCAGGGCTTTGGCAAAAGCCTTAAACATGGCCTCGATCTTGTGGTGGTCGTTTTCTCCGCTTAAAACCTTGATGTGAAGATTCATGCCTGCGGTATAGGAAACGGAATAAAAGAATTCCTTAACCGTCTGGGTCTCAAGATATCCCACACGTTCGGTGGCAAAATCACATTCAAAATTGAAGTAAGGGCGACCCGAAAGGTCGATGGCACACATAACCAGCACATCATCCATGGGAAGGATAAAGGAACCGAAACGTTTGATGCCTTCCTTGGTTCCAAGAGCTTCTTTTATCGCAATACCGAGAACGATACCCAAATCTTCAACAAGATGGTGACAATCGACTTCAAGATCTCCCGTGGCTTTGACTTTAAGGTCAAAGAAACCGTGCTTCGCAAAGCCGGTAAGCATGTGATCCATAAATCCTATACCGGTATTTACGGATGAATTGCCCGCACCGTCCAAGTCAAGCTGCATGGAAATATTGGTTTCTTTTGTCTCTCTCTCGATTAATTTGCAACGTGCCATGATGACCTCCGAATTGTTTATTCGAATCTAACGCGAACCGAATTGGCGTGAGCCGTAAGTCCTTCTTTTTCGGCGAAATATTCAATCTCTTGGTGTACTTTCTCAAGACCCTCTTTGGAGTAAGCGATTATGCTCGATTTTTTGATGAAATCATCGACGCTTAAGGGTGAAAAGAATCTGGAAGTTCCGTTTGTGGGGATTATGTGGTTGGGTCCCGCAAAATAGTCTCCCAAAGGCTCGGATGAATATTCACCAAGGAAGATCGCACCTGCGTTCTTTATCTTGGTAAGGGTTTCAAAGGGATTAGCCGTTAAGATTTCCAGGTGCTCTCCCGCTATCTCATTTACGGTGTCCACAGCCTCAGCCCCATCCTTTGCAACAAGAATATATCCGAAGTTATCAAGAGACGCTTTTATTATATCTCTTCTTTCAAGATTAAGCAAAAACTTATCGACTTCTTCGGAAACCTTTTCAGCCAATTTTTCGCTTACGGTAACAAGAATGGCGGAGGCCATTTCATCGTGCTCTGCCTGAGAAAGAAGGTCTGCGGCAACGTATCTCGGATTGGCGGTTTCGTCAGCAAGAACGATGATCTCGCTGGGGCCTGCCAAAGAGTCGATGCCAACATTTCCGTAAACGGCCTTTTTGGCAAGAGCTACAAAAATATTTCCGGGGCCTGTGATCTTATCTACCTTAGGAACGGATTTTGTTCCGTAAGCAAGGGCTCCGATGGCCTGGGCTCCTCCGACTTTATAGATTTCGTCCGCACCTGCGATGCTTGCGGCAACAAGAGTTCCCGGATTGACTTTACCGTCTTTTCCGGGAGGGGTGGTCATAATGACCTTTGATACTCCCGCAACTTTGGCCGGAAGAATGTTCATAAGAACACTTGAAGGGTAAGCAGCCTTACCGCCGGGCACATAGATTCCGGCTTTTTCGATGGGAGTAATCTTTTGTCCCAGGATGGAGCCATCGTCTTTTGTTTCTATCCAGGACTGTCTTAATTGTTTTTTGTGAAAGGCTGTGATGTTTTCGGCCGCGTCCTTCATGACCTTAACATATTCTTCATCAACCTTTGAAAAGGCTTCTTTAATCTCTGCGTCTGTAACGCGGATGTTCCCTTCGTTTAAATCAAAGCCGTCAAATTTTTGGGTATAAGAAAAAAGCGCTTCATCGCCCTTTTCTTTAACGTCTTTTAATATAACGGCAACCTTTTCTTCAAATTCCGTGTAATTTGCCGTGCTTCTTTTTAAAAGAGCCGAAAGGATGTCTTTTCTGTTTTCGGCATTAAGTTTTACAATTCTCATTTTACCTCCTGTTTTTCGGACGTTTTGAGAGCTTCTTTAAGCTTTGAGATAATGTCGTTGATACGCTTTGACTCCATCTGCATGCTGACCTGATTAACGATCATTCTTGCGGAAAGGGGACAGATCTCTTCCAAAACGGTAAGTCCGTTTTCCCTTAAGGTGGAACCTGTTTCGACAATATCGACTATAACGTCCGAAAGGCCTACAATGGGGCCCAGTTCTACGCTTCCGTTAAGTTTAATGATATCCACGGTCTGATGCTTGCGATTGTAAAAATAATCCTTTGCTATCACAGGATATTTGGTGGCAACCCTGATCATTTCCCGGTGCTTTAAAAGTTCCGATGCCTCCCTCGGTCCACAGACGCACATTCTGCATTTGCCAAATCCGAGGTCCAAAACCTCATAGGCCCTTCTTCCTTCTTCCAAAAGGGTGTCCTTCCCAACAACGCCTATATCTGCGGCGCCGTATTCCACATAAGTGGGCACATCGGGACCTTTGGCTAAGAAAAACTTAAGCTTAAGCTCTTCGTTTACGAAGATAAGCTTGCGGGAATCCTTGTTCTGCATTTCGGTACAGGTGATGCCGATCTTATCCATCAAAGCAAGGGTTTTGTCCGCAAGTCTGCCCTTGGTAAGGGCAAAGGTTAAGTATTTTTCGTCTTTGCTCATTTATTTGCCCTCCCCTTTGTAAATAAGGTTTACGGGTTTACCCTCTGTCCGAAGTTTATTTGCTTCTTTAATCTTTTCAGTCATGTCGGAATCGGTGTAATAAACAGTCTTCGCCGATTCCTTAACGTGGACGGATACCCCCTGGCGCCGTAACGCCATAAGAAGATCGTCTATAAGTATAACAAAACCGACAGCAGGTTTGGTCTTTCCGAAGGAAGAAACAAGGTTATCGTATCTTCCACCCTTGCAGACCGCATCACCGATGCCGTAGGTATATGCCTTAAAGATCACGCCGGTATAATAGTTATACTTACTGAGCATACCAAGATCGAAGGAAATGTACTTTTCGTTTCCGAAGATCTTCAAAATATCATAGACCCGCTCCAAACGCTTAAGAGCACCCTCGGAGCGAGAATTGTTTACTTTGTTCTTTAAATTGTTGATGACTGAAATATCGCCGATGGAATCTCCGGTTAAAAGCAATAATTCCTTGGTTTTCACATCACAATTGAGAGAATCAAGAAGGTCAGTTGCGGGAATATTGTTTTTTTCGGAAATATATTCACGAAGCAAAAGTTCATTTTCTTCGCTTATCCCGGCGCTTTCGCAAAGACCTTTAAAATACTCCATGTGACCTACGGATACCTGGAAATTTTCAAGACCCGCAGATTTTAAGCACTCGATCAAAAGATTCAAAACCTCTGCATCCGCAGCGGCCGAATCGTCGTTCATAAGCTCAACACCTGTCTGTGTGGTCTCCTTTAACTTTCCCTGAAGGGCAGAGTTGTTCACAAAAGCGCTTCCGCTGTAGGTAAGCTTCACGGAGCTGTTTTCTTCATCAAAATACTTGGCAACGCACCTTGCAACTCCGGGCGTAAAGTCCGGACGAAGCACAAGTGTGTCTCCGTTTCTGTCAAAGAACTTATAAAGTTCTCTGGAGGGGGTGGTGCCTATCTCCTTGGAAAAAACATCAAAATATTCAAATGTGGGAGTCTGGATATCCTCGTAACCGTGCAGATAAATGGTTTCTTTAACCAGCTCCTCAACCCTTAATTTCTGTTTTTCTTCATTTCCGTATATATCCCTTACGCCTTCTGGTGTATGGATCAGATCTTTTCGCATATCATACCTCGCTTTATCGTGGTAGCGTGCTACTTGGTTATCATAGTAAAGTGTGTCTGTTTTGTCAACAATTACTTAAATCTTTGGCGATCATGTCGAGATATGGCACGAAAATGCCGTTTTTCTTGGGCAAAAAATTGTCTTTCTTAAGCTCGCTAAAGGCAATGCTCTTCCGGCCTCCCTCTTCCGCTCTTTTAAGGAAAAAAGAAAGCTCATCGATATTCATGTAGTAATAAAGATCTCTGTGGGTATAGTAAATGATAAGAAAAGCGATACCGCCCTGCTTTTGGAAATCCTTCATAAAGGAGACCTGATGGTCATGAATGTTATGAAGCGGAAAGGTATCGACTTCGTTTTCTTTGGCATCAAAACAGATGGGAACACCCTGGGCGGCCCCTATATAGTCAACGGTACTCTTCTTTTCAAAATAAGCAAGAGTGATGTGTCTTGATTGTTGATCGATCTGGATCGGTGTTATGGGCGTGGGAATCTTCTGAACCAGGCAAAGTCCGCTTTCTGCGTACTTTTCATTGGTCCTGTTGATAAGATCTTCGAGAACCGAGCCGCGAAGGCCTCTTGAATTCCATGTGGGCATGTTAATATCCTATTCAGTCAAAATATTTATCGAAAACCCCGGAAGTATCTATACAAAACTCCCGGCCGGAAAGCTCCGGAAGATCCTTTAGTTCCGGGAAAACAAGCTTTTCCGCATAAAGAATATGATGCGAAAGCCCCTTATCCTTTGAATTTCCGTACTTTTTATCTCCAAGCACCGGATAACCCATAGATTCAAGCTGTGCCCTGATCTGATGGCTTTTACCCGTAAGGAGCAGGACGGACACTTCGGAAATATTGTTTTTCTTTGAATATCTTAAAGGCTTAAATTCTGCGGCTATCTCGCTGCTTTCAGGGACATGATCGTCAAAAAGCTTAACTTTATTGGTCGCTTCGTCCTTCAAAAGATAGGATTTCTTAAGCCCCGTGTATTCAAATTTCCCGTGAACAAGGGTTTTATAATACTTTTTAAGGCTTTTATCCTTAACGATTTTATTCAAAAGATTGGTTCCGAAAACCGTCTTTCCAAAAAGCATGAGCCCCGCGGTATTTCTGTCAAGTCTGTTGCAGACTGATGGCTTAAAACGGTCAAAATCCGGGGTTTCTTTCTTTTCACAAAGAAGGTAGCCTATAAGCCACTCATTGGCCGAAATATCGTCCTGTTTTGCTTTTTGGCTCAATACACCCACAGGTTTATCAAAGACGATTATATGGTCATTTTCGAAGATTATCCGGGGTTTTCCGAAGGTCTTGTATGCTTTCTCATATTCCTTAACGGAAACCTTGGCTTCACTTTCGAAAGCTTTCGAAAATTTTGCTATTGTTTCGTCGCTCATGAAAACCTTAACGGAATCCGCTTCCGAAAGCTTTTCAAAGCCCGTCGCCTTCTTACCGTTAAGAGTTATGTTTTTGTTTCTTAACTGCTTATGAATAAGGCCGTTAGGCGCTTCTTTCAGAATCCGTCCCAGGTACTTTATGAGAGTTTGACCGCTGTCTGCCTTTGAAATGATATATTCCTTCAAACCGAATCTCCGTTAAATGGCAAGGCTTTTTATGTTGTCAAAAAGAAAGCCCGTATCGCCCTCATCTTCAAGTAAAGACAGTTCTTTCATACGAGAAATAAACTTCGCTTCGTCCGTAAAGATCTTAACGGTTACCTCAAAGCCCGCCTTTGAAAGGGCCTCTGATAAGTGCTTTTCGCCCTCGGACACCTCGCATTTTTCATCTTCCGTAACGCCGATGAGGGTGCCTTTTTTATAAAACAGCGCACTTATCTGGAAGTTTTTCTTATAGGACGTAAAAAACATGTCATAAAACGTAGGAGTGAGACCGACTTCGTCAAGCTTGATTTTTAAACCATCGGAACACCCCTTTGCTTTGTAAAACAAAACGGCGTTTACCATGAATTTGGCCGCGGGAAGGACTCCAAGAATCGCCACATAGGTAAGCACATTTTTGTTGCTGCCCGTCTGAAGGATGCCCGCATAATAAAGGCTCACGGAAATTGCCAGCATACCGACGGTCTTAAGGGTTTCTCTGAATCTCCCTGATTTTATATATCCAAAATTGCCTTTTTTAGTCGTTAACATATAATACCCGCTTATTTAAAGAATTTAAGGAAAAACATAATGAACTTATGGGGTAAGATCTTTGTGATCACAAAGAAAAGGATCATAGCCGGCGAATAAACCGAAATGTCTTTTCTGTGATATGCATCAATCAACGCCCTGTTTACCACATCTTCCTGTTTAGCCATGAATTTCTTCTTAAAATGGAAATTGGTTCCGTTCTTTTCGGCTATATCAAAGAACTCCGTATCTACGGGTCCGGGGCACACTGCCGTAACGGAGATTCCCCTGTCCTTAAGTTCTTCGTTCAAAGCTCTTGAAAAGCTTAAAACATAAGCCTTGGAAGCCGCATAAACCGCAAATCCCGGCTGAGGCATAAAAGCTGCGGAGGACGCAAACTGAATGATCCTGGCCCCGCGTCTCATGTATGAAAGCACCATGTGGGTAACTTTCGTAAGAGCCTCACAGTTAAGTCTTACGACTCCCGCATGCTCCTTTGCATAAACATCCGTAAACTTGCCCATTACTCCGAAGCCCGAAGCGTTTACCAGTATCTTTACGTTAGGGTTAACCAGATTAAGGGTAAGATCAAACTCGGAAACCGCCTTTTCATCCGTAAGATCAAGAGCAAAAATCCTTGTTTTATGTTTAAGGCTCGCAGCCAGTTCTTGGAGCCTTGATTCTCTTCTTGCAACAAGCCAGATCTCCGAAAGCTTGTCGGTATAGATCTCATCGATCCTACGGGCCGTTTCTCTGCCCATTCCGCTGGATGCGCCTGTGATGATAGCAATATTCATATTCAACCTCCTATATTTCTATGCAGGATATTCAATTTCGTTATAAGAATCGATGTAATAGTCCGAAAGGCTCATTTTCTCCGCTCTTGACCATTCGGAATACTCATCCGCCACTCCGCAGACCCTCATTCCCGCGTTCTTTGCGGAAAGAATCCCACGGGTAATATCTTCAAACACAAGACATTTATCAGGCGAAACCTTAAGTTTATCCGCACAAAGCAAATATACTTCGGGATCGGGCTTACTTTTAAGGGTGTCGCACCCGGTAAGCACATAATCAAAGGTTTCGTTTAATCCTCTGGTATTTAAGAAAAGTTCCGTCAGATGCCTTGAATTGCTGGTTGCAATCCCAAGCTTTAAGCTGTTTTTCTTGGCATAATCAAGGAGTTTAAAAACTCCCTCCTTGATAGGGACCTCATGACAGTATTTATCTTCCGCCATCTCATTCCAGGTCTTTTCTATAACATCCAAAGGATCCGGAAGATCGAAACGCTTTTTCATATAGATGGCGGTATCATGAAAGCATTTGCCCTCAAGACAGGCCTGAAGGTCATCGGGAAGTTCAATGCCGTATCGACCCAGATACTCGATATCTATTTCCTTCCAAAGTCCCATGGAATCTATTAAAGTACCGTCGAGGTCAAAGATCACGGCCTCGATATTGTCAAACATGTTCATTTAATCTTTCTATCTCCGAAGGCAGGAGCCTACGGTATTCTCCTTCTTTCAGGGATTCATCAAGTGCCACACCACCCATTGAAACCCGCTTTAATTCAAGCACTTCATTTCCGACGGCCTTTAACATCCGCTTGATCTCATGGAATTTACCCTCGGATACGGTAATATAAACATAATCGTCCGAAATTACCTCAACGGTTGCTTTGTCGCTTCTTTCTCCGTTTCCAATGTCCAAGCCTTCCGAAAGTGCGCTTGTATCCGCTTCCGACAAAGAATGTGCGATCTTCACAAGATATTTCTTTAATATGCCGTGCTTCGGAGACGTAAGATGGTGCCCGAGATCACCGTCGTTTGTTATGATCAAAAGACCTGTCGTGTCTTTATCGAGGCGCCCCACAGGAAAAAGATCATCCCTGTTTTCGCTCTTTAAAAGGTCGATCACGGTCTTTCCCGCGTCCTTGGTGGCACTGACAAAACCTGCCGGCTTATTAAGCATAAAATAAACGAATTGTTCGTATTTTAAGTCAATTCCGTCAAAACTAATTATTGACTTATCGGGATCCACCTTTACATCGCCGGAACGAACGATTATTCCGTCAACAGTGACTCTCCCGCCTTTAATATAAGCCTTCGCTTCGGACCTTGAAAAGGCTGCGGTTTCACATAGAAATCTATCAAGTCTCATGAATTGAGTATACACTATTTTGACGTCATAGAAAATAAAGAAAAGATAAAGAAAACCGTATTTTTTCAAATACGGTTTTGATCTTTACATTATGTCGAGAGTTCCTTTGGTTTCACCCGTATCAAGGGAAAGGCTTTCAAGATCGTCATCCTCACCGGGATGAAGTTCTGTACGGTTTTCCTTGATGATTCCGTTACAGCTGTTAAGGTTTCCGATAAGCTCGTTATAATTCGTAACGGCTGACTGGGCTGCGTGGGTGATAATCTTTTCAAGGTTTGCAAGAAGATCGTCGGTATACTGCATTGCAGCGGCCCTTACGGAATTGGCTTCGATGGTTGCTTTGTCCAGGACTTCCTGAGCCTGTTTGGTGGCCATGGTAACAACTTCATTGGCCTTGGCGTAAGCCTGTTGCATGATCTCATGCTCGTTGACCAGCTGATTGGTCTGAATCGTAGCCTCGTTAATGAGAGCATCGGCCTTTTTCTTGGCATCCGCAAGGATAGCATCCCGTTGGCTTATCATCTTCTGATAACGCTTAATCTCCTCGGGGGTATTCATGCGAAGTTCTCTCAAAAGTTCATCAATCTCGTCCTTGTTTACGATGATCCTGGTATTGGACAGGGTCTGGAATTTACAATTATTGATATATTCCTCAATTTCATCTATCAATGCTTCGATTTTACTGGTCATAGAGCTTCTCCCGTCAGTTATTTTTGACTTAATCTCTTGTAAAGCATATCCGCAACATAATCAGGAACAAAAGCGGATAAATCACCGTTAAACTGAGCGATCTGTTTAACGCTTGAAGAACTGAGATATGAATATTTCAAAGTTGTGTTAAAGAATACCGTATCAACCTTATGATTGGAAAGTTTACGGTTCATCTGCGACATCTGGAGTTCGTACTCAAAATCCGTTACCGCGCGAAGGCCTCTGACTACTACATAGATTCCGCGTTCCTTACAGTAATCAATCAGTAATCCGCTGAAGGATTCTATGGAAACATTGGGAATGTCCTTTGTGGCCTCTTTAAGTATATTAACACGTTCTTCTACGGAAAACAACGGAGTTTTTTCCTTGTTGTCAAGGACGCTGACCACCACATGCTCGAAAATATTGGCGGCTCTTTTGATAATGTCAAGATGACCGTATGTCATGGGATCAAAGGTACCGGGATAAATTGCTGATTTCATTGATTGTCTCCTTTATCGAGGCGAAGAAAGACATGCTTGTTCGTCTTGTATTTCTTTTCTTTTTCGATCGTGAAACCCTTGTTTGAAAGTTCCGTAAAATCAGTGTTTATTTCCGCTTCCACTATGAAAAGGGTTTCTTCGTCAATGTATTTTAAACCTTTAAGGCTCAATAAAAGCTCCGTTTCAAGGCCTTTGCCGTAAGGCGGGTCCATAAACACAAGGTCTACGTGCTTTTCGTTTATAAGGTGGGCACCCCTTAAAGCCTCCGTAGCAAAAACCGTGGCGGATTCCTCAAATTTACAATGCTTTACATTTTGATCGATACATTTGACGGCTTCCGAAGAATTGTCGATAAAGTATACATGTTTCGCTCCGCGGGACAGGCATTCAAGGCCCAACTGTCCGCTTCCCGCAAAGAAATCTATCACAACTGCCCCGGCTATATCCCACTGAAGGATATTAAAAAGGGTCTCCTTTATTCTGTCGGTGGTGGGTCTGGTATCAAGGCCCTTGGGAGTCACCAGCTGGAGGTTTCTCGCACTTCCTGATATGATTCTCATTTAAGCTTAACTCCTTAATTTAACGCCTTTGGTGTCTCTGTGTCCGGCTTTGACTCTGGTAAAGAGATCCATGGATTTTCCGTTCACTTCAAAGATACTGTCTTCGGAACCCTTGGCAAAATAAACGTTTTCAACGTTATCGGCCTTGGAAAGTTTCATACCTCTGACGCCCACGGCTGCTTTTTTCTTCTCGGGAACCTCATCAAGAGAGAACCTTAAGAAAACGCCGTCCTTTGTCTGCAGGATGATGTTCTTTCGCTCGTCAAGACGCGAAATGCTTACAATTGTATCGCCCTCGAGAAGCTTGGTGGCCGCAACGGTCTTCTTTGAAACGTCAAACTCGTTACCGTCCACGATCTTCATCATGGAAAGCGCAGTTACAAAGACAAGTCGATTATATTTTAAGTCATCCTGACTTGCAAGATAAAGAAAACGTTCCTTCTCGGAGTTATAATTGCTAACATTATCGATTGGCGTGCCCTTTTCACGGAATCGTCCGAAGGGAAGGTCTTTTACGCGGATAGTATGTACATTTCCCACGTCGGTAAATACGCAGATCTTTCCGTCACTCTTAAGGGGAATAACGAATCTGTTTTCGGCATCGGCGGCTTCTTTGTTACGCTCGTAGGTGGTCATATCCACGGTCTTTGCATAACCGAAGCGGTCCATGAGGAACATTACATCGATAACCTTGGGTGCCTCTTCTTCTATAACGATCTCTTCCGCATCTTCTATGTCGGTGCGTCTTTTAACGGAAAACTCACGCTTAAGCTTATCCATGTCGGAAATAAGCACATCAGCCATGGAATCTCTGTTTTCAAGGATTTCTTTGTATCTTGCGATATTGGCAAGAGTTTCCTCGTTTTCGTTAAACAAAGCCTCCAGTTCAAGACCGATCAGTTTATAGAGACGCATATCAAGAATGGCATTTGCCTGCTTTTCGGTAAAATCAAGCATTCCCGCCATGATCTTTGATTCCTTGGATTTAAAGCGGATGCCCTCGGTCTTACCTTCGGTCATACAGGCCTTGGCCATGTTGCGGTCTTTTGAACCCCGAAGGATCTCGATGATAAGATCGATGATATTGACGGCTCTTATGAGACCTTCCTGGATCTCTTTCTTTTCCAGTTCCTTTTCTAAGAGTTTGGTATATTTTCTGGTGGCAATTTCAAACTGGAAATTGATGTTTTCTTCGATAACACGTTTAAGGCTCAGTGTCTCGGGCCTTCCGCCGCAGATCGCCAGCATGTTAAAGCCGAAGGTGTCCTCAAGTCTGGTCTTTTTGTAAAGAAGGTTGATGAAGTTCTGAGGATCCGCGTCTTTCCTGAGTTCAAAGACGATCCTTATACCGTCTTTGTTTGACTGGTTGGAAATATCCAGAACATCGCTTGTTTTCTTGGCGTCTATTAAAGAAACCACGTCCGATAAGAATTTTCCGATATTGTTACCGACCATGGTATAAGGAATCTCGGTAACCACCACGTTTACCTTGCCGCCCTTGGCATTCTCCACTTCAACGCGGCCACGAACCTTGATCTTACCGGTTCCGGATTCGTAAATGTCAAGAAGTTCAGACTGATTTACCACAATACCGCCGGTGGGAAAGTCGGGTCCCTTAATGTATTTCATCAATTCTTTGACGGTAATGTCTTTATTTTTCAAGTATGCCTTGCAGGCATCGATAACTTCCGCCAGATTGTGAGGCGGAATATTGGTGGCCATACCGACGGCGATACCTTCGGAACCGTTTACCAGAAGATTTGGAAATCTGCAGGGAAGAACCACGGGTTCTTTTTCAGTCTCGTCAAAGTTCGGCATGAAATCCACAACGTCCTTATCAAGGTCCGCAAGAATGCCGTCCTGGGTGATCTTCTGAAGTCTTGCCTCCGTATAACGCATTGCAGCGGCTCCGTCACCTTCCATGGTGCCGAAATTACCGTGACCCTCCACCAGTGGAATGCCCTTCTTAAAGTCCTGGGTCAAAACTACAAGAGCATCGTAAATGGAGCTGTCGCCGTGGGGATGGTATTTACCCATGGTGTCGCCCACGATCCTGGCGCTTTTCCTGTAGGGCTTATCGTATTTTATTCCAAGTTCGTGCATATCATAAAGCACGCGTCTCTGAACGGGTTTAAGACCGTCTCTTACGTCAGGAAGCGCTCTTGCAATAATAACGCTCATGGCATAATCGATGTAAGATTTCTTCATTACATCGGAGTATTCGGTTTGAAGTATTCTCGTGTCCATTAATGAGAAATTCCTTTTCTGTCGAATTTAGTTAAGCTTTTATGAAATGTCGAGTTCCGCTTCGAGAGCGTTTTCGTAAATAAAGGTACGTCTCGGAGGGACCTCAAGCCCCATAAGCATCTCGGTGATCTCGGAAGCACGCTTGGCATCGTCGATCTCCACCTTTCTCATAAGTCTTCTCTCGGGATCCAGCGTGGTTTCCCAAAGTTGCTCCGCATCCATTTCACCGAGTCCCTTATATCTTTGAAGGGTAAAGGCACCCGTATGGTTCTTTCTGTATTTTTCAAGAGCCTCGTCGTTGTAGAGGTACTCTTCTTTTCCTTTGGAAGGAATGACCTTATAAAGAGGCGGCATAGCTATATATACATGGCCTTCATAGATAAGTTCCGGCATGAACCTGAAAAACAGGGTAAGAAGAAGGGTCGAAATATGGGCACCGTCCACATCGGCATCGGCCATGATAACGATCTTGTCGTATCTTAATTTGGTGATATCAAAGTCATTACCGTAGCCTTCGGAAAATCCGCAGCCGAAAGCATTGATCATCGCCTTTATTTCCGCATTGGCAAGGACCTTGTCTATGCTTGCTTTTTCAACATTTAAGATCTTACCTCTGATTGGAAGGATGGCCTGATACATGCGGTTTCTTGCCATTTTGGCACTGCCCCCCGCGGAATCACCTTCGACAATAAAGATCTCACACTTGGAAGCGTCTTTTGACTCACAGTTTGAAAGCTTTCCGTTGGAATCAAAGGAATACTTCTGTTTGGAAAGCATGTTGGTCTTTGCTTTTTCCTCGGTCTTACGGAGTTTGGCAGCCTTCTCGGCGCATCCGATTATGTTCTTTAAGGTCTCAACATTTCGGTCAAAATAACGGATAAGCTCATCGCCGGTGATCTTCGATACGATCTTGGCAGCATCCTGATTGTCGAGTTTGGTCTTGGTCTGGCCTTCGAATCTGGGATCCGGATGTTTGATGGAAATGACGGCGGTAAGACCGTTTCTTACGTCCGTTCCCGTGAAGTTCTGGTCCTTATCTTTAAGGATCCCCAACTCTCTTGCATAGTTGTTGATGATATTCGTAAAAGAGGATTTAAAGCCCGTAATATGGGTTCCGCCCTCAAGAGTATTTATGTTGTTACAAAAGCCCAGAACGTTTTCGTGGAACTCGTTTATGTACTGAAAAGCAACTTCAGCCTCAATTCCCTCGAGAGCGCCCTTATAGTAGATTACGTCACACACAGGCTCTGCGGTCTTATTCATGTCTTTGATAAAGCCCACAACGCCTTCAGGCTCATGGAAGGTAATCTTCTCAACTTCTTCTTTTCTTCTGTCTTCAAAATAGATGGTAAGCTCGGGATTTAAGTATGCGGTCTCTGAAAGACGGGCCTTGATGTCGTCCTCTTTAAAACGGACCTTTTCAAAGATCTCGTCATCCGGAAGAAAATTAACCCAGGTACCGGTTTCACGGGTCTTTCCAATTACGGGTAAAAGCCCGTTCTGAAGCTCGATGGTGGGATTTCCGCGCTCGTATTTATCCTCGTATATGCAGCCGTCGGACTTGACCCTTACGGTTAAATGCTTGGACAAAGCATTTACTACCGAGGAACCCACACCGTGAAGACCGCCGCTTGCTTTGTAAGCGTTATTGTCAAACTTACCGCCGGCATGAAGTGTGGTGAAAACAAGACGCTCGGCGCTTATGCCCTTTTTATGCATTCCCACGGGTATGCCTCGACCGTTATCGGAAACTGTGGCGGAACCGTCGGCCTCAAGATATACATGGATTTCGGAACAGTATCCCGAAAGATGTTCGTCAACGGAGTTATCAAGAATTTCGTACACAAGATGATTCAGACCCCTGGTGGAAACAGAGCCTATATACATTCCGGGACGCTTCCTGACGGCTTCAAGTCCCTCCAATACGGTAATGCTTTCCGCACCGTAATTTGATTTAGCCATAATTTACCTCTCAAAAAACATCATAAAAACACACTATATTGTAACATAAAAATTTGTTCGCTACAAGATAGTGTGCTCATTTATTGTGATTTATTCTTAAGTTTAAATGCCGAAATTTTTGTATCAGATCATATCCTTGGTGCAGGCGATTGCCAAAGCTCCGGGGCCGATGTGACAGCTTACGCTCAAAGAAAGACAGTCAACATATACGTCTCCGCACTCGGGGAACATTTCCTCTATCTCCTGCTTAAACTGAAGAGCCGCTTCCAGGTTCTGAGTGTGGGCAACCATGATCTTCATTCCTTTACCGGTCTTAGGACATCCAAAACGCTCCGTAACGTCCTTAAGCATCTGGTTAAGCATGGTATACTTTGCCTGTGAGATGGTGCGAACCTTTGCGAAAGTATCAAGTTTTTCGCCCTGGATCTGCAATACGGGCTTGATCTTTAAAAACTGTCCCAGAAGAGCCGCCGCGGGAGTAAGTCTTCCGCCGCGTTTTAAATATTCAAGGGTGTCGATCATGATATAGATACTTGAATTGAATTTGTCATCTTCAAGTATTCTGCGAATTTCCTTCCCCGTAAAGCCCTTCTTTGCAAGCTCCATGGCATCAAGTACCGACTGTCTCATGGTAACGGATATTCTCTGGTTGTTTACGACCTGTACTCTCTCATCATAATCTTCGGAAAGCAAAAGGGCCGTTCTGTAGGAACTGGAAAGTCCGCTGCTCATGGGAATATAAACGACTTCCTCCGATTCCTTCAAAGCCTCGTCCCACATATTCATTACAGTGTCTGGGCTTGGCTGGCTGGTAGATATTTTACAGTTGCCGATAAGTTTCTCGTAAAACTGATCCTGGCTTAAATTTATATCTTCAAAATATTCGACCTCATCAATCATAAAGGGCATCGGAACGACCTTAATACCAAGTTCTTTGGCCTGGGCCTGAGTGATTCCGCTGTTACTGTCGGTCATTATTGTTATCTTGTTCAAGTCTGTTCTCCTATGGAAAGTCTTTTCAAACCACTTATTCGATTGTACTTTTATATGGTCCTTATGTCAATCAAATTTCTGCTTCCGAGGGGAATGCGGTTTTTTATAATATCGTATTTTTCGGCAGCAAGAAGCATAATGTCGGCATCGTTTACGATATCTCCGATACCGAAGTTAAGTTCTCCGCTCTGTCTGACACCGTTAAGTTCGCCTGGCCCCCTTAATTTCATGTCCTCATTGGCAATCTTAAAACCGTCGTTTGTGTCATTTAAGACTTTTAAACGCTTTAAAGTCATCTTATTGTCTGTATCAGACATAAATATGCAAAAAGAAGGCGAATCTCCCCTTCCGACTCTTCCCCTTAACTGATGGAGCTGAGAAAGCCCGAAGCGTTCCGCGTTTTCAACCATCATAAGTGTGGCATTGGGTACATCGATCCCAACTTCGATAACGGTGGTGGAAACAAGGATATCTGTCTTTCCTTCTTTAAATTCTTCCATGATCCTTGTTTTTTCCGAAGGTTTCATCTTACCGTTTAAAGAAGCGATCCTGATTTTGTCTCCAAAGTATTCACGAAGATCTTTTGTATGTTCTTCAACACTTTTAAGTTCGGTATCGGATTCATCGTTTTCGTATACCATGGGGCAGATAACGTAAACCTGATGACCTTTGTTTATTTCTTCAAGGATCTTCCTGTAGGCCTTTTCCCTGAAGGATGAATTCACAACACAATTTGCTATGGGCGTTCTGTTTTTGGGAAGCTCATCAATCACCGAAATATCAAGGCCGCCGAACACAATCATGGCAAGAGTTCTGGGAATCGGAGTCGCACTCATAACCAGGATATGGGGCGAAAATCCCTTTTCTCTTAAGCTTTCTCTTTGCTTTACGCCAAACCTGTGCTGTTCGTCCGTAACCACCAAAGACAGATTCTTATATTCAACGGTATCAGCTATAAGCGCATGGGTTCCGATAACCACGTTTGCTTCACCGGAACCTATCATATCAAGAGCTTCTCTTCTGTCTTTTGCGCCCATCTTACCCGTAAGAAGAACGGGTCTCAGACAAAGCCCGTACTTTCCGGAAAGGGCTTTGATGTTTTCAAAATGCTGTCTTGCAAGAACTTCCGTGGGAGCCATCAACGCGCCCTGCATGCCGTTAGCCGCACAGGTAAGCAAAGCCATTACAGAAACAATAGTCTTACCGGAACCCACATCTCCCTGGACAAGACGGTTCATAAGATAATCGCCGCTTAAATCACCGATTATTTCATCGATCACTCTTTTCTGCGCATCCGTAAGTTTATAGGGAAGAGACTCCGTAAGACGTACACAGTCCGCAACGGGGATCATTTTATGGGTATTGGGAAGTTTCGCGGAATTTGATATCCCTTCCCGGTTCAAACGAATAAATGCCGCAAATTCGTCAAAAACAAGGCGTCGCCTTGCATAGTACTGGCTCTCGTCATCGGTGGGAAAATGAATGTTCTTTATGGCATCGGAAAATACAGACAGATTAAAATCCCTGCATTCTTCTTTAGTTAAATAATCCTCGGGAATCGTTACACCCCGGAGGGCTCCTTCCACCGCTTTCTTTATGCTTTCGTTGGAAAGATCCTTGGTAAGTGAATAGACGGGTGTTATGGTGCACGTAAGTTTTTCGTAATCATCGATCTTAAAAAGCTTCGGCTGGTCCATTACAGGCCTGTTTTTAAAAAACTTGAAAATTCCTCTGAAAACCCTTCTGTCACCGGCTTTAACAGCTTTTAACATAAAGGGCGCATTAAAGAATTTAACGCTTACGACAAAGTTTTCACGGTCCGCAACATCAAAGGAAACAATGGTCTTTGACCCGAGCCTTAACATTTTGGGGGCGGTTTTGACTACAGCCTCCACAGCCGTTCTTTTTCCGGGTACAGCCTCCTTAAACAAAGAAAGTGCCTCGTACCTGTCATAGCCCCTGGGGTAATAATGCAAAAGATCCTCACAGGTAAAAATCCCCAATTTATTAAAAAGCAGGGATTTCTTTTCGCCTATTCCTTTAAGAGACTGAATCGGAGATCCTTTATCCATCTTATCCTCTGTAAAAACTTAAATGAAATACAAAGAAAAAAAACGAGCAGGGTCGAAACCCTGCTCGTTAAACTCATTCAGCGGAAATGATGTAATAGTAAATCGGCTGTCCGCCGTATTGAAGTTCGACATCGCAGGACGGATATTTTTCCGACAGATAGTCGACAATTTCATTTGCATCCTCTTCACTGACTTCCTGTCCGTAGTAAATGCTGAACAGTTCAGGTTCATTTGCTTCGGCCATCTTGTCGATCATGGCAAGGGTCGCAGCCTTAATGTCCTGATTTACGGAAAGGAGCCCGCTGTCGCCGATACCCATGAAGTCACCTTCTTTAATATCCATATCGTCGATGGTGGTATCTCTTACAGCGTAGGTAACCTGACCGGTAAGAATCTTCTTGCTCTCATCGGTCATGGTCTCTGTATTGGTATCCGTATCGGCATCGGGCATGAAATTGATCAAAGCGCTGATACCCTGAGGGATAGTCTTGGTAGGAATAACCACAACCGTCTTGTCCTCAACCAGATACTGAGCCTGATTTGCGGCAAGAATGATGTTTTTGTTGTTGGGAAGGATAAATACGGTCTTGGCATTGACCTTTTCAATGCTCTCAACAATATCCTCAGTGGAAGGATTCATGGTCTGGCCGCCTTCGATAACAAAATCGGCGCCAAGGCCCTTAAAGATATCGGAAAGTCCGTCACCTGCGGCAACGGTAACAAAGCCGTATTCTTTTTCTTCACCCTTAGGTTCTGCGGGAGCTTCGGGCTTCTCACCGAAAGACTGCTTTTCCGTCTTCTCGATACGAAGGTTTTCGATCTTGATGGATGAAAGCTCGCCGTATTTAAGGGATCTCTGAAGTACAAGGCCCGGGTCGTTGGTATTAAGATGAACCTTTACAACGTCGCCGTCGGCAACAAGTACCAAAGAATCACCGAGGGATTCAAGGTATTCTTTAAAGTCTATCTCGTGTTTGATATTGAAAAGCGAATTAAGAAGAATGTCGAATTCGGTGCAGTAACCGAACTTGATCTTGGCAGCTTCTTCAGCGGGTTCTTCTTTTGCTTTTTCCGAAGAGCCGATGGAAAGGTCGATCTCCTTACCCATAAACTGATCGAATACGCCGTGGAAGATTTCCACAAGTCCCTGTCCGCCCGAGTCTACCACTCCTGCCTGCTTTAATACGGGCAAAAGATCGGGAGTCTTGGAAAGAACAAGTTCCGAATACTCGATAACGCTGCGAAGAAACTCTTCAAGATTTTCGCATCCTGCGTCAGAAAGCTCTCTTGCTTTGGTCGAAGCGCCCTTGGCAACGGTAAGAATGGTACCTTCCTTGGGTTTCATAACTGCCTTGTAGGCGGTTTCAACCGCTTTTTCGAAGGAATCGGCCAAAAGAGGGATGGTGATCTCGGTTTCAGCCTTGATAACCTTTGTAAAGCCTCTTAAGAGCTGAGAAAGAATAACACCCGAGTTACCTCTTGCTCCGCGAAGGGAACCGGAAGAGATCGCCTTGCAGAGAGTTTCCATGTTAATGTCGTTGGTATTCATCAAAGAATCGACTTCCTTGGCCGCAGACATGATGGTCATGGTCATGTTGGTACCCGTATCTCCGTCGGGCACGGGGAACACGTTAAGTTCGTTTATCCATTCCTTTTTCGCTTCAAGAGTCTTGGCACCGGCCAAAAACATCTTGGCGAGGTCATTTGCATTGATAGTATTCACCAATGTATAGTCCTCCTAATCAATCAATTACTTTAACGTCTTCAACGAAAACGTTTATTTTACCTATTTCAAGGCCGGTAAATTCTTCAACTTTATATTTAACGTTGTTTACAAGATTGTCTACAACAGCCTGAATACTAACTCCGTAAGAAACGATAACATGGAAATTCAAACCGAGCTTCCCGTCATTCGTCTGATAAACCTTGATACCGCGACATAAATCTGCGGAATTTATTTTCAGCATTCTGACAAGGCCGTCCTTAACATTTACGTTAGCCATGCCGACTATTCCGAAGCATTCGTTGGCAACGGAACCTGCATACTGCATAACAACGTTGGGGTCAATGATTACATTTCCAAGATATGTATCCATCGATGAACCTTTCATTTAACACCTCCCGATATTCTTTAAGCGCAGATTGACTACATTATAAACTTAATATTCCAAAAAGAAAACATAAAAATTTCCTTTTTACATTTATTTAATTTTTTGCTTGATTTTTAAATATGTTTCTGTTATCATCTCATTATTGTGAGTTTTGATGTGTATTTTTGTTGCAAGGAGGTGCTAAAAATGGCAAAATGTGCTGTATGCGGAAAAGGTATTCATTTCGGAAATAATGTAAGCCATTCGAATAGAAAGTCCAGCAGAATCTGGGGCTCCAATATCCGTTCGGTTACATGCAAGGTCGACGGCGCAAGTAAAAAGCTTCACGTTTGCACCAGATGCTTAAGATCCGGCAAAGTTGAAAGAGCCTGACTCGATATAAAAACCAAAAGAGAACCTCGCGGTTCTCTTTTTTATTTTCTATTTAACTGTCCTGAAGGGATAATCGTAGTTCTTTTTGATCTTCTCATACTCTCTGTTTATGGCGGCAACCATGGCATTGTCTCCGCAAAGGTTGTCCGGATGGAATATTTTTAAAAGATCCCTGTATCGCTTCTTAAGAGCAAGCATATTGTTTACTCCGGCAAAAAGCATGCTTTCGATCTCAAAGGATTCTTCAAAATCGTCACGCACATTATCTCTTCTGTAAGAAGCCTTTTCTTTTTCGAAAGCCTTCCGGTCATACTCAAGCTGTGCAAATCCGTTTTTAAGGATCTCCATCTTCTTGTCGAAAAAGGTTTCTTCGTCCTTAAGGCGCTTACGCTCGTTAAGATTGCGAAGATTGATGGTTTTCATCTCTTCCGTGAACTGAATTCTTTCCTTTAAAAACTTCTCATGAAACTCGTTCAGTTCCTTTTGCTTGGCACAAAGGCGAATATTCTCTTCGAAAAGCCATCTTTTAAGCTCGTTTAATTCTTCCGGATTACCGTTTAAAAGCACTTCTTCAAAGGTTTTGTTTTCGTCCATAGAAACCTCCGGGAAGAATGGTTATTCTTCTTCAGGGAAAGCTGCATCAAGCACCTCGTCGTCGGAGGGCATGTCCTTCTTGTTCTTCATATCGGAAATTCTGTCGAAAATATCGGGAATAAGGTCGATAACCTTGGTGATGGCATCCTGATTCTTGACATTTACAAGTTTGGTGGTTCCGTTCTTGATAACAAGAACCGCGCTGGGAGAAACCTTACCGGACATTCCGCCGCCACCGCCGTTGGAAATTCCCTTGGAGGACTTGTTGTTTGCACCGGCGCCGACACCGAAGGAAACATCAACCAAAGGGAGGATTATGGTGTCGCCGATGTGGGTAGCATCACCCACAACGGTCTTTGACGAAAGGATCGTCTCCATTCCTTTAAGAAGAGATTCGATAATCGAACCGCAGTTATTGTTATTCTCAGCCATTTTTCGTCTCCTTAAACATTTTTATGACCTTACGGATATTTCTGTTAAGTAAAATCTTCAATCCCACCGCCAAAAAGGTGACAGCTGTGATGTGACCCTTAAAAAAACCTTCAACATCGATGATCTCCTCATCAAAACGGCCGTCAAACTTCACATGTCTGTGAAGCATGGGATAAAAAACACCGTAAAACTCAAAAATCTTGCCCACCGTCTCAGGATTATCAAACCCAAGTGTGGCCTTCACGTTCCATCTTCTCGGAAGAACGTGCTTTAAGATTTTTATCAGTGAATCCTTGCACAAAGAAAAGGATTCTTTAAACTCATCCGACTTAACCAGTTCAATGTACTTTTTTATTTTATCATACTTCGAACTTCTTTGGGTAGATTTTTCTTCCGAATCTTCTTCGACATCTTCACCGGGCTCATCGGACGGATCATCTTCTAAATCATCGGGCTTATCGGATGGATCTTCATCAAAATCTTCACCGACGGCCTTTGAGGTTGAAACATCTATTTTCCCGGAAATCTCTGCTTTTGTTTTTACAGTCCCCGCAGCCTCGGACTTGAATTCAACAGCTTCGGATTCAACTTTCTTAGGTTCCTCAGCTTTTAATTCCTCGGTTTTAGGTTCTTCAACCTTGGTTTTTTCGGCCTTGGGTTCCTCTGTTTTTGGTTCTTCAACCTTCTTTTCTTTCTTCTCTTTCTTTTTAAGAAGGTCAAACCAAAGTATCTTTACCGAAAGGGGTTCTTCTTCCCCGTACTCAAAGGACACCCTTACAAGTTTCAAAAGCCAGGAGGCCTTGATCTTTGCTTTAAGCGTGCTGTTACGGTAGGACCCCTTCCCTGAATACCTTAAGGGAACGAAAAGCACGATCAGGACCATCAGCAAAAGAAGACCCAGGATCGACAATATGACAATGCCCAGAATGGCCAGTATTTTAAGTAATATGGTCAAAACACTCATTTGTCTTCTTTTCCTTTAACATTTCAAGTTCAAAGGCGCTTAAGGAATCTATGGTCTTTCTTGCATAAAAATCCCCGTATTTTTTTACGGATATTTCGGAAAGCGCACGTACGTAGTCAAACGCGTCATCCTTACTCTTAAAAACGCCCACCACTTCGTATTCCTGCTTCCTGTAATACTTTTGGACAAAGAAATAAGACATGAAAATCTCCAGCCTGTCTCCTCCGTTATAGAAAGCCGCGAAATAAAACTTGGCGGGAAGCTTGCCGCTATTCAGTTTTTTGAGCATTTTCTCGGGCTTTTTAATGCCTTTTCCGAGAAAAAGATTGGTATGTATCCGCATATTTCATTCCATGTCGATGTTTACAGTAATCTTAACACGATTTTCTTTATCTACAAACAAATTATTTTTTATTTTGCAACTATATGATAAAATAAAGATACAAAACAATTTGGGGGATTTATGAAAACTATTGCTACTATGGCTTTAAAGCCCGGAATGGTACTGGCAGAAGACGTTTTAAGTTATAAAAACGAGCTTTTGCTTCCCAAAAATACGGTTCTTGATGATATCGCCATCGGCAAACTGTCAAGATACTCCATTATGTGCGTCGAAATCAAGGAAGACGCGGACTTCGCCACCACACACTTTGAAAAAGTACGTGTAAGCGAAGGCTTCAAACGTTTCGAAAAGGTTTATGCCATCTACATGGCCGTTTTCAAGAAAATGATCGACGGTCTTGTAAATGAAGCCAAACCTCTTGATATGGACACTCTCCTTCAGGTATACGGCGAGATTACAGGCTGTGCCAAGAGAGGCGAAATACTTCTTGATTACTTATATAACATGGTTCCCACCGAGGATTCCGTAACCTACAGTCATTGCCTGAATTCGGGTCTAGTGGCAGGTGTGTTCGGAACCTGGTTCGGAATGGACCTTGAGCAGCAGCTGATTCTGGTTAAGTGTGGTTTTCTGTATGATATCGGAAAATTCATGATCCCGCCGGAACTTATTTGGAAGCCCGGAAGGCTCACCGAAGAGGAATACAACAGGGTTAAGACCCATACGGTTCACGGATATCACATAATCAAAAGCCAGAACCTTGATGATAACATCATAAAAGCCACCTTACAACACCATGAAAAGTGTGACGGCTCGGGTTATCCCAACGGCTTAAAGGATGACGACATCAACTTCTACGCCAAGTGCATCAGCATTGTGGATTCCTACTGTGCCATGACCAGTCCCCGTTCCTATCGTCAGACCCTGATACCGCTCCAGGTGGTAGACAATTTTGAAAAGAGCGGAGGCAAGTATTCCCAGGCCCTTTTGAAAATGGTCTTGACCCATATAGCAAATTCTCAGGTAGGTATGACCGTAAGATTAAGCGACGGCTCCGTTGCCGAAATAATACTGATTAATCAGTTAAAACTCTCCCGTCCCCTGGTTAAATGCGGAGACGGACTCATCGATCTTGCAAAAAGAAATGACCTTGAAATAGTCGCCGTTTTATAACGGCGACTTTTTATTCCCAAAGACCTTTTCTTCTTATGCTTCTGTATTCGTTGTAAGCTTTCTCGAGGATTTCTCTTTCATCATCGAATTTTAAGAGATAATAGGCCTCGTTATATTTGTAATATCCGGAATCTTCAAAGCTCTCTTCTCTTTGAGGCTTCGAAAAGAAAGTGTCGGCGGACATCAGAAACCAGTGAACGCTCTTACTGATAATTTCCTCTCTTCCGCGAAACTCATAATGTGTGTCCCCGATGGGACATCTGATAGTAGCCTCCGCTCCGCTTTCTTCTTTGACTTCCCTCACTGCCGTTTCTTCGAAGGTTTCACCCGCTTCCACGGTTCCCTTCGGAAGTACCCAACCGCTGTACTTCTTCTCATGTGCATTTTTAAAGAGAAGCAGGATCTTCCCCTTGTGAATTACCACTCCTCCGCAACTGGTTGCTTCTTTCATGCAAACCTCCCAAAATTATATATTTATTCTTCGGCTTCATCCGCCGTGATACTTCTTCTGAAGTATTCATCAAAGATCTTTCTGGCCATGGGAACCGCGTGAGTTCCGCTGGTTCCGGCATTTTCAAGAATGATGGTGACACAGATCTCCGGGTCCTCCGCGGGAGCAAAACCCGTGAACCAGGAATGTGTCGATGTTGTAAAATCGCTGAACTCCGCAGAACCTGTCTTACCGGCAACCGTATAAAGGTCGTTTTTAAGCCGTTTTCCGGTACCGCTTGTGATAACTGAAGTCATCATGTCCGTGAGAATATCGGATTCTTCTTTCGATAAAAGCCTTTTGTAATCGGAGGTCGAAAACTTCTTTACGGTATTAAGTTTATTGTTAACAACAGATGAAACAAAATAAGGCTTCATCAGAACACCGTCATTGGCAATGGCAGATGTGATCAAATTAAGATGCATGGGGCTCATCAGGGTTTCACCCTGTCCGAATGCGGTGAGCACCATATCCATCCGGGAAATGTTCTCATCGATCTTAGCCTGACTTTTAAGATAACTCATGGTAAGGGGAAGCTCCTCGTTAAACATAAGTTCATCAAGCGTTTTGGCAAATTTTCCTTTGTCAAGGGAAAGGCCAAGATTACCGAAGGAGGAGTTACAGGAAATGGCGAGGCTCTTTCTTAAGTCCACAGTTCCGTGAACATTGTGGTTATAGCAGATTATCTTTTCATCTCCGATCTTAAGTTCACCGGTACATTTAAAAGAGTAATCGTTGTAGGTCTTAGGATTTTCCCTGATATATTCAAGTAAAGACAAAATCTTAAAGGTGGAACCCGGCGGGTAAAGGCCCTGTGTCGCACGGTTTAAAAGGACAGAACTTTCTTTGTCCTCCATAAGGCTGTCCCAAATCTCGGAGATCTCATTGGGGTCAAAATCAGGCTTTGAAACCATTGCAAGTATCTCACCGGTCTTAGGGTTAGAGACGACCACGGCGCCGTTATAAGCACCGATGGCTGTATAGGCGGTCTTCTGAAGGTCTACGTCCAGAGTGGTCACCACTCCGTCTCCCATGTACTTTTCGCCCGTGATATCGGCGGACATTTTCTCAGTCAAAGGCTGATTTGAATTAATAAGATAATAGTTGGCAATTGCTTCAATTCCCGCCTTGCCGTTGGAGGAATAACCGATGACATGGGAAAAAATATTGTAAAAAGGATAAAAACGCTTTTCCTCCTCATTTGATACGACCGTTTCCGCAAGGATTGTCATATCCCTTGAATATATGGGCCCCCTCTCCGTCTGCTTGATAAGCACTTCCTGTCTCGGATTATAGGGATTGTTGGTAAAACCCTCTCTGTTTCTTGAAACATAAATGCAAAGATAAACGCTCAAAACCATGAAAAGCGTGATAAAGGTATAAACAACCCCGAGAGTCAGATTTGAACCGGTGGTTAACATCCTTTCACGTGCTTTGTTCTTGACCGGCTGAACAATGGGTTCCCTTAAAATGTACATTCCTTCGATGATAAAGAAAGTGAACACCGTGGCCATTACAGAACTGCCGCCNNCGCCGTAACTTACCAAAGGCAGTGTGACACCTGTCAAAGGAATAAACTTGGTGCCGCCGCCCACCGTTAAAAACACCTGAAAAACATAGGTGATACCGAGGCCGATGGCTATATACCGATAGAAAATATCCGTAAATCGGTAAGAAATATTGATAAACATGATAAAGCAGGACAGGCAGACAAGTATGAGACAAATGGCAAATATCATGCCAAATTCCTGAGCTATGGCGGAATAGATAAAATCGGTCTCCACATAGGGAATGGTTTCGGGAGTTCCGTTAAAAAGCCCGAGGCCGAACCAGTTCCCGCTCTCAATGGCAAAAAGAGACTGGGTAATCTGGTAGCCCTCATTGTCGATAACGGAAAAAGGATCGATAAAGGCGGAAACTCTCACGCGAACATGCCTGAACAGCCTGTAAGCCAGCATCGATGCGCCTGCACCCGCGGCAATTCCGAGAAACAGATAGAAAAAGCTTCTGGTGGCAATAAAGATCATCAATACATAAACCACAAAGAAAATAAGGGCGGCTCCCAAATCCCTTGAAAGCACCAGGATAATGACATGTGCGGCCGCAAGTGCCGTGGCAATGGCCAGATTTTTGATTTCCGTGCCGTTATAAAGTATTCCCGCTATACAAAAAACAAAAAGGATCTTTACAAATTCGGATGCCTGGAAAGAAAGGCCGAAAATATTCAAAGAAAGCTTCGAGCCGTTTACAAAACGCCCGATTACATAGACCAAAAGAAGCAAAACCGCTCCGACACCGCCGTAAAGATAAGGCAGGTTCGGAATGCGCTTCAGTTTCTTCATAACAAATGGAATAACCCCGCCGATAAGAAGCGAAATGACAACGATTATGAACTGTTTTACGGCGCTGTTGAAATTTAGCCTTGAAAGCATAACAAGGCCGATTCCGATCAGCATACTTATATTGTTGATCACCAGCTTATTGATCTTTTTATAGATCATGGGGTAGATTTCGATAAAAAGAATCACGGCAATCTGGAAAATGCCGTAGAAAACCAGATATTTCAGTTCGCCGGATTTAAGGCATATGGAAAGAAAGCAGGTAAAATTGAAAAGAACCATAAGTATTACCTGCAAAGCATACATGTTCCTTCTGCTGCTTTCGTCCTTTCTTAAAAACACAAGAAAGCAGATAAGGGTGTAGCCCGTCATGAAGAACGTTATGAAGTATTTTGAAAGGGCTGATATATATTGAACCAATTATTCGACTCCGCGTTTACGGTATGCCTTTGTTGTGTCAATCCCCGGCATCTCACCGTTATTCAAAAAAGCATTCAAAATTTCAGCGGTTTCCGATTCACCCTCATCGGTGAAACTTAAAACCATACTTTCTCTGTCTATTTTACCCCCTGTGACTTCTTCATGCAAGGATGTGGGAACACTGTTAAAAATCGTATTGAAACAGAATTCGCAATTTCTTTTGACAGGGAATAAAATATTCTTTCGATCCCTTAAATGCATGAATTTAACGCCTTCCTCCTTCTTACAGGAAAAGGCGGTCTTGCAGATACAGTTCGCCGTATTCATAAGGGGGATCCTGCCGTAAGAGAAAACGAACATATCTTTCTTTATCTGAAAAAGTTCTTTTGCCGACAATTCAAGGGGTGCGATCATATAGTCGCAGTATTTATCAAGCAGTTCATAGGAAACATGATTCCAGACGTACAAAGAATCTGCACATATCAAAGCTTTACTGTAACTGTTGCTTAACAAGAAACCCAGTTCCTCGGTATTTTGGCAGACAGCACCGCAAATATAATCACCGTTATCATCGATGGTTATCTTTCTGATAAAAGCCTCATCACAGTCTCTCATTACATAGGGTAAGCTAACGAACAGCTTCAGATCCTTTTCTTTGGCGATCTTGTCGATTTGATCACGCTTTGATAAAAACAATTCAGCCGCAGGTGCAATATAGCATTTTCTTCCGAATTTCGAAGCGGCCAGAAACTGCTCCGTGGAATTTACGAAGACAATGGGCTTTTTTTCAAGAGAAACCTTGGTGCGTTCTTTAAATATTGAGCCGGGTTTCAAACCTGTGCCGGTGCTGCGCTTTTCTTCATAAGCACATAAAATCGCATCGGTGAGTTTATCGGCGCATTCTCTTCTTAATTCATTTAAATGACTTGCGGGCACAAAGCAGCCTTCTTCAAGAACGATCTGAAGGTCCTTTATACTAAAGCAGGTATCACCGAGTCTCAGGATCTTTTCGGCAATTTCCGATTCGGTAGTGGCCCTTTTTTCGGCCTTTAAAACGCTCTTACCGGATGCCGAAACGTAAATGTCGCCGTATCCGAAGGTAAGGGTTATATTTTCCCCGGCTTTAACTGATATAAAGGCAAAAATGTCCAGAGTTTTGTTCTTTTTCAAAAACTCCCTTTCTGTCTCTTTCATCAGACTTTCATCCGTTCCCGCATAGGCAGGGGACTTAACCGAGATCATATCTTTTCCGTTGCGGGTAAAATAGTAGCCTTCTCCGATATCGGACCGGATATACATGTGTTTAAGCTTATTAAGATCATCTTTGGCCACTTTAAAGGAATCACCGGAATTATCAAGATATTTCCTGTAAACATGGGTAACAAAAGCAGCGTATTCGGGCTTTTTCATACGCCCTTCTATCTTTAAAGAATCAATCGAAGCCGCCGTCAATTTGGGAAGCAAAGAAAGTGCACACTGATCCTTCATGGACAGATAAAACCCCGGGGCAGATTCATGCTCGTCAAGAATCACACTGTACTCAAGTCTGCAAGGGCCCGCGCATCTGCCCCTGTTTCCGCTTCTTCCGCCTAAACAAGAAGAAAAAAGGCAGTTACCCGAATATGCATAACACATGGCACCGTGAATAAAGGTTTCAATCTCGATACCTTCGGATCTTTTAATTTCTTTGATCTCGGATAAGGAAAGCTCTCTTGCAAGTACAACACGGTTTGCTCCGAGATTTTTAAAGAATCTGACGGAATATTTCCCTGTGGCAAAAGCCTGGGTACTTATATGACATTCAAGTCCGGGGAAAAGCTTAGGGAATACACTGATAAGGCCGAAGTCCTGAAGGATACATCCGTCAAGTCCGCCTTTGTAAAAAATATCGATATAAGAGATCACATCATCCCACTCAGACTCTTTTATGAGTGTATTGACGGTAAGATAAACCTTAACATTAAAAAGATGGGCATATTTGATAGCCCGAAGGATCTCTTCATCCGTGAAATTCTGAGCAAAGGCTCGCGCGCCGAATCTGGTGCCACCAAGATAAACGGCATCACATCCTGCGTTGATTGCCCCAATAAATGCTTCAAAACTTCCTGCCGGAGATAACAGTTCCATAAAATCCTCAATAAAGATAAAAGGCTGAAATTCAGCCTTTTAGTCGTTAATTTTTAATTCAGTTTCAAGTCTGATAAGCTTCTTATTACTCTCATCCAGATCGGAACGTAACGCCTTAACCGATTTTTCGGAATTGTCGAGTTTAATCTGCGACGCGATAAGCTCGTGCTTCAGATCGTATAATTCACGTTCTTTGGCACTGATCTCGTCTTCAAGCAAAGAAATCTGTTTCTTGGCTTTGAAGTAATCGTCGGCAATGTTCAACTGCAAAAGAAGATTCTGTGTGTCTACGGGAGAACGTCTGAAACTCTCCACCCTTCCGTATTCCGTGATCTTTCCGTTGATGTATGCCGCAACCTTCTGTAAGTACTCTTCGCTTTCATAGCCGCTTAAGTGTAAAACTTTACCGCCTATGATTACCTCGGTATCATTTTTGGCTGCCATATGACCCCCATCGCATGATTATAAAATATCACTTATTATTATAGACAAGCCACGTTTAAATTTCAATACCCAAATGCTTGTAAGCAAGATCCGTAACCATACGTCCTCTGGGGGTTCTGCTTAAAAATCCAATCTTGATAAGATAGGGTTCGTAAACCTCTTCTATGGTGCCCGAATCCTCTCCTATGGTGGCGGCAAGTGTATCAAGTCCCACGGGACCGCCTTTATAAAGGCTGATCATGGTATTTAAAATGTTTCTGTCAATGTGATCTAAGCCCATTTTATCAACATCCATAAGGTCCAGAGCGGTCTTGGCAACCTCTTCTGTTATGACGCCGTCATATCTTACCTCCGCAAAGTCCCTGACTCTTTTAAGGATACGATTGGCAAGTCTGGGGGTACCACGGCTGCGTCTGGCAAGTTCAAGAGCTCCCGCGCTCTCAATCTCAACATTTAGGATCTTTGCCGAGTGAAGAATGATGGTCTTTAATTCGTCGATGGAATAAAATTCAAGTCTTTCGATAACGCCGAATCTGTCCCGAAGAGGCGCGGACAAAAGTCCCGCACGGGTCGTGGCGCCTACCAGGGTAAAATGGGGCAGGTCAAGGCGAATGGATTTAGATGCGGGCCCCTTTCCAATCATGATATCGAGAGAGAAATCTTCCATGGCAGGATAAAGCACTTCCTCGATCTGTTTGTTAAGTCGGTGTATCTCATCGATAAAAAGAAGGTCACCTTCTTTAAGTCCGTTAAGAATGGCCGCCATGTCTCCGGGACGCTCAATGGCGGGGCCGCTGGTGATCCTGATATTTACGCCCATCTCGTTGGCGATTATCTGGGCAAGGGTAGTTTTACCAAGTCCGGGAGGCCCATACAAAAGCACGTGATCCAAGGCTTCCTTTCGACTCTTAGCGGCTTCTATATAGACGGAAATAATGTCCTTTATCTTCTGCTGTCCGATATAGTCCTTTAAGTAGTGAGGGCGAAGTGAACCTTCAAGTTTGACATCTTCCGGTGTGATTTCGGTTTTAATGACTCTGTCCAATTATCCGTCCTCCGTTAAAACAAGTATTGCAAAGCTGCTTTTAATATGTCGTTGGCATCCATGGAATCTGCATTCGAAACATTTGATACCGCGCGACGGGCCTCTCTGTCCGCATATCCGAGGGCAACAAGAGCCTCAACGGCGTCCTTTGCGGCTACTGAACTAAAGGCTGCAGAGGAATCCGCCTCCAGATCGGATAAAGTGACAATCTCATCCGAAGGGATCTTATCCTTTAAGTCGATTATGATCCTCTCGGCGGTTTTCTTACCGATTCCGGGAGCCTTTGAAAGTTTGTCGGAAGAAGCCGTTACGATGAAATATTTAATATCCGAAACGCTGAAAATACCAAGGATCCCCATAGCACCCTTGGGTCCCACGCCGTTGACGGTTATCAAAAGATCGAACATATCAAGCTCGTCCCTTTTAAGAAAGCCGAAAAGGGAAATATCGTCTTCCCTGACGTTCATATGCGTATAAAGCTTAACATCCTCACCGATGCCGGGAAGGTTTTCTCTGGTGGTTTCGGAAACCAATACCCTGATTCCGAAGCCTCCGGTTTCTACGATGATTGCTCCCGGCCTTGATTCCTCAAGCGTGCCCTTCAGATATCCGATCATAATGCTGTCCTCTTTAAAAATGAATCCATTCGGATTCTTTATAAAATTCTATCATATGCAAACATATGTTTCAATAATTTTTTAATTGTTATAACAAGTTTTTTTTGATATACTACTATCGTTTAAGAATGTAGGAGGATTACTTTATGAAACTCATTTTTGTAAGACACGGTGACCCCGATTACGCCCATGATGACCTCACGGAAAAGGGTAAACGTGAAGCTGCTTTACTTGCTAAACGTGTTAAGACCTGGGAAAAAGACATAACCGAGATCTACTTGTCTCCCTTGGGCCGTGCACAGGCTACAGCCCGTTATTGCCTTAACGAGCTCGGTGATGTTAAGACCACCACATATGACTGGCTGAGGGAATTTGCCCCCGAAGGCATCAAGAACGAAAAGGGTGAAGTAAAACACGTTCCGTGGGATTATCTTCCCACCCACTGGACCGATATGCCCACCATGTACAACAAAGACACCTGGACCGAAACGCCCATGTTTGAAGGAAGCAACATCAAAGAGTATTATGGTATGGTCTGCGACGGGATCGATGGAATACTGGCAAAATACGGCTATAAGAGAAAAGGAAATATGTACACGACGGAAAAAGAAAAAGACGACACCGTACTCGTATTCTTCTGTCATCTCGGAGTAAGTCTCGCCATTATAAGTCATTTGATCAATATAGCACCCACCATGCTTTGGCAGAATTTCTTTGTGGCAGCCACATCCGTAACAGTCGTGGGTACAGAGGAAAGAGTTCCCGGAACCGCTGCTTTCAGAGTGGAACGTCTCGGGGACACCAACCATTTGAATGCGGGCGGCGAACCTGTTTCCAGAGCCGGTTACTACAATGATGTATTCCAGGGCTGATCAAAAGAAAGTGTGAATCACAACTCTTTTTAACTTTTCGTCATATACGAGCACGGATACGTAGTTACCCTCATTTGAGTAACTTACAGTATTGATGAGAACATTCTCCGGAAATCCGTCGCTTACGAATTTGATCGACAAAGTATCAAGATCGCTCAGTTCTTTAATATATGCATCAACAGAAACGGTATTCTCGAAGACCTTTTCGAGAGTGCCGTTTTTTAATATCCATTTTCCGCCCGAAAAGCAGGATTCCTTAGAAACGCCGTAGGGTTCAAGATATGAATGATAATCTATCGGAGAACCCGAAACCTCGTATTCGATGCTGATAACGGTGGTATAGTCGGGATTATCCTTTACAAGATCCATAAAGGCGCCAAGACTCGGTGCTCTTTCCATATCTGTCCTTGCTTTTTCTTTGTAAAAATATTCAAGATCCGCATCCCACTGCCAAAAGGCGGCATCTCCCCTGTGGTCGGGGAGACTCGCAATACTCAGGCAAAAATCTGCAAGATATTCGGAAAGTTTTCTTGCTCCCGTTGCGTTTAAATGAAGCGAATCGGCAAAATCCGTAGAATAATCGATGCCTATAAGATCTGCATCTCTGTTAAAATCAAGAAATTTTATGCCATGGTCATTTGCAAACTCACAGGCGGCGTCCATAAGCCTTTGATTGGTATTAAAAAACGGAGTCACAAAGAAACAGAGTTCAAAGCCCTCTTTCTTTGAAAGCTCGTAAAGAGACTCAAGCCACTTTCTGTTCTTTTCGGAAAGTTCCTCCGGCATAAAGGGATCGTCTTTGCCAAGGGGAGGTTTTTCCTCGGAAATCTGAAAATCGATGCCCTCTCCGCGGCCGAAGGTGTTTGGTATAAACTCAACAAAATCATGCTTTTTAAGTTCTTTGTATCTGGTATGGATAATGGGCCAGCGTATAAGATAATCATTGATATCCTTTTTACCGATATAGTCCTTAACAAGACCGTAGGAATTAAGGGAAGTCTTCATGGAAAGAAGGTTTCTGTATATGTTTCCCTCTATCTTATGCTCATCAAAGGTAAGGCCGTACATATCGACAAAGACCACCTTCGGAGACTGGGTCTTTAAAAGCTCTTTTAAGTGATGATATGAAGAATCCTTGTCCTGACCGGAAACAGCCATGTCAAAGGCCGCAATTCCGTGCTTTTCCCAGAGAAAGCACGGGTATACGCCGCAATAAACGTGGGAACTGCCGACAAAGACCACATCAATAAGATCATCCTTCGTCTGATAGAGCTGCTCCATTGATGAAAGATAATCTCCCGTGGTGTCCTTCCACTTCAAAACCTCATAGGTCTTAAAAAGCGAAAATCCCAAAATGAGCGTAAAGCAAAGGACCGCAATTATTCTTTTTATAATAAGTGCTCTTTTCTCCATAAAACACCTTAAAAATCGAAATAAATGAATTTGGCCGAGTCAAAATCAATGCCGTATTCGCCGTAAACAAGGATTGCTACACAAAGAAGGACCAAACATACCCATCTGAACCACAGGTTCTGACGGTTCAGGAAATCACCCACATCGATCTTCCGCTTATATCTGATAACTGAAACCGCGAACAAAATCAAAAGTGCGAAGATAAGGATTCCGAACTCTCTTCTGTCAAGTCCCAGTGTATAAAGGCTTTCATCAAAAAGTACCCAGGGATTGAATTTTAATATCATGCGCTTTATATATGACAAAGCAAGGGAAAGAGACCGGGCCCTGAAAAATATCCATGCAAACCCCGTAAGAATGCAGGTCATCAATACTTTGCCGAATTTAAAGCTGAAGGCTTCTTTTTTAACCTTAAGACCGTCGTAAAGTCTTTCTTTAAAGGGTTTGGTAATCTCTCCCACTACCCTGTAAAAACCGTGAATAAAGCCCCATGCCACATAATTCCAGGAGGCTCCGTGCCAAAGTCCGCTGACAAGGAAAGTGATCAGAAGATTAATATATTTACGAATTTTTCCCTTACGGTTTCCTCCGAGGGGAATATAAACATAATCTTTAAACCAGGTACTGAGGGAAATATGCCATCTGCTCCAGAAATCCGAAACGGAGACGGCAAAATAGGGAGTATTGAAGTTTTCGCAGAGTTTGATGCCCATTACCCTTGCGGCACCTATGGCAACAAGGGAATAGCCTGCGAAATCCGCGTAGATCTGAATCGAAAACAGGAGGGCGCCAAGCAAAAGCTCGAAGGTCCCGAACATGTAGTGAGACCCGAAAACCCTGTCAACAACTATGGCGGCTCTGTCTGCGATCACAGTCTTTAAGAAAAGGCCGAAAAGCATGTTTGAAAAGCCCGAAACCGCTGCTTCGAAGGTAAACAGATTCTTTTCTCTTATGGCTTTAATCTGGGTTAAGAGATTTTTGCTCCTTTCGATGGGGCCTGCCACCAGTTGCGGGAAAAAGCTTACGAAAAGAGCATAATTAAGAATGTTTTTCTCTGACTCCACATTCCCCCTGTAGACATCCACCACATAACCTATGGCCTGGAAAGTGTAGAAAGAAATACCCACGGGGAGCAGAAAATCAAAGGGACTTGAAACAGGATTTATCTTAAAAATTCCCAAAACCCTGTTCAGATTATCTATAAAGAAATCAAAATACTTAAATACAAAAAGAATGGCGAGATTGACTGAAATCCCGCTTATTAAAACAGCTTTCTTTGAGCCTTTGGAAGAAGCGCGGCCGATAAAGATACCCGAAGCAAAGGTTATGACCGTGGTTGCAAGGATCAAAACTATATATGCCGGATTCCAGCACATATAGAAAAAATAGCTCGCAAACAAAAGCCAAACCGGCTTTATTTTCTTCGGCAATATAAAATACAGCCCTGCCGCTATAGGAAAGAACGCAACAAACTCAAAGGAATTAAAAAGCATTGCAAAAAGCCGATCTCCGCTTATTTGTTTTTAATGTAATTGATCAGGCCCTCTGCCCTAACGATGTTTTGCATGAATTCGGGGAAAGGCTGACCCTTGTAGCTTTTCCCTGTGGTAATGTCGGTGATGATACCTTCATCAAAATCAACCTCAACCTCATCTCCCGCTTTGATCTCGCGGGCAGCAGGCGTACATTCCATGATNNGGAAGGCCGATATTGATGGAATTCCTGTAAAAGATCCTGGCAAAAGTCTCGGCTATAACACAGCTGATGCCTGATTCTTTAATGGCTATCGGGGCATGTTCTCTGGAAGAACCGCATCCGAAATTTTTGTTCGCGACTATTATATCACCTTTTTTGACATTTTTGACAAAATCTTTGTCGATATCTTCCATGCAGTGCATCGCCAATTCTTTGGGGTCAGAAGAATTAAGATATCTGGCGGGTATTATTACATCGGTATCGACATTATCGGCATATTTGAAAACGTTTCCTTTAACCTTCATATACACACTCCTGTTTAAAGATCATAGGGCGAAGCAAGATATCCCCTGATGGCACTTGCTGCTGCAACTGCGGGACTTGCAAGATAGATTTCGCTGGAGGTATGACCCATTCTTCCCACAAAATTTCTGTTGGTGGTGGATACACATCTTTCATTTTCCGCAAGAACACCCATGTAACCGCCGAGACAGGGTCCGCAGGTAGGGGTACTTACAACACCGCCCGCTTCGATAAATATCTTAAGGAGTCCCTCTTCCATGGCCTGAAGATAAATCTTCTGAGTGGCGGGAATAACGATAAGTCTGATGTTTTCGGCAACGCTCCTGTTTTTAAGGATTTCCGCCGCGCATCTTAAATCATCGATCCTTCCGTTGGTGCAGGAACCGATAACCACCTGATCGATCTTGATCTTTTCCTTGATCTCATCAAATGTCCTGGTATTTTCGGGAAGATGGGGAAAAGAAACCGTAGGCTTTAAAGTGCCAAGATCAATGGTATACTCTTCCTCATATTCGGCATCGGCGTCTGCTTCGTAAACAGTATAAGAACGCTTAGAATGTTCCTTCATGTAAGAAACGGTCAGATCGTCCACAGGGAAGATTCCGTTCTTTGCGCCGGCTTCGATGGCCATGTTGGCGATGGTAAATCTGTCATCCATGGTAAGGTTTTTAATACCTTCTCCGACAAATTCCATGGATTTGTACAAAGCACCGTCCACACCGATCTTTCCGATGATATGAAGGATCACGTCCTTACCGCTGACCCATTTGGAAGGTTTCCCCACAATATTGAATTTGATGGCGGAAGGAACCTTAAACCAGGCCTTGCCCGTAGCCATTCCCGCAGCCATGTCCGTACTTCCCACACCAGTAGAAAAAGCACCCAGGGCTCCGTAAGTACAGGTATGCGAATCGGCTCCGATTATTACGTCTCCCGCAACGGTGAGACCCTGCTCCGGTAAAAGAGCATGCTCAATACCCATTTTGCCGACTTCAAAATAATTTGTGATCTGATTCTTTATCGCAAATTCTCTTACGCATTTGCAGTGTTCCGCAGACTTTATGTCTTTGTTCGGAACGAAATGGTCGGGAACAAGGGCAATCTTGTTCTTATCAAAAACGCCCTCTGTGTTCATCTTACTCATTTCTTTAATCGCAACCGGACTGGTGATGTCGTTTCCGAGTACCAGATCAAGATCGGCCTCGATCAACTGCCCCGCAACGACACTTTCAAGTCCCGCATGTTTCGCCAGAATTTTCTGGGTCATCGTCATGCCCATGTTATCATCCTCCAAAAAAGGGAACCTTTATAAGGCTCCCTTTTTGCCTGTTAAAATCAGTTGTTGATAAGTTTGTCTTCTTCGTTGTTCCAGCTGTAAAGCTTTCTGACTTCCTCGCCGACCTTTTCCGAAGGATGCTCGCTTGCAAGTTTTCTCATGGCCTTGAAGTGAACCTGCTTGCCTGCGGGAGACATATCAAGAAGGAACTCTTTTGCAAAGGTACCGTCCTGAATGTCGGAAAGAATCTTCTTCATGGTCTTCTTGGTCTCTTCGGT